>SHUI01000012.1 GCA_009697455.1 Bryobacterales bacterium
TGTTGTGGTAGAGCGCGTTGCCGCCCCAATAGCTGACGAACAAGTCGTCGTTCCCGTCGTTGTCGTAATCGCCAACGCAAACACCTTGGCCCCAACCGGATCGCACGAGGCCGGCCTTCACCGTCACGTCCGTAAAGGTTCCGTCACGATTGTTTTTGTAGAGCCGGTTCGTAGGCGCTGGGCCCTTCGCTTCGAAGCGTGTTCCATTGACAAGGAAGATGTCCAGCCAGCCGTCGTTGTCGTAGTCGAAGAACGCAACGCCGCAGCCCGTGGTCTCGACCAGGAAGCGATTGCTCTTCTCGCCGCCGAATATTGTTTTCGAATGGAGACCGGCTTCGCGTGCCACGTTGACGAAGCGCGCGCCAAGCGACTGCGAATGGCCCGCGATCTGATCGAAACTGAACAATGCCGCGGTGCGCGCCAGCGACCCGATGAATTCACGCCGGGACCCTCTCCGCGACCCGCTCACCTTCCGCGCCTCGCCCCGACTGTCTCCGTTACAGACCGGTCAAATATCACCTTCTGTTCCGCCTCTCTGTTCGCCTTTACGCGCGCGGCTTCGGCGTAGGCCAGCCTGCTCCCCTCAGTGTCGCCCTTGGCCCGCAGGATTTGCCCCATCACCATATGCGGACCGGGGGACTCAGGGTCGAGCCGGATCGCTTCCCTCAATGCCTCAATCGCTTCCTCATTCTTGCCCTGTTGCCTGAGGACCGTGCCAAGCATCGCAAAGGCTTCCGCATAGGCCGGGTTCCCATCTGCTGCGGCGCGCATTTCCCCTTCCGCCTCGGCCAACTCGCCCGCCTGCCAGTGCGTAATGCCAAGCGTGTAATGCGCCTCCGCAATTTTCGGATCTAGTTCGATCGCGCGCCGCAGGGAACGCTTGGCGCCTTCGAGGTCGTCCTTCTGTTTCAACGCCAATCCGAGATTGTAGTGCATCGGCGCCGATTTCGGATCGAGCGCCAGCGCTTTCTCATACGCCGATATCGCCTTTGCGAATTCACCCTTCTGCAGCCACGCGAAACCGGTATTGCCGAGCGCCGCGACGTTGTTCGGATCCCGCGCCAGGACCTTTTGGAATTGTTCAAGTGCGCGGTCGGCCTGTCCGGCCTCGACCAGGACAAAGCCGAGGTTGTTGCGGGCGTCCGCGTTCCAGGGGTTTAGCTCCACGGCTTTCGCGTACGCGCCCGATGCGGCCCTCCGATCGCCCGAGCGTTGCGCCGTGAGCCCCAGCCGGTACCATGCCGTTCCGTCTTGCGGCTTCAACGCCACGGCGGCATGAAACTCCACCATGGCTTCGCGGTAGCGCTCAAGTTGATCGAGAGCCTGCGCATACCGTGACCGGTACTCGAAATCCTTAGGCCGACCTTCCGCGGCGCGCTTCAATAGTTCCAAAGCTTTCTCGCCCGGTGACTCCAGCCACAGCGCGACGCCTAGATGAAAGGCCGCGGGTGAGTACCCAGGGCTCATCGTCAGCGCTTTCTCGAAGTGCGCGATGGCCTCGGATCGCCGCGCCAGAACGGCCAGCAGAAACCCCGTCTCGTCTTCGACTTCAGCCGATCGCGGTTGCTTTTCGAGCAGTTCCAACGCTCCCGCGGCATCTCCTTTGCTCTTCAGGGCATCCACTCCGGCGCGCCAGGAAGGGGATTGCGCGAGCGCGCCCCAGAGCAACGCCGGAATAAGAAGCGCCGTTTCGACCATAATCTTGACACCGCCTTTTCAGCGTACTACTCTTACCAACAGCACCAAAAGGGGATTTCGTAACCATGAAGCTTGCGCGACTCGCGGCCGTCAGTGCCGTTCTCCTGTCTCTTTCCGCGTTACCTCTGAACGCACAGGCAGTCTACGGAAGTATCGTAGGCGTCGTAACCGATTCCGGTGGCGGAGCTGTTCCGGGCGCGAAGGTCACCATCACCGATGTCGGCCGGGACGTTAGCAATGCGAGCACTGCGAATGACTCTGGCATTTTTGCGCAGCGTTTCCTGATTGTCGGGCGCTACCGCGTTCGAGTCGAGGCCCCAGGGTTCAAGGTCTTCGTGCGGGATAACGTGAACGTGTCGGTCGACAGCGAGGTTCGCGTCGAAGCGAAACTCGAAGTCGGCGAAGTGAGCCAAACCATCGAGGTCAGCGGCGAAGTCGGTATTCTAAAGACCGAACGTAGCGACGTCGCGACTACATACAGCAACAAGGTCCTTACGGAACTGCCGATCCTCAGCCGGCGTTTCACGAACTTCCAGCTCATGACGCCTGGCGTGGTTTCGTTCCCAACCAGCCTGACCGCCGCGTCGGCCGAGAACCCCCAAGGTTCCTACCGCATGCTTGTGAACGGCCAGAGCTTCGCGGGCACTTCCCACCTGCTGGACGGCACCGACAACCACGATGCAGTTCTCGGCTGGATCGTCATCAATCCCACTCTCGAATCGGTGACGGAGGCTAAGATCACGACCGCCAATTACGACGCAGAGTTTGGCGTCGCGAGCGCCGGCGTCGTCAGCGCACAGACCCGCTCCGGAACCAATCAGATGCATGGTTCGGTGTTCGAATTCCTGCGTAACGATCACACCCAGGCTCGTAACCCGTTCACGCAATCCCGTGTTATACCGAATTCGAATGGACGCCTGATTCCACTTACGCAATGGAACCAGTTTGGCGGCGCGCTCGGTGGCGCGCTCCGCAAGAACAAGCTCTTCTACTTCGGCGACTTTCAGGGCACGCGCCGCAACACCGGCGGAGGCGCGCTCCTCCGCGTTCCCACCGAGGCGGAACGTAGCGGAGACCTTGGCGCAACCGGATTCCCAATCTTCGATCCGCTGAGCGGCGCACCCGCCAACCGCACGCGCTTTCCGAACGATCGTATTCCCGCGAGCCGCCTTTCCACGCAAACCGCGAACTTTCTGAAGTTGATTCCGCTGCCGAACATCAACGCCGCTCTTGATCAGCCCAACTTCGCTTCCTCCGGCGGCGTGAAGTTCAGCGACGACGCGTTTAACGTTCGTATCGACCACTTCACAACTGAGAAACTGCACGTCTTCGGGCGCTACTCCCTTCAGGACTTCCGCATGGTGGCGCCTGGCTCGTTTGGATTGGTCGCCGGCGGTCCAGGGTTCGACGCCTCGGGCTCCACCAGCGCCTACGCCGGAACCTCCGAATCCCGAAACCACTCCGTCGCTGGCGGTTTCGACTACAACCTCCGGCCTACGCTCTTGACCGACTTCCGCTTCGGCTGGTTTCGCTACAAAGTCTTTGGCCAGCCCAATGGGATCGGAACCTCGCCCGCGGCGGACGCCGGCCTTCCCGGTGTCAACGTCGACAAGAATTTCAATTCCGGAATGCCTGCCTTCTTCATCAATGGCTACGGGAACGGTTTATTTAAGTTCGGCTATGCGCTCGGCGTGAATAGCTGCAACTGCCCGCTGATCCAGGACGAGAACCAGTATCAGTTCGTCAACAACTGGACCAACATCCGCGGCAACCACACCTTGAAGTTCGGCGCGGACATTCGCCGGGCGTTCAACCTCCGCGTGCCGAGCGACCGTCACCGCTCCGGCGAACTCAACTTCGACGCCGCCCGCACTCAGGGACCGAACGGCGGCGGCACGGGACTCGCATCCTTCCTCATGGGCGACGTCTCCCGCTTCGAGCGCTACGTTTCGAATTCGCTCGATGCGCGCGAAACGCAGAACCGCTGGTTCTTCTTTGCGCAGGACTCCTGGAAAGTCACCTCGAAACTCACCGTCAACTATGGAATTCGTTGGGAAATCTACCGTCCGCAATTCGTCAATGGCGACCGCAACGGCGGATTCGTCGACATCACGACCGGCGAAGTGCGGGTCGCCGGAGTCAACGGTGTTGGCCGCGATCTCAACGTCACCTCTCCGTTGAACAACTTTGCGCCTCGGCTCGGAATCGCCTATCAGTTGAATCCGAAAACGGTGATCCGCAGCGGTTATGGCCGCGGCTACAATCTGGGGGTGTTCGGCTCGATCTTCGGACACAACGTCACGCAGAACCTTCCCGTGTTGGGCATTCAATCGACCCAGCCCGCGAACAACTTCGACGCGGTCTTCACGCTGGCACAGGGCCCAACGGCGCTTGATCCCGCGAGTATTCTTGCCGCGCAGCCCAAGGGACCGCACGGCGACAACCGGCTGCCGAACGGCGTCACCGCGTTCGTCATCACGAACCCAATCCGGTTCCCCACGGTCGACGCGTGGAACTTCACGGTGCAGCGCCAGATCAACTCCACGTCGTCGTTTGAACTCGCCTACGTTGGCACAAAGGGCACGCACGTCTTCGCCGGTACCGGCGGCGACTACGATCCCAATCAGGCTTCTATTGACGGTTTCGGAGTCACCACCACCAATCAACGCAAGCCGTTCTTCCAGCAGTTCGGCTGGAGCCAGAACTTGCGCTACTACGGTTCAGACGCTAGCAATAACTATCATTCGCTTCAGATCAAATTCGACAAGCGCTTCGCCAGCGGCTTCAACGTCATGTCCCACTACACATGGTCGAAGAACATCGATTTCGACGGCACCTACTATCCTCGGGCGGCGAAACTGGCCCGCGCCGTCTCGAACAACAATCGGGCGCATGTGGTGTTTCTCGCCTCGCTGTATGAAGTGCCCGTGGGCAAGGGGCGCAAGTATATGAGCAACGCCGCCAAGCCACTCGACGCCTTGATCGGCGGCTGGCAGTTGAACGGGACCTACTCCTGGATGGCCGGCCAGCCCTTCACCCCGAGCTACCGCGATTGCAACGCCGACCGCGACACCGGCTGGTGCCGTCCCGATCTGATCGGCGACTACAGCGTTGGCGATCCCAACCAGTTCGGCTGGTTCAAGACCACGAGCACGCCACTCACCGCCAACGGGCAGGTGGATGGACCCTGGCAGCGTCCGCAGCGCGGCCGGTTCGGAACCGTCGGCCGCAACGCCATCGTCGGCCCGTCCTTCTCGCAGTGGGATATGTCGATGTTCAAAAACTTCGCGTTAAGCGAGGGTCTCAAGCTCCAGGTCCGCGCCGAATCGTTCAACTTTGGCAACCACACGAATCTGGCGAATCCCAATTCGTGCGTTGATTGCCCCGGCGTCGCCGGACGCATCTTCGGCGCGTTCGCGAATTACGTGCCGCGGCAATGGTAGTTCGCGGCGAAGCTGCAATTCTAGGGAACGGCGGGGTCGAGCGTACTGGCGACATTCGCGAAGGAAACGATTCCGCACTCCGGAAGTGTGGAATAATAACGAACCATGCGAATTCTGTTGCTTCTCGCCACCTTTAGTATTGCCTTCGCGCAATCGACCACGGTTTTTGAAGACCGTCCGGCGCTCATCGTTGCGAACGACAAACTGGAACTTACGGTGATGGCGGAGGGCGGGGCGCTCGCGAACCTGATCCTCCGGGACGATCCGGCAAAGTTGAGCCCGCTCTGGAATCCTGCGCGTATCGCCCGCGAGGCCGGCAAGCCCGCGCGCTTCGGAAATTCGCGCGGGCACTTTGTGTGCGTGGACGGCTTCGGCCCCGTATCCAAAGAGGAACAGGCCGCTGGTTTGCCGGGTCACGGCGAGGCGCACGCGCTGCCGTGGGAAACGCGATCCCACACGAAGGAAGGCAATACGTCTGTCCTCACGCAGTCCGTGAAGTTGCCGGTCGTACAGGAAGTTTTGACCCGTACGATCCGCATCGTGGATTCGGAAAATGTCGTCTACGTTCACAGTGAACTCGAGAACCTGATGGGGTTCGACCGCCCCGTCAATTGGGCCGAACATGCGACCATCGGCTCGCCGTTCCTTGAAGCTGGCGTCACCGTCGTGGATTTTTCCGCCGGGCCTTCGAAGACGCGGAAGCACGAAGGCAGGGGAGGCGGGCTGCCGCACCGCCTCACGTCTTTCGAAGATTTCACGTGGCCTATGGCTCCGGGGATCGGCGGAGGCAAGATCGATCTGCGCGCCGCGCCTGCGCCGCCGAATTCCGGCGACCACACGACGACCGGCTCGACCCTTCGCGCAGGCTCGTTTTCGTGACCGCGCTCAACCCCGTCAAGCGGCTGCTTCTGGGCTATGTCATCAAGCGCGAGGAGTCCCCGTGGCTGCAGACCTGGGAGAATTATGTTGCGCCGAATCAGATGGCGCGCGGCCTCGAGTTCGGCACGCAGCCCTTCGATCTGCCCCGGCGCGAAGTGATTTCGACCGGGTCCATGTTCGGCGTGCCGACCTACCGCTGGCTGCCTGCTAAGTCGAAGATCGGGACCGATTTCCTGATCTTCTACGCGCGCACGCCGGAAGGCTTTTCGAAGGTTGACGACGCGAAGCTGGAGAACGGCGAATTGCGCATTGAAGACCGCGCAGCGGGAAAGCAGATTACGCTAAAGGCCTCACTGCCGTTGTAAGAACTGG
Source organism: Bryobacterales bacterium (assembly GCA_009697455.1). Lineage (GTDB taxonomy): Bacteria > Acidobacteriota > Terriglobia > Bryobacterales > Bryobacteraceae > SYKU01. Next base: position 6,393 of record SHUI01000012.1, read on the forward strand.
TGCGCGACGAAGTCTTCTGCCGGCCGGAAGTTAATGCGCCTTCGGCTCGATGCGCGTTTACGCGAGGTTTCGCCGGACGTAGGAACGGCGAATTTGCGCTGGCGAGCGCGCGTTTCGATGCGGGACGACGGATCGTGATCTTGCGCGCGTGCGGCGGCAGTGATGGCGAAGGGGCTGTTGCAATTCGCAACCGGTGGGAGGCGAACATTTTGTCGCCTGTAGCGAACCACTCTTGGCCCCGAGCCATGCGAGGGCGGCGGCAACGTCGCACTTGAAGCGTTGGACAGGGGTATCTGCAGGCTGGGTATTGAGCTCCGAAATAGTGTGTTCCGGGGAGCCGACCCCAAGCATGCAGAGAAATTCCAACCACGTGCACGTGCTGCTGTTGCCGAAAATCGCGCCATCCCGCTCCCTCGACTGCTCCGGGCCGTTTCGAACACGATCACCGGAGAAGGAAAAGCACGCGATTGCAACGCCACAAGTCCGGGGTCCTTGGCGGCTAGTCCCGATCCAGAGGTGACACTGTTTGGTTGCATCTACACCCAAACAGTCCCGCGTCGACGCCGGTAACAGGAAAGTCCTATACTTAAGCGATGCTACCCGGCATTGAAGCCGCATTGCGGGCTGCGGGTGTTGTCTGCCGACGCTTTGACGCCGGCCAAGTCGACGCCTTCATAATCGAGGATCTTCCCGAATCGCTCCGCGTTACGGGAATCGACGGCACGGAAGGCATATTCGTAATCGCGGCCGGCGCCGTTCCCGGCCTGCGAATTCTCGAATCCGGAACGCTCTTCCTAACGGATGGAATGGAACTCCTCATTCACCGCTGCGCGCCCGCCGTTCCCGAACCGCACGGAAATCTTCAGCGCCGCGCGGCGTGGTTTCAGAAGCGGCACGGTTCTAGCGGACCTTGATTCGCCAAATGCTCCGCCCATAGGTTGCCACCCACAACGTTCCTTCACCTTCGTGATAGACCAAGTCCGCGGCCATCACATTGGGAAGGTTCCGGCTGAGGTTGACCCACGAGTTTCCTCCGTCATAGGTTACAAAAACCCCGGTATCGTTCGAGACGTAGAGCGCATCCGGATCGTCCGCCGGAACGACAATGGCGCTGTGCGGGACGTCAGGCAGTTTGCCTTGGTCAATATCCGTCCACGACAGACCGGCGTCGCTTGAACGGAACACGTGCGAGCTTCCTTTCCCTGCCGTGGTCACGAAGACAGTCGATTCCTGCGATGGATGCGTCTCGATCCGGCTTACCAGCCTTCCGGGCATTTGCGCTCCCGCCAGGTTTCCTGACCATGATTTGCCGCCATCCACGCTCCGGAACAAGCCTCCGTTCTCGGTTCCCACGTAGACATACTTCGAATTCGCCGCGGCTACTTCAATAGCCGTAATCGAGCTGCCATCCAGACCGCCTGAGACCGGCTTCCAAAGACTGCCCTCGTTGGTTGTTTTCCATACGCGCGACGTTCCGGTAAACACCGTCTTCGGTTTATTCGGATCGATCGTGATGTAGCACATCCAGATGGCGTCACGCTCCGCCTTGGTCGCGGGCGGGGACACGTCCGTCGGCTCCGCGGAGCCTCGAAAGCGGAAAATGTTGAAGTTGTAATAGGAGGCGTAGCGGCGGGTGGCGCGTTGCGGATTGTAGACCATCCAGCCACCGTCGCCCCCAAGAATCTCTCCATGAGTGTCCGGCCTGCCATCCTCTGTGACGCAGGTGCCGTTGTCCTGAGTTCCGCCGCCGAAACTCCTGGCATCCGTCGGCGCGACGTCAAAGTCGTAGTACATCGTGACGGCCAGTCCGTTGCTGCAATTCTTCCATTTCCGGCCGCCGTCGTCTGAACGGTCCATGCCGCCATCGTTGCAGTCGTACACGCGCCCGGGCGCGGCGGACGGCATCGCGAGGCAGTGATGATCGGCGTGCGCGTATTTTTCGGCGCCCCGTTCCGCATCCCAGTGCGTCACCTGCCGCCAAGTGACGCCGCCGTCGGTGGTGCGATGCAGGTCGACCCCGCCGCAGAGAACATGCCCGGCATTCGTGGGATGCACCGCAATGGTGATACCGTACGACATCTGGCCCTCACGGCGGAAATGCGTTCCACCGATGCTCGACCATGTGTCGCCCATGTCCTTGCTGACAAACACGCCCAACACCCCGTCGTTATCGTTCGAAGCGATGGCGTAAACGGTTCGGGGTTCAGAGGGCGCGATGGCGAGGCTTGTTCGCCTGAACAACTCGGGGCTTGGAAGCTTCCCGGTGAGGTGGATCCAGGTGACCCCGCCGTCGGTCGTCCGCCATATGCCGCTCCTGATGCCGCGTTCATAAACGGCGGCAAAGATGATGCCGTGCTGTTTCGGATGAAACGCTATTGCGTGACAGAAATAGCCGTTCGGGGAGATGAAGTTTTCCCGCCTCTACGTCACTCCGCCGTCGGTCGTGACGAACATGCCCGAAGAACCGGTGTCGCTATGACTTACGCCTCCGGCGCGGATATGCAAGGAGTCGAACGGATCGACTGCAATCGTACCGATGCGCCCGGGAAGTCCGTATTGCTTTACGGGAGCCCAAAGCGTCCAGGAATCGCCGCTGTCGGTGGAGCGATAAATTCCTGCGCCGGGATAGGAATCGGCGGATAGATTCGCCTCTCCGGTTCCGCAGTAGAGAACGTTTGGCGAGCGAGCGTCAATGGCGAGCGAACCAACGTTGAGGCTCTCCTGCTTGTGCCATAGACCGGACCAGGTAACTCCTCCATCCTTGCTCCGCCACACGCCGCCGCCGGCCGAGCCAACCCAAATTGCGTCCGGATTCGTGGGGTGGACAACCACGCTCGTGAGCCGGCCTCCTACGTTCGAAGGCCCCATGCTCTCCCATTGCCTGCTGGCGGCCAATGGCGGGTGCAATGGCGCGGGACCTGCCGCCGAGGCCCGCTGTACCATCAGGTGATCGCCATCGGCGTCGCGAAAAGGCCACGCCGCGCGGGCCCGGAACCATGCCGCGCGTTTCTTGTGAGTACTCTTGCGTGGTCCGGGAATGGTCTTTTTCTTGCCTGGTCCGGCGGCCAAGGGCTTTGGCGTCGGCTGCCCGCGGCCGGTCTTTTTTGCCATGGCTAGGACTCCTTCCGCGACTGACGGAACCAGTGCATCGCCGTTGCGGACACCGCCGCCGTTGCGGCCACCAGCGGTACGTCGAAGAGCAGGAATCCCCAACTGAGCCGGAACTCGCCGCTGACCACGGTTGCGAACCCGCCGAGCGCAACGGACAACAACACACCAGCGCGCAAACGCACTCCCGGACTCAGATAGCCCAGCGCCGAGCCGAGCAACAATCCACTGAACACGGGAAATAACTCAGCGTAATCCGTGAGTGATTCCATATGCGCGAACCTCCCTGGCTGCGATTCTTCACAATAGCGCAATCGTTTCAATTCCGGCGTAACGGCACCAGAGGGTCGACGCGCGAAGCCCGTCACGCTGCGGCGCGCGCGCTGTTGTGAATGAGATCCGCCAAACTGACTTCCTTTTTCTTGAAACCAGTTGCGGTTTTTCGGCGCCTGCCCCATTCAGCCTGCCCGCGACCGCTTCCGGCTGGGCGAACTGCCCCTCGGAATTGGCGTTATACTCGCTACCGGAGAGCGCCCGCTCTCCGTTTCACGCTGAACCAACACACATCCTGTGTTGGATACCGGTCCTTGACTTTGCCCCTTTCGCGGCATGATACTACTCGCAGGTGCGTCCTCGACGTCCTGGGGGGTAACTATTGCTACGTCTAGCCTTCATCCTGCCACTGACGGTGGCGTTTTGCTGCGCCGCGGAAGTTCCGAAGCAGAAAAGCAAGCCGGCTGACGCCTCCAACATGTCCTCGGACGTGCACGGGTCCCTCTTTCAAGGGCCGAAGTCCATGGACGCAGGCGCGGCGACCGCCCGGCTTGCCGCTTCGCTTCCATCCGCCGCGCAGTCCGAAAGCGTTCCGCTCCGGAGCTTCATCGACAACCGCATCTTCGGCAAAATGCAGAAGGACGGCGTGCCGCACGCTCCCATTTCGACCGATCAGGAGTTTTTCCGCCGCGTGACGCTCGATCTTACAGGGCAGATCCCCGCGGCTGCGGATCTTCGGGCGTTTCTCGGCGACACATCTCCGGCAAAGCGCGCGAAGTTGATCGACAAGCTGATCGGTAGTCCGGCGTTCGTCGACAAGTGGGCCTACTTCTACATGGACCTCCTGCGCGCCAACGGCAAGATGGGCCGGGGCATCAATCTGTTCCACTACACGCTCCGGGAAAGCCTCGCCTCGGACCGGGCATACGACGATTTCGCGCGCTCCCTGATCAACAGCTCGGCCAAGAGCAATTACGTCGTGGCGTCCGTGAATCCAATCGTTCGCGAGCACGTCGAGGGTAAGCCCGGACAGGAAGAAGGTCCCAACGATCTGCGGAAGATCCATCAGATGGACACCCACGACGAGCTTTCGATCCTGTTCGGCCGTGTGTTCTTGGGCATTAATCTCTCTTGCATCGCCTGTCATGACGGAGCGGCACACCTTGAGAAGGTTAACGTCTATTTGAGCAGGCAGAAGCGGACGGATTTTTTCCGTCAGGCCGCGTTTCTGGGTAACACGCGATACATCCCGCACGTCGAGCACACCGAAGCCATCATGGGACACTCCCTGGTGGACGACCTGAACGTTGGCTACAACACCAAGGCCGACAGCATGCTTCGCATGAAACGCATGGGTGGTGAAGGCACTCCTAAGTTCCTTCTCACGAATGAGGCCCTCGCGGGCGGGGCGGAGCCGCGAGACGAGTTCGCCCGGATGATGACCAGCCACCCGCAGTTCGCGCGCGCCACCGTCAACATGTTCTGGTCGAAGTTGATGGGTGTCGGCATTGTCGAGCCGGTCGACGAATTCGACCTTGCCAGGCAGGATCCGGATCGCGTCCCTGCCGGCTGGCAGCTTCAGCCCTCCCATCCTGAATTGCTGAACGAACTGGCCGCCCACTTCCGGAAGAACAACCACAGCCTGCATTCGCTGTTCCGCGTGATCTGCAATTCAAGCGCCTACCAGCTTTCCGCGCGGTTCCCCGGCGAGTGGAAAGATTCCTACACGCGCTACTACGCGCGCAAGTACGCCCGCATGTTGACCGCGGAGGAAATTCACGATTCGATCACGATTGCTACCGGACGCCCGGGCAGCTTCGGCGGCGGACGGCGTAGAAAGGTACAGAACGACGACGATCCGCCCGGGCCTACCGTGACCATGGCAATGCAGTCCGCGATGCCCCGCGCGCAGGGAGAACTCAAGAGCTTCCTGAACGCCTTTGGCCAAGCCAATCGTGGGACTCCGGCTAAGCCCTCGCAGGCCTCGCCCCTGCAACCGATCATGCTCATGCGGTCGCCCGTTGTCAACGACCGGGTTCTCGCTGAGAAAGACAGCCGCGTGCAGCGGTTGCTCGATAGCTATCAGGATAACGGCAAGGTTGTCGAAGAGCTATTCCTTGCTACCCTGTCCCGCGAGCCGGTTCCCGAGGAAAAGGCTCTGGCGGTTTCATTCCTCGACAGGAACCGCGTGACGGGCGCGCAAAACGTCGAGTGGGCGCTGCTGAATCTGGTCGAGTTTCTATACAACTTTTAAGGAGCGGCGATGAGCGATCCTAAACGAGTCAGCGATCTGATTCCAACCCGCCGTGAGCTTCTGAAGTACGGCGGATTCGGCTTGGCCGGCGCTTCGCTTGAAGGTGTCTGGCCCATGAAACTCCGAGCCGCCGATTCGGGCCGCGGGAAAACTCCGCGCGGAAACGCCCGAAACGTTGTCTTTTTCGAGATTTCTGGCGCCATCAGCCATCTGGACACTTTTGACTTCAAGGACAACGTCGCGACGCCAAAGGATTTCCAGGTCCGCAAGATTAGCACGGGCATTCACTTTCCCGTGAACATGTTCCCCCGCATGGAAAAGGTGATGGACCGCATCGCGATCCAGCGCTCGCTCGTCAGTCACGAAGAAGTGCACTTGCGGGGTCAGTATTACGTGCAGGCAGGCCGCCAGTTGAACGTGGCCTTTGCGCGGGAAATTCCATCGGTCGGATCGGTTGTCGCCGCCGAGCTTGAGAAGTTCCGGCGCGACGCCGATACTTTTCCAACTTACGTCTCGTTTAATTTGGAAACGAATCAGGTAGGCGCGCTCTCCACTGGTTTCCTCCCGCCGCGCTACTCGGTATTCGATCTGAACGCGCAGTCGGCTTTGAGCGGCATGTCGCTTGACCAGAAGGCCGTCGAGTTGATTGAAGAACGGTGGCGGGTGCTGTCGAAGCTTCGAGAGATTCGTGGCAGCATGAGCAGCTACGGGCGCGACGTCGAGGCCTACGAAGACTTCAGCGGCACTGCCAAGCGCCTTCTTACGGACTCGCGCTGGCCCACGACGTTCAAAGTTACCGGTGAAGACACGAAGCGTTACGGCAACACCGGCGTCGGCATCGCGAGCGCTCTCACCCGCAATGTGCTGGCGCAGGACGCGGGCACCCGTTACGTACATATCTGCCACCACGGATGGGACCATCACAAGAACATCTGGGACAAGTCGAATTCCGACAACCACTACAAGTTGATTTCCGATTTCGATCCCGCCGCGGCCAGTCTGATAGAGGATCTCGCCGCGACGCCATCGAAGGCGACGCCCGGAAAGACGCTCCTCGACGAAACTCTGGTCGTGCTGATGAGCGAATTCGGCCGCACGCCGGGACCGTTAAACCATCTCGCCGGCCGCGACCATCACAAGCATGTGTTCCCCGCCATGTTCGCCGGAGCCGGTGTCAAGGGCGGACTGGTGCTGGGCGCGTCCGATAGCGAGGGCAGAACCTGCGCGGAAACCGGGTGGAAGCATAAGGCGCAGCCGCGCATTGAGAACGTCGTGGCCACGATCTATTCGGCGCTCGGCATCGACTGGTCGAAAGAGGTTCACAATCTTCCTTCGGGACGAACCTACGCCTACGTCGATCAACTCGGCGCAAATGGGATTATCCCCACGGATGAGCTTTCGAATATCTACGGTTAGCGGTTGTCTTCTCTCGTTCTGCGCTGCCGCCATCTTCGCGGCCGAGCCTGGGATGGTCTTCATTCCCGGCGCAGAATTTTCGCGCGGCCGCACCTACGATTGGCCGGACGAGAAGCTCATCTGGTATCCCACGCCGTTCAAAGACGACCTCCCGGTCCGCAAGATCGCCGTCGATCCGTTCTACATGGACGAGTTCGAAGTCACCAATCGGCGCTACGCGGCTTTCGTCAACGCCACCCGCCACAAGCCGCCTTACCACTGGCGCAACGGAGAAGTTGCTCCCGCAATGGAGAAGCGGCCCGTGGTCAACGTGAGTTGGGACGACGCTTCTGCGTTCTGTGCCTGGGAAGGAAAACGCCTGCCGACGGAGGCTGAGTGGGAGCGTGCTTGCCGCGGTCCCGCCGATGGGCTCAAATACCCCTGGGGCAACGCGAATCCAACCACCGCGCTTGCGGTTTATGGTCTTGATAACGGCGCGGTGGACGTGGGGTCGAAGCCGAGGAACGCGTTCGGTCTCGGTGACATGATCGGCAACGTTTGGGAGTGGAACGCGGACTGGTACGGGCGTACGTATTACGAGGCCGCGCCGCCGAAGAACCCGCCGGGTCCGGGCGAGGGCCGGTACCGGGTCTTGAGAGGCGGCTCCTGGTTCGACACGCCCGAGACGTTCCTGACCAACTCCTATCGAAGCTGGGCTAGGCAAGCGGAACGCAGCCCCACCATCGGATTTCGTTGCGTCAAAAGCTTTGGCCGACCCCGCTAGGCTGCCCCACCCTCGGCAGCGCGTCGATCAATCGCCGGGTGTAAGGATGCGCCGGGCGCTCGAAGATCTGCTCTGCCGTTCCGCACTCGACGATCCGGCCCCGTTCTAGCACGGCGGCGCGATGGCAAAGAGCCGCCACGGAAAGAAGGTCGTGCGAGATGTAAAGTATGGCCATGTTCAATTCGCGGTTCAGGCGTGCGAACAGATCGAGTACCTCGCGCTGGGTAATAAGGTCGAGCGCGCTCGTAGGTTCATCCGCAATCAGCAGGCGCGGACGGTGGATAACCGCCATGGCGATCAGCACACGCTGCGCCTGCCCCACGCTGATCTGACTCGGAACGCGGCGGAGAAAGCCCTCGTCGCACGGCAGATCGACGCTTTCGAGGAGTTGGAGTACCCGCGGCTTTGCGGCTTCCCATTCCTCCTCCGCATGCGCGCGCCAGGCTTCCTTGAGTTGCGCGCCGATTCGCAACGCGGGATTCAGCGACGAAAGCGGGCTCTGGGGAACCATGGCGATCTGCCGTCCGCGGATAGCGCGCATCTCGCGCTCGGAGGCCCATTCGAGGTCGCGGCCCTGGAACTTGATAGCGCCCGACGCCGAGCCGCCTTTTACCCCGAGAAGCTTCAAAATGCACAGCGCGATCGTGCTTTTTCCGCAACCGCTCTGCCCTACCAATGCGAGAATCTCGCCCTGCTGAACATCGAAGCGGACGTCCTCAAGCACATGGGGACGGTTTGGGTAGCTGGCGTTGAGCGAAACCGACAGCAGAGGCGTTAGGCCGTTCATGGCCGTCTCGGACATCAGCGGGTCCGCGCCATCTGGTTGGCAACTTGAAGATACTCCGGATTCCAGTACAGCCGCGGCCACAGCGCGACAGGGGAGGCGTTTAACACCGAACGCGACACAGCCGCCAGCGCGTGCTTGTTCACCAGGTAAAGGAATGGCGCTTCCTCCCACACGATCTCCTGCACGCGGTCGAAAGCGGCTTTTCGCTTCTTGGGATCTAGCGCAGACGACTGCGCCAGCATCAATCTGTCGATCTCGGCTTCCCACGGCGTTTCGGGCGTCTTCTGTTTGGGATTCCACTGATGGTTTCCCGCCGAACTCAGCCACACGTTCATCTGGGAGTTCGGATCGAGGTCCACGTTGACCAGTCCGAGCAGGCAGGCTTCATAGTCGTAGGTCCTGGTCATCCGCTCGATCAAAGACGGAAAATCGAGCGGGACCACATTCAGCCTGATTCCTATCTTGGCCAGATCCTGCTGGATCAGGGCCGCAATCCGCGCCCGCGACTTGTTGCCCGAATTTGTCGCCAGCGAGAACTCCACCACGTTGCCTTGGGGATCGCGAAGTGTTCCCGCCTCAAGGCGGAATCCGCCCCGTTGCAATCGGGCGAGCGCGGCTTGTGGCTCGAAGACATGGGGCGTGAGCTTCGCGTTCACCCACAACCGGTTTGCCCCGGAAATCGGGCCTGCGGCGGGGTCCGCGTGCCCCTTGTAGGCCAGCCGGCAAAGATCGCCGCGGTTGATGGCGCTTGAGACCGCGCGGCGAAAGTCCTTCGACCGGAACCAGGCCTTCTTGTATGCGGGCAGTGGCGCCGCCGCCACCTGGTTGAACCACAGCATCTCCGATTCAAGCGATGCCCCGGCGTTTTTCGCCTCACCGGGCGAATCCGCCGATAGCCGGTCGAACAACTCAGGGTCGAGTGTATCGATCAGTTGAACTTCGCCCCGTTTGAATCGCAGCAGTTCCAGGTCGAGGTTCTGCTGGATGTCCGCGCGGACTGAATCGAGATAGGGGAGCCTGCGCCCGGCGGCATCCTTCTTCCAATAGTTGGGATTGCGGCGGAACAGGACGTAGGACCCCGGCTTGTGCTCACCCAGAACGAATGGACCGAGCGTGGCCAGTTCCTTCTTCGGAGATCGCGACGAAACGATTGTCAACTGATCGAAGAGACGTTCCACGCCCGCGAGCGCCGCCGGAAAAGTGACCGTAATCCGCGCCGGTCCTTGTACTTCGGTTTTGATTTCACCGGGCCCGCCGCGAAAGGAATCGCCGACCGGTGAATGCAGGTTCGGATCCATGACACGGCGGAACGTATGTGCCACGTCATCGGCGGAGAAAGGAGTCCCGTCCGAAAAGAGCACTCCCTGTCTCAGCTTGAAGGCGATCTTCGTTCCTCCCGCCGTGATTTGCCACGACTCGGCAAGCTCTGGAATGAACTTCTGTGTCCGGCGATCAATACGAATCAGCGTACCGCCCGTCAGGTACCGGACAGTTTCCGAAGCGTCGTCCTCGGCGAGCAAGGGGTCGAAGGTCTTTGGATCGCTGCGGATCGAAAACCGCAGTTCCCCACCCTGTCCGAAGCATGCGCCCAGACACAGCGCCGCAACCAGAACCGCGCGCCGCGTTGCTCTGATACTCGTTGCTTGGAAGCTCATTGATCCTCCTTCGAAAACACGAATTGAAGACAACTAAGAAACACGGTTAAAAGAACGGCTGGCGCAAGCAGGACCGGATTCCCGCCGACGCGTCCCGGGTCCTGAAGCTCCGCGAGCAAGCCTCCCCACGAAGGCAATGGTTCGGCAATGCCTAGTCCGAGCATGCCCAGATTCGCCTCACTCAGAATGAACACCGGAATCGCGATCCAGAACTGGGCAGCCATCAGCGGGCGCAGGTTCGGCAGTATGTGCTTCCACAACAGGCGCGGCTTCGGACACCCGCTCGCGCGCGCGAGAAGTGCAAACTCGGAACGCTTCAGCGCGGACGCGCCTGCCCGGATCACCCGCGCTCCCGGTGCCCAACTCAAGACGCCCAGCAGCAGAAAGGTGATCAGGATTGAAGCCCACGGCGTGACATTAAGAGGAAGCAGCGCCCGCACGGTAAGCAGCAGAAACAGCCATGGCAACGAAACGAAAAGGTCAGCCGCCGCCATCGTCGCGCGCTCAACCCAGCCGCCCGCGTATCCGGCCGTAATGCCGATCAGCGCCGAGAGCGCGACTGAAAGCCCCGCGGCGGCCGGCGCAAGGAGCAGGGAAACCCGGCTTCCATAGAGCAGCCGGGCCAGACGGTCCCGCCCCAGCTCGTCTGTGCCGAGCGGAAACTGGCGGCAAGGCGGCGCGTTTGGTGATTCCCGGAACTGCGTCTCGTAGGAAACGGGCGAAAGCAGACCTGCGGCCAGAGAAGTGGCGGTGACAACCAGCAGAAGCACGCCTGCGACCTTAGCGGCTGTCGTCATTCGATCCCGCTCCCCGCGTGGCATGCGCCAAGGCATCCGCCAAAGCATTCGCTGTTAGCGTGAACGCGCCGATCAAAAGAGTCAGGCTGACCAGCAGAGATAGGTCCCGCCCCAGCGCCGCCTTCCAGGCGAGTTGACCGATGCCCGGCAGATCCAGAATCACTTCGAGCGGTATCGCCGCGCTCAAGCCTAGCGCGAGCGTAACACCGGCCAGCGAAAAAAGCTCCTCCGCGACGGGTGGAACGGCGTGCCAGATGAACACCCGGACATCGCCGAGGCCCTTTGCCCGGGCCGTCAGCACGTGCGGTTTGGCGAGCGAGGCGCGAAATAACCGCTTCGAATAGAAGAACACTTTCGGAAAGATTACGGCCGCCACACCGGCGCTAGCCGGTACGTCCATCCTGTAGAACAAGACCGCCATTAGGGCCGAGGGCACGCATAGCAGAGCCGAGCCGAAGCCGCCGAGCGCAAAAGGAAGAGCTTGGTTGCGCGCCATCGCCGATACCGCGGAAAGGGCCAGCCCAGCCGTCCAAGCCATTGCGAATCCGGCGAGAACAGTGCCCATGGTCAACGGCAGGCGTTCCCGAAGAAGTTCCACCACCGGCCGCGAGAAGAGTCGCGACGTACCGAGATCCCCCCGAGCGAGACGGCTCAGATACAACAGGTAGAAACGCCCCAGATTCCGCTCGCCGGCGCGAACAGCCTCGAACGCTTCGTGGCTCCCCGCGTTCAGCCGTGAGTCGAGATCCCTTTCATCCGCGCTGAAGCCCGGCGCAAGCCGCAACAATGTTGCCCCACCGAGCCCCGCTAGAAGCAAGGTGACGAAGAGAATCGAAATGCGCCGCGCGAAGACCATAATCCTTTACATCACCTCATCGGCCTAATGGCCTCGAAGTTTAGGTCGTGGCGGAGCCGCGCCGCTTTCATCCGGCAGCTCGCATCGTATAAAATGATGCGGAATGGCAAAGCTCCCCTGGGTTTCGGGTCTTATCGTAATTGCGGCGCTCGCGCAGCGGCCCGCGCCCGAACAGCCGCTTCCGTTTAGCCATAAGCACCACGCCTCCACGCTGGGCCTCGCCTGCGCTAAGTGCCATCCGGTAGCGGACCCCGGCGAGTTCGCGGGCCTGCCCCCAACCGCAACCTGCATGGAATGCCACAAGGCCATCAAGACGGACAGCCCCCATATCCAGAAGCTCACGGCATTTCATAAAGATGGAGCAGACGTGCCGTGGAAACGCGTCTATCGCATTCCGGATTACGTCTTTTTCAGCCACAAGGAACATTTGTCGCGAGCCAAGGCCAACTGCGAGACATGCCACGGACCGGTAAAAGAAAGCGCCGCGCTGCGCCGCGAGAAGGAAGTGTCCATGGGAGCCTGCATGGACTGTCACCGCGCCAACCAGGCTTCAATCGCCTGCAATTTCTGTCACGAACAACGCTGAAAGGGAGACACGATTCACCATGAACCGACGAGACGCCTTACGAAACACCATGATGTGGATGGCGGGTTCGCCCCTGCTCCGCGCGCAGGAGGTTCTCGGCGACACGCGGGATCGTTTTCCCGCAATCGACGATCTTGTCAACGTGTTTGAGTTCGAGCCGATTCTGAAGAGCAAAGTCCCGAAGAACAACTACGACTTCATCGCAGGCGGCGTGGACGCCGAGTGGACCATGCGCCGCAACCGGGAAAGTTTCGACCGCATCACGTTCCGCCCGCGGTTCATGAGAGACGTCAGCAAGATGGACCTGTCCACCGAATTATTCGGGCAGAAGATCTCCATGCCGATTCTGGTCGCACCCACCGCGGGGCATCAACTTGCTCACGAACAAGGCGAACTCGCCACCGCGCGCGGTGCGGGGCAGATGAAGACGATCATGGCGGTGAGCACGAATTCGAGCTATCCCATCGACAAAATCGGAGCAGCCGCGACCGGCCCGCTGTGGTTCCAGCTTTACGTCGGCCCGGACTGGGACGGCACGCGCGATCGCGTGGAACGGGCTGTCGGCGCTGGTTGCAAGGCCGTCTGCGTTACGCTCGATTCCGCCTACGGCTCCCACCGGGAGAGACTGCTTCGCAACCGCACCTCGGCTGGTCCGGTCGCGGTTCCGAGTCCCGGAGGCCGTCGCGGCGCGGCGCCGCGTGAACCCCTGCCCTACAAACTTCAGTCTCAATTCACGGCCCACCTCACCTGGTCGTTTCTCGACGAGATCAACAAATACGCGAAGGTTCCGGTGCTGCTCAAGGGAATCCTGACGGCGGAGGATGCGAAACTTGCGGTGGAACGGGGCGCGGCTGGTATTATCGTGTCGAATCATGGCGGCCGTTATCTTGAGTACGCGCCTTCCACAATTGAAGTACTGCCCGAGATCGTGGAGGCCGTCGGCGGCAGGATTCCGGTGCTGATCGACAGCGGGTTCCGGCGGGGAACGGACATTTTGAAAGCCCTCGCAATCGGCGCGAAAGCAGTGCTGATCGGTCGCCCGCCGCTCTGGGGACTAGGTGCCTATGGTCAGGCGGGCGTGGCGAAAGTGCTCGAACTGCTGCAGCATGAACTCGCGCTGAGCATGGGCCTGGCGGGAGCCACGAACCTTGCCGCCATCGACCGCAAACTCGTGAAGATCGACGCCAGATGAAAGGCCGCCTCCTCTCCCTCGACGCGTTTCGCGGCCTGACCATCGCCTCGATGATTCTGGTGAACAACCCCGGCGCGGGAGCGACCACCTACGCGCCGCTTCTGCACGCCTCGTGGAACGGCTGGACATTCACCGACACCGTATTTCCTTTCTTTCTGTGGATCGCCGGAGTGGCGATGACCTACTCGTTTGCAAAGCGGTTTGAAACGCCGCTTGAGACGCCAGGCGTGTCGCGTGGACCGCTGATGCTGCATTCGCTGAAGCGCGCCGCGTCGATCTTCGCCGTCGGGCTCCTGCTGAACGGCTTTCCCTATTTCAACCTCTCCACCCTGCGCATTCCCGGTGTGCTTCAGAGGATTGCTGTGTGCTATCTCATCGCGGCGGCGATCCTTCTTTATCTCGGAATTCGCGGTTGTGCGTTGTCGATTCCCGTGTTGTTCGCCGTGTACTGGGTCCTGATGACGCTCGTTCCCGTACCAGGCTACGGACCGGGCGTGTTTACGAATGATGGAAACTTCTCAGCCTACGTCGATCGCATGTTCCTCACGGGGCACATGTATTCGCAGACGAAGACATGGGACCCGGAAGGGATCGTGAGCACCCTGCCGGCGATTGCGAGCACGCTCTTCGGGATACTGACCGGCGCGTGGCTGCGGACCCGGCGGGGCGGCAACGAGAAGACCCTCGGCATGCTCGCGTCGGGTGGGGTGCTGATCCTGGCCGGCTACGTGATGAATATCTGGATGCCGATCAACAAGAACCTCTGGACTCCGTCCTACACTTCGCTGATGGCCGGTCTCGCGCTCGCGGTGTTCGGCGTGTGCTACTGGACCGTCGACGTAAAGGGATGGGCCCGATGGAGCCGGCCATTCGCAATCTACGGGTCGAACGCCATTGTACTGTACGCGCTCTCGGGGCTTCTGGCGCGGATGCTGGGGATCGTCAAGCTCGATGGATCCACGATGAAAACGCTCGTCTACCAGAATGTATTCGTGCCGATCGCGAACCCTTACAACGCGTCCTTGCTCTTCGCCCTTTCGAACGTTGCCGTCGTGTATCTCGCGGCCTGGGCCATGTACCGCAAGCGATGGTTCGTGCGGCTATGAATGCGCTGGCGCCCTATGCCGCGAAGTACCGCCGGCATCTGCTCGAATCCGTCGTTCCCTTCTGGTTGAATCATTCGCTCGACCGCGAGCATGGCGGCTATTTCACTTGTCTTGACCGCGAAGGCCGGGTCTACGACACGCGCAAGTATGTCTGGCTCCAGGGACGCGCGGCGTGGATGTTCAGCAAACTCTTTAACGAAGTCGAACAGCGTCCGGAGTGGCTCGCGGCCGCGCGCTCGATCATCGGTTTCGTCGGACGCAACGGCCGCGACGAAGACGGCCGCTACTACTTCAGCCTCACCCGGGAAGGGCTGCCTTCCGCATTCCAACGCAAGCCCTACGCGGCTGTCTTCGTCGTGCTTGGATTGCTTGAGTACGCGAAGGCCGAGGGTGGGCCGGATTACCAACGCGAAGCCGAGGACCTCTTCGAGCGGATTCGCGAATGGATCGCCCGCCCCGAGTTGCTCGGCCGTCCCGCGCTCGCGGGACAGGCCCCCGTCAGCCAATTGGCGGATGTGATGGTGGTATCGAGCATGGCGCTTGAACTCTACGCGGCCACGGGGAACAGCTGCTACAAAGACGTGATGCGAGAGTGCATCCAAGCGGCCATGCTGCATTACGTGCCGGCCCGGCGTGTGCTCATCGAAAACGTTTCGCCGGAAGGCGCACGCCTCGATTCGCCGGAGGGCCGCCTCGTGTGTCCGGGCCACTCGTGCGAAGTCTCGTGGTTTCTACTGCGCATGCTCGAACATCATCCGGACGCGGCGATCGAGCGAACGGTTCTCGACGCGATTGAAGGGGCGCTCGAATTCGGGTGGGACCGCGAACACGAAGGATTGTACTATTTCATGGATATCGAAGGCCGCCCGCCCATGCCGCTCGAATGGTCCATGAAGCTCTGGTGGCCTCACACCGAAGCGATATACGCGCTGGTGCTGGCGTACCTGCGCACGAAGGAAGAGCGCTTCCTGCGATGGCTCGAAAAAGTCGACAGCTACAGCTTTCGCACTTTCGCCGACCCCGAATTCGGCGAGTGGTTCGGCTACTGCGACCGGGCGGGCCGCGTGACGCACAATGCGAAGGGCAACGGCTACAAAGGCTTCTTCCACGTGCCCCGCTTTCTTCTGCTGAGCGCCCAGGCGATCGAGCGGAGCGGCGCGGATCATCCCCTCGATCGCAAGTAGGAACCGCGGCGCCGGCCCGTTTGATGTCGCTTGCCTGGCTTGCCTGGGCCCCGAGTGCCCCGGGCGTGATAGGTGTGATACACTCCGTCCCAACTATGGATTTTCGGAAGGGGGATCAAATGAGTTTTCGCAAAGCGTCAGTATTGTGTTCACTTTTCGCGGCTTTCGCCGCCGCGATCCAAGCGCAGCAGACAACTGCCACGTTTTACGCCGTCGTCACCGATTCCACTGGAGGAATCATCGGCGGCGCCACCGTATCGTTGGTCCACGAGGGCACCGGCGCGGCTGCCACCAGAACCACAAGTCCAATCGGGGAAGCTGTCTTTGACTTCCTGCGCGTGGGCGCCTACACGCTGCGCATTGAGGCCAAGGGTTTCAAACGGATTGAGAGCAAAGGCATCGAACTGAGCGCGGCTCAAAATGTACGCCAGACATACTCGCTTGAGGTCGGCGCCACCACCGATGTCGTTAACGTCGAGGGAAACGCTCCGCTTATCAACACCGTCTCCTCCGAGCAACTCAACACCTTCGATACGTCGAAAATTACTTCGTTGCCGATATTGCGCCGAAACTATACCAACCTGCTCGCCATCAACAGCGGCGTCAACATGGCGCCTGAAGGCGTGCGGATGAATGGCGTCGGGAAAAACGGCGTGTCCTACACCGTGGACGGCACCGATGCCGGCGGGAACCCCGAGGGACGCTACTCCTCGAATTACCTTCAACCCAACCTCATCGACATCATGAGCATCGAGGCCATTCAAGAGGTTCACACCATCAAGGGTGTTCCGCCAGCCGAGTACGGCAACATGGTGGCGGGCCAGGTGAATCTGCTGAGCCGGTCAGGAACAAATCAGTGGCACGGCACTCTGTTCGAGAATTTCCGGGCGGAAAACCTCGACGCCCGGCATCAGCGCCTGACCAACAAGCCAGGCCTCACGTTCAACCAGTTCGGCGGCTCGATCGGCGGGCCACTCAAGCGCGACAAGATCTTCCTTTTCGGCGTCTATGAGGGCTACCGGGAGCGGGCATTCTCCCTTGTTCAGGAGACCTTGTTGACATCCCGGTTACGGGATGAGGCCCTGCGTGTGACGCCTTCTTACAAGCTCTACCTGGACCATATTCCGTTGCCGAATCAGCCCGTGGGCCCAAACGACGACACCGGTCTCTACATCAACCCGGCCACTTCCCGGCGCGACGACAATCATGCCGATCTCAAAGGCGACATCCGCCTCAAAGACACGAGCACACTTTCTCTTACATACAGCCGCGGCCGCCCCACCCAGTTACTGCCGCGCCATTACCTCAACGGCGCAAACAATCGCGATTTTAAGATCTGGGACGAGCGCGGCACCGCGAACTTCATCACCGGCGGCGCCAGTTGGACTTCGGAATCGCGCTTTGGCTATCACCTGACGGACATGCACCGGGAAGACGCTTTCTTCTTCACGCAATTCGACCCCGTCAACAAGAACGAAGCGGTGCCGTTCGGACGCCGTATCCCGCGCCTGAGCTATCCAGGCGTTGCCAATCCGGATCAGGAACTGTACCTGATGGAGGGACGCACCTACAACTTCGACCAGAAGTTCGCGCGCCATCTGGGAAAGCACTCGCTGAAATTTGGTTTTACCGTGCGCCGCGACTGCTGCCGGCGCAACAACCCCGAAGCCGTAAACATCGCCTACAGCACTCGTGCGGACTTCATCAACAACATCCCGAACACGATTGGTCCCACCTACGGTAACGGAGATTACACGGCGAAAATGTACCAGATAGGAGGCTTCGCGCAGACCGACTGGCGCGTTCGCTCCGACCTTACCCTCAACCTTGGAATCCGCTACGATTACTTCTCGCATCTGGTTCCGGAGGCGAGCAGCAAGGCCCCGCTAACCGGGATCTACAATCCAGGCAGCCCGCTCAACACGAGCTTCGCGGTTGGGCCCATTCGTCCGCTCGACAACCCGTACGACTCCGACAAATGGGTGAACCTCGGGCCGCGTTTTGGCTTCGCCTATAATGTCGGCGGCAAGGGCAAGACGGTTGTGCGTGGAGGTTTCGGCGTGTTGTTCAGTGGACAGGTAGCGGGCGCGATGTGGGCGCACGTGCAGCCCACTCCTTCCGCCCCATTTCGTTTCAATTTTATTCGTGCCGATGCCACCAGACTCGGGATCAAGTGGCCCACCTACAACGACGATTTGATCCGGATCATCGAGTCCGAAACCGCTGCCCGCGGCTGGATCACGACGTTCTCTTCGGTAAACCCTCACTTGCAGAATCCATACTCCATGCACTTCACATTTGGTTTCCAGCGTGAGATTACCTCGAGCCTCGCCATCGAGTCGGCCTTTGTCGGCACGCGCGGCGTGAAGTTCCTGATGCAACGTTGGATGAACGAGCCGGACCGCCTTACGGGCCTGCGTCCCAACCCACGGCTAAACGTAAACTACTACGTGGATGAATCGCAGCAGATGTTCTATTCGTCGTGGCAGACGTCGCTTCGTAAGCGGTTTTCTCACGGACTGAGCGGTAGCCTCCATTACACGTGGGGCAAGAGCCTGTCTACCGCGGGCGGCGATATCGGCGCCTATTACCAGGGTGACGGCGACGCCCGTACGCAGGAATTCTTCAATCCGAAGGCCGATCGTGGTCCCAGCACCGGTGATATCACCCATTACCTTATCGGCGAGTGGACCTATCAGGCGCCGAAGTTCACCAGCCTCAACAGCGTCGTGGCGCGCCGCCTAATAGGCGGTTGGCAGGTTTCCGGCGTCTTGCTTGCCCGCAGCGGGACCGCGGTACAGCTTTCTCAGACAGGTACCGGTCTGAACGTCTCCCGCCCGGATTACATCGGCGGCCAGACGATTTTCCAGGACTACTCAAAGACGCTGAAATATCTAAACCCGGCCGCATTCGCGCTGGTTCCGATTAACCCGGTATCCCGGATCAGTGTCCGCCCGGGTAATGTCGGCAACAACGCGATTCGAGGACCGGGATCCTGGAACCTGAACGTCGCGCTCTCGAAGGAGTTCGCGGTCAACGAGCGTGTCCGGGTCCGCGCAGGCTTGGACGGCTTCAACTTCCTCAATCATACGAACCTCAGTGGACTCGTGACCAGCATCAACAACCGCTTCTTCGGCGAATTGCAGGGAACGGACGGCGCACGGCAGATTCAGTTGAACGCCCGGTTGATCTGGTAGTTGTCGAGGGCGGGGAATGCCCGCCGCGGCAACTTTCACACCATTGCGAACCCGGATCTTGACCGGCGTGGCCGGGATTGCGACGCAAATCGTCACGGTACAATCCCGGGCCAGAATCCACGATGCCCGGAGCGACTACGCGACTGGCGCGTTTTTTCGTCCGGAGTACGAGCGAGGCGTGCGAGTGGTGTCCATTCCGATCGATCACGATCAGTGGAACCGGGTCTGGTTCGCCGGAAGCGCGGTAGCCACTTGGATAGCGCGGTGGCCCGCACCCGCCCGTCCCGCGTGGGAAGGGGAGAGCGCGCGGTGACGGTGCTCGAAGAAGTACGGGCAACATCGAGATATGCCCTTCCGGGATGCGACGATTTCCAACCCGTTCTTAACCCGGTATCCGGCCATGCCCGCACTGGTTCGCTTCGACGATTCCGCGCGCCAACCGGCAGGGGTTGAGCGGTGAATCTGAATGGCGCTTCCTTGGGACGTCCCTTGTCACCGTGAAGCGGAACGGAGTAGCCTATAGAGATAGTGGAGGTTCTAAACGTGAATAGGATGAACAGGGGAGGCACCATGCGTCTTTTAATCGCTTTACTGGTCGCGGCGGCTTCGAGTTTCGCTCAAAGCGTCTCGGGCTCGATTACAGGTTTCGTGAAGGATCCCGCGGGCGCCATTGTCCCCAACGCGCAGGTTATCGCGCTGAACACGGCCACGAATTCAAAATTCGAGTCGATTGCGGATTCGACCGGCGTTTACAATTTCCGCGCCTTGCCCGTGGGAGGGTATAGCGTGACTGCGAGCTTCGCCGGATTCCGTCCTTTCGAAGCAAAGGGCGTGCAGCTTCAGGTGAACGAGGTGGTCCGCGTCGACATTACGCTCACCGTCGGTCAGACTACCGAGAAGATCACCGTGACCGCCGATGTCGTGACGGTCGACACCACCACATCAACACTAAAAACCGTCGTCGACAAGAAAAGAATCGAGGAACTGCCCTTGAACGGGAGGAACCCGACCCAGCTGATGCGGCTGGTCGTGGGCGTTCAGGCGGATTTTAGAGCGGACGTCACTTCGGGAACCACGTATCCGGGGACGACCCCGGTGTCCGTGAACGGGAGCCGCGCCAACCAGACCAATTATCTTCTCGACGGCGCGCAGAATAACGACCACTATTCAAACGCGCCGAATCCGATGCCAAACCCCGACGCGCTTCAGGAGTTCAGCGTGCAGACCAACAACTTCTCGGCCGAATTCGGGCGCAATTCCGGAGGCATTGTGAACGCGGTCACGCGCTCGGGAACGAACGAGTTTCATGGAGCGGCGTTCGAGTACGTCCGCAATAAGGCGCTCAACGCAGCCAACTTCTTTAACCCGGCCGTCGCCGGAAAACGGATCGACGACGGACTGAAGCGGAATCAGTACGGGTTCACGGCGGGCGGCCCCGTGTTATTACCTAAGGTGTACAACGGCCGCGACAAGACTTTTTTCTTTTTCTCGTATCAGAAGACGACTCTCAGGCAGCAACCCTCCGCCGCAAGCCGCATCGTCCCCACGGCGGCGCAGAAGCGCGGCGATTTTTCGGCATTGCCCAGGCAACTGCGCGATCCTTTTGGAAATGCGCCGTATGCGGGCAACCAGATCCCTCTCTCGCAATTCAATTCGGTGGCGCGAACAATTGCCGAAAGTTACTTGCCGTTGCCCACTTCAGGGAATACCATCAGCTTTCAGGCGCCGGCCAGTTTCGATGACAGCCAGATTCTTGCGCGCGGTGATGAACAGATCGGATCCCGGCATCGCTTGTCGGGCCGCTACTGGCGGTCGTGGGCCGCGCAGCCTGCGTTCCTCGATCGCTCCAATTACCTGGCCTCGGTCGGCGGACGGGATTGGCGAAACTGGTCGACGACCGTTACCGACACGTGGATCATGAGTCCTACCGTCGTCCACAACATGTTGTTCAGCTTCAACCACACGGATGGACCCGTCGTACAAGTGGGGCCGGAGAAGTCGCTCACGGCGCTCGGCGTGAAGATGTACAACGACGCCAAGCCGCAGTATCACCTGACCGTCAACGGATACTTCCAGATCAATACCGGCGACACCAACAATTTCATCCGCGATGAGTGGGAGTTAACCGACACACTCCGCTGGACGAAAAGGAATCACAACATCAGCTTCGGCGGTCAATACGGACGCGGGCGTGGCGATATCGTGAATAATTTTCGCGCAAACGGGCAGTTCGGCTGGAACGGCGCCGCGCCGTTCACGAGCGATGCCCTTGCCGATTTTTTCATCGGCAAATTCGCGACTCTCTCGCAGGGCATTGGAGAGTATAAGGACAACCGGTTCACCATCTTCGCCCTGCATTTCCAGGATTCCATCAAAGTAACCCGGCGTTTCACCCTCGACATGGGCGTTCGCTGGGATCCGTTTTTCCCCTTTACGGATCTGAACGGGAAGTTGTCGGCGTGGCGTCCGGGGCAGCAGTCGAAGCGCTACCCCAACGCTCCGCGCGGCGTGCTCTATCCGGGCGATCCAGGACTGCCCGACGGCGGCTACAAGACGGCGTGGACAAACTTCGGACCTCGTCTCGGTTTCGCCTGGGACGTGCTTGGCAATGGCAGGACTAGCGTACGCGGCGGTTATGGCATGTTCTATGACCGGTCGAATACGATTTCCACCAACAGCCAGGCGAACCAGGGGCCGTTTGGGACCGTCGTCAATACGGACGGCAACAACGTAAACAGCTTCACGGATCCGTACGCGGGCAGCCGCAATCCTTTCCCCGCCCCGCTGAATCCGTCTTCCGATGTCGTATTCGTCAAGCCGCATGTGGCATTCGTCTACGAAGAGCACATGCGCAATGCGAATCTGCAGGCATGGAACCTGACTGTGGAGCGTGAGATCGCTTCGGGGTTCGTCGGAAGGATCGCGTACGCCGGATCGAAGGGCACCCGGCTGATCTCGCTGCGCGAGGTCAACACGGCGGTTTACGCACCCGGCGTGACCACCGCCACGACGAATCAGAGACGGCCGTTGTTCCCCGAATTCGGAAACGTGACGCTGCTCGAACCGGTGGGCAACTCGACGTTTCACTCGATGCAGGTGACGGCCGAGCGCCGGTTCAGCAAGGGATTCTCTATCCTCGCGAACTACATGTGGTCGAAAGCGATTGACGATGGGTCGGCGAACAAGTCAACCGGCCAGACTCATGCTAATCCCTTCGATCTCCACTACAGCCGCGGTATCTCCGATTTTGACCACAAGCATGTGCTCTCCTTGTCGGGTCTATGGCAGCTTCCGGTCAGGTTCGAGAAGCGCGCCGCGAATTTCCTGATGGGTGGATGGAATCTAACGGGAATAACCACTCTCCAATCCGGATTTCCATTCACCGTGGGAAGCGGGGTGGACAACGCGCGGACGGGCACAGGGGGGCAGCGCGCCGATATTGTGGGAAACCCCTACCCGGCGGATGGACGTCCACGCGGGGATCGGATACAGTCGTGGCTGAACCCCACGGCGTTCGCGCTGAATGCGGTAGGCACCTTTGGCGCGCAGGGGCGAAACACCTTCCGCGGACCCGGGCTGGCGACAACGGATCTCGGTCTGCACAAGCGTTTTCCCATTAGCGAGAGGGTGGTTTCGGAGTTCCGGTTTGAAGTGTTCAACGCGTTCAACCGCGTGAACCTCGGCGGGCCCGATGGCAATCGAAGCTCGGGCAACTTCCTGCGGACCACTGCTGCTTTCGATCCCCGTATCCTCCAAATGGCGTTGCGTTTTAGCTGGTAATGGCAGGGTAGCGTAGGGCGGATCGGCCGGGACGCTTCGCCCTCGCTGGCTGGCAGAGCCTGGAATAGATTAGCGGACCTGACCGCTGCAGGCCTTCGTGGACGGATTCGTCCCAACGCTTCGAAACGGACGCCCTAACGTTCCGCAACCGAGCGCTCGGCCAGGTCGCCCACGACCGGCAGCGAATAGGGCCGTTCCTCGCCGGCTTTCACCATCATGAAGACCCACAGGACGAGCAAGCCCACGTGCATCAACTTGTCCACCCGAAACATCGAGCCCGGCAGCGAGTGGAATAGCGGCGTCAGGACTTGATCAACCATCAGCCACGCGACAAACAGGTAGAGGCCCTGAAACGCGTGGAACCGGACATTTCGGTTGTTGCGGAACTTCTCCGCCGCCAACACAACGATCGCGGCGATCCAGCCGACCACCGGCACGTAGCAGAGAATCGACGCCGTGCGCGGTGTGAAAGCGCCCAGCGGATCGGCCGGAGTTCTCGGCCCGCCGGCCTGCCGTGCCCCGCACGACGCACAGAACGAATCGCTGTCCGCGACCGCTTGCCCGCACTGGCTGCAATACGCCATATTCTCTCCCTCCTCTATAATTCCATACGTTACGCCGGCGGCGTTTGTTCCAGGACGGCCCGGGCGATCATTTCAGAATCTCCCGCAACGCCGTTCCGTCCACGTTCTTCAGGTCCAGGCCGAGCAATGCCGCGATTGTCGGAGCCACGTCCAGATTTCGAATCCGGTCCAATCTTGCACCAGGCTTGATGCCGTTTCCCCACGCAATGAAAATTGCGTTCATCTCTGGGTCGCTGTGAAGGTAACCGTGACTTCCCCCAGGGCGCGGAAGATCGAAGACGGCCGGATCTCCATCGCCACCCACGAACGTGTAGCGGTCGCTTGCCACCAGAAGCAGATCGGCCATCTGTTTATTCTCAAGGGGTTCCGGCATGTCGAGCGCGGCAAACGCACCTCCGCGCGCCGAGACGCCCTCGACGTTGTTGAACAGCTTGCTTAACTCGCGCAGCCGGTCCGCGCGGTTCGCCTCATCCGTCAGATACAGCATTGCCGTACCGCCCTCCGGCACTACGTATGCCGCCTTCGCCAATCCCGCCTTCTTCAATATCGCGTTGGCGCGAACCCCCTTCAGTGTGGTCTTGAATCCGTGATCGGAGACGACCAGGACCGTCGCGCGATCCTTCAATCCCGCCGCCTCGAGCGCGTCGAGAATCTGCCGCACCTGAGCGTCGAGCATGGCCATGGCCGTCAGCGCGGCGGGCGATCGGGGACCATAAGTGTGATGAGTCGAATCGAGGCTAAGCAGGTGGAACAGCAGGAGGTTCGGCTGGTGCTTGTGGATCAGGTGGACGGCGGCGCGTGTCCAGATCTGGTCGCGAAAGACGATGTTGCTTTTTACGAACTCCTCGATCTCGGCCTTCGTGACCAAGCCCTCGGCGATCATTTCCATCTCGATCTTGCCGCCCGCGCTGGGCTGCTCGGGGAATGCCCAGGTGATGGTGCCGGGATTGTGAATCGCCACCCAATCGACCTGCGCCGTGGTCAATCCTGCGCCGAACGCGACGTCGTAGACGGTGGGAACGCGGACCATTTCCGCTTTGTCGCGCCAAGGCTCAACTCTCATGGGCGGAGTTCCGCTCTCACGCACCAGCATGCCGTTGTACAGCACGCCGTGTTTGGAAGGCGGAACGCCCGTCACCATCGTGGTGTGATTAGGCCAGGTGACCGACGGGTTGACCACGGACATGGCGGCGGCCGACGCGCCCTCGCGCATGAGCCGCCGCAGCGTCGGAACGGGAAGTTTCGGGTCTTCGAGCGCGTAGGCCGGAAAGCCGTCGAGACTGATCACCACCACGGTACGGCTCGGGTCCGCTGCGGGAAGCAGGCTAGCGGCGAGGAGCAGCGTCGCGCAAACCGCTGTGTTTCGATCCATAGAAGGCATATATAGCAACTCCAACGGCGAGCCATCCGGCGAACCTAATCCACGTTCGAACAGGCAGGCCGAGCATTAAGAGTAAGCACATCGCGATCCCGATGAGCGGCACCCAGGGAACAAACGGAGTGCGGAAGGCGCGGGGCCGGTCTGGATCGGTACGGCGCAATATGATGATGCCGGCGCACACCACCAGATACGCGAAGAGCGTCCCGATGCTCGTGAGCGCGGCCGACGCATTGATGTCGAGAACCAGGGCGCTTACCGCGACCACCGCGCCCGTGAGGATGGTGGGCATCATCGGCGTCCGGAACCGTGGATGAAGGCGCGAAAAGGCCTTTGGCAGCAGGCCGTCCCGGGCCATCGCCATGAAGATGCGCGGCTGGCCAAGCTGAAACACCAGCAGCGTCGTGGTCATACCCGCAAGCGCTCCGGCGTTCACAAGCGCCTGCGCGAAGCGGTTTCCCGTGGACGCGAGCGCGGTCGCGACCGGCGCAGCGTCGTCGAAATATCGCGAATACGGGAGCATGCCGGTGAGCACAAGCGACACGAAAATGTACAGCACGGAACTTGCCGCGAGCGACGCAATCATCCCGATCGGCATGTCGCGCTGTGGATTCCGCGACTCCTCGGCCATCGTTGACACCGCGTCGAATCCAATGAACGCGAAGAAGACGATGGGCGCCGCGCCCAGGATTCCTGTAATGCCCTTCGGCGCGAACGGGTGCCAGTTGCCGGGGTTCACGTAGAACGCGCCGAACGCAATAAAGAACGTGACAATCCCGACCTTCAGGATGACAACCGCCGTGTTCACTCTTGCCGACTCGCGAATTCCGTAAACGGAAAGCGCCGTGACAAGCACCACGATGAACATCGCGGGAACGTTGAAAGCGAAGCCGTACGGGAGATCGACCGACGAGAACGAGAGGCGCGCGGCGGCGAGTTGGTCCGGATGACTCCAGATATCGACCGCGGTGATGTGATCCTTCACGAGCCACAACGGGAACCGTATACCGGTCAGATTTCCGACGAGCGCGACGAAATAATCGCCCCACGACAGAGCGATCGTGACGTTGCCGATCGCGTATTCCAGAATGAGGTCCCACCCGATAATCCAGGCGGCAAGCTCGCCGAGGCTGGCATAACCAAAAGTGTATGCGGACCCTGCAACGGGTACCATCGCCGTGAATTCGGCGTAGCAGAGCGCCGCGAAGGCGCAACAGATCGCCGCGGCCAGGAACGAAAAGACTACGGCGGGTCCCGCCCCCGCGCGGCCCATCTCGCCGCCCACGAGCAACGTGAAGACAGGCGTGTCGATCCAGGAAGACGGCGCTGCGGATTGCGTGCCCGCGGCCGCGGTCCCGGTGAGCGCGAAGATCCCGCTGCCGATGATGGCGCCGATGCCCATGGCCGTAAGGTCCCAGGGGCCGAGTTCCCGCCTCATCTTCCGGTCGGGATGCTCGGATTCCGAGACAAGCTGATCGGCCGGCTTTGTCCTGAAAATCTGTCGAGTCACAGACGACTAGGGTACCATCTGAGAAAAGCCGATGTCTGGAAAACTCATCTGGCACTTCCGCCCTTTCGTGGACCTCTCGGTTGCGGAGGTCTACGAGGCGCTCGCCGCGAGACAAGAGGTGTTCGTCATCGAGCAGAACTGCGTGTTCCTGGACGCCGACGGTCTCGACTGCAGGGCGTGGCACCTTTTGGGGCGCGTGGACGGAATGTTGATCGCGTACGCGCGCCTGCTTCCGCCCGGAGTCAAATACGAGGAAGCATCGATCGGCCGAGTCCTCACGACCAAGTCCGGCCGCGGCCGCAATTTCGGTAGGGCACTAATGGCGGAAGCGATAAGCAGGATGGAAGAGTTGTTTCGAGCGCAGCCCATCCGCATCGGCGCGCAACTCCATCTTCAGCGCTTCTATGAGAGCTTCGGCTTCAAAGCGGCTTCAGAGGTCTACATGGAAGACGGCATTCCCCACATCGAAATGCTTCGTCATTAGACTGCGGATCAACCCAGCTTCTTCTTCAGCATTTCGTTCACGGAGCCGGGGTTTGCCTGGCCGCGAGACGCTTTCATTGCCTGCCCCACCAGGAATCCGAGCACGGTCGCCTTGCCGCTCCGGTACTGCTCGACCTGCTTCGGATTCGCGGCCAGCACATCGTCGAGAATCCTGTCGAGCGCACCCGAGTCGCTGATCTGGCGCAGCCCTTCGCGCTCCATGATCGCCGATGCCGCCTCTCCCGTCTCAAGCATCTTGGGAAAAATGTCCTTCGCCAGCTTGCCTGAAAGCTCGCCCGCGCGGACCAGCGCAACCAACTCCCCCAGCCTTTCGGCGCTCACGGGCGATTCCGTAATGTCCTTACCCGCGGCGTTCAACGCTCCCATCAGATCGCCCATCACCCAGTTCGCCGCTGCCCTCGGATCGTCCGAAACCGCGGCCGTCTTCTCGAAGTAATCGCTCATCGCTCGGGTGGTGGTAAGCACCTGCGCGTCATACTCGCGCAGTCCGTAGCTCTCCATAAACCGCGTCCGCTTCGCCGAAGGAAGCTCCGGCATCCTGGCGCGAACACGCTCGCGCCAGGCGTCGCCGATTCGCAGCGGAACCAGGTCCGGCTCCGGGAAATACCGGTAATCGTGCGCATCCTCTTTGCTCCGCATGCCCACCGTGACGCCGCTCGCTACGTTGTAGAGACGCGTTTCCTGATGGATCGTGCCGCCAGCTTCGATAATCGCGACCTGCCGCGCGATCTCGTACTCGATCGCCGCCTTCACGAAGCGGAACGAATTCAGGTTCTTCACCTCGGCGCGCGTGCCGAGCTTCTCCGTGCCTTTGAGCCGCACGGAAACGTTCGCGTCGCAGCGCAGGTGGCCCTTCTCCATGTCGCATGAGGAGGCTTCGACGAACTGCAATACCTGCTTCACTTCCGTCATGTACGCCACGGCTTCATCCGAACTGCGCATGTCCGGCTCGCTCACAATCTCGATGAGCGGCGTGCCGCAGCGATTCAGATCGACGTAGGTGTACTCGTCCGAATCCTTGAAGCCGTCGTGCACGCTCTTGCCCGCGTCGTCTTCCATATGAACGCGCGTGACGCCGATACGTTTCTTTACGCCGTCGACGGTAATGTCCAGCCATCCGTGTTCTGAGAACGGCTGGTCGTACTGCGAAATCTGGTAGCCCTTGGGAAGGTCCGGGTAAAAATAATTTTTGCGCGCGAATTGCGACCGGTTGCGAATGGTGCAATTCAGCGCCAGCGCGGCTGCCACCGCGTGTTCCACTGCCTGACGGCTCAGAACCGGAAGCGCGCCCGGCAGGCCGAGACACACCGGGCAAACGTTGGTGTTCGGCGGCGCCGCGAAGCTGGTTGGGCAACCGCAAAAAATCTTCGTCACCGTCGCCAGTTGCGCGTGAACCTCCAGCCCAATGACGGGTTCGTACCTCGCTACGATTTCCGGCGGAGCCAACTCCGCAAATGTGGAGGACATCACACTATTATAGAAGAGACATGCTTGTATCCGAACTTGAAACGCCCGCCCTGCTGATCGACCTGAACGTGATGGAGGCGAATCTCAGCCGCGTGGCAGCTTATGCGCGGAACCACGATCTTCGCCTCAGGCCGCACACGAAGACACACAAATCCACGGCGGTCGGAAAGCTGCAACTCGCCTCGGGTGCGGCCGGACTAACCGTCGCAAAGGTAGGAGAGGCCGAAGTGATGATTGGCGCCCAGCCCCCCGAGCTTCTGGTTGCGTATCCGGTAATTGGCCGGAGCAAACTCGACCGTCTTATGGAAGTCGCGCCCAAGACGAAGCTTACCGTGGCGCTCGACAATCTGTTCTGCGCGCAACAACTCGCCGAGGCCGCCCGGCGCGCCCGCGTGGATGTCGGAGTGCTCGCGGAGGTTGACGTGGGCCTTGGCCGCGTTGGCGTTCAGCCCGGCGAGCAACTTGTTCAGCTTGCCATCAGCATTGACCGCCTGCCCCGTCTCAAGCTCGAAGGCATCGCGTTCTATCCTGGCCACATCAAATCCAACGACGAACAGGGCGAGCGTGACCTAAAGTCGCTGAGCGCCCTGGTGCAGTCGATTCTCGCCGATTTCAAGCGCGCCGGAATCGAGTTGAAGATCGTGAGCGGCGGCTCGACGCCTGCCCTGTTCCATTCGCACGAAGTGGAAGGCGTCAACGAGATCCGTCCCGGTACGTACATCTACAACGACATGAATACGGTGATGAGCGGAGGTTGCGGCCTTGAGGACTGCGCGGCATCGATCATGGCGACCGTAGTTTCGACGGCGAAGACCGGCCAGATGATCATCGACGGCGGCTCAAAGACGTTTTCGTCGGACCGCTTGAATTTGTCGTCCGAAGTCACGTTCGGCCGTCTGAAGGAAGCACCCGAGGCGCAGTTCACGAAGATGAATGAAGAGCACGGCTACGTGGATATCCGCAGGGCCCAGCGGGAGTTTCAGATCGGCGATAGAGTGAACGTGATCCCCAACCACGTTTGCGTGGCGGTAAATCTACACGAGAATGTTTACGGGGTTCGAAACGGGGAAGTGGAACAGGT
>SHUI01000256.1 GCA_009697455.1 Bryobacterales bacterium
CGGATGAAGAATCCGATCGACGAAGTGAACATCGGCCTCGTGGGGAAGTACGTGGAGTACGAGGATTCCTACAAAAGTCTCAAGGAGGCCCTCATACACGGCGCCATGGCGCACCGCCTCAAGATGAACATCAACTGGATCGAGGCTGAGGGGGTCACCGGTCCGGACTGGGAGCGCCAGCTCGAGGACTACGACGGGATCCTCGTTCCCGGCGGCTTCGGAAAGCGCGGAGTCGACGGCATGATTAACGCGATTCAATTCGCCCGCGAAAGGAAAGTCCCGTATTTCGGGATTTGCCTCGGCATGCAGACGCTGGTCATCGAGTATGCGCGCAACGTTTGCGGGCTGGAACGCGCGGATTCGACCGAGTTCGATCCAGGCACGCCCCATCGCGTAATCTTTAAGCTGCGCGAGTTGAATGGAATCGACGAACTTGGCGGCACCATGCGCCTGGGCGCGTGGCTTTGCGAACTGGCCGAAGGGAGCTTCGCGCGGGCGGCATACGGCGAGAGGGAAATCGGCGAGCGGCACCGTCACCGCTTTGAGTTCAACCGGGAGTACGAGGAAACGCTGGTGGCCGCGGGCTTGCGCATCACGGGCACGACGCCGGATGGAACGTACGTCGAAATCTGCGAAATCGCCGACCATCCGTGGTTTCTCGGGTGCCAGTTTCACCCGGAATTCAAGTCGAAGCCACTTGAGCCGCACCCGCTGTTCCGGTCGTTCGTCGGCGCGGCCTACGAACACCGGGCTCGCCGGCTTGCGCCATTGACGTCGAGAGGGGCGGCGCCGTTTGCGGATTGAGTGTGGCGATGCCGTGTTTGGCGGAGGCGCGCCGCTCGCGTTGATCGCGGGTCCGTGCGTGATAGAAAGCGCCGAACATGCGATATGGCTCGCGGGCGAAATCGGCTCGATCGCCGGACCGTTTATCTTCAAGGCGTCGTTCGACAAGGCCAATCGCACGTCGGGCGCGGCCTACCGCGGACCCGGCATCAAGGAAGGTCTCCGCATCCTCTCGGAGGTCAAGGCGAGGGGAAACGCAATCCTCACCGATATACACGAACCCGCGCAGGCCGCGGAAGTGGCCGAAGTGGCCGACATTCTTCAGATCCCGGCGTTCCTTTGCCGCCAGACCGATTTGCTGGTCGAGGCCGGCCGCACGGGACGGATCGTCAACCTGAAGAAGGGGCAGTTCGTAGCGCCGCACGATTTCCGTCACGCCGCCGACAAGGTTGCCTCGACCGGAAATTCGCAAATTCTTCTGACGGAGCGTGGAACTTCGTTCGGCTACAACAATCTCGTAGTGGACATGCGCGGGCTTTCCCTAATGCGCGACTTCGGCTGGCCCGTGGTTTTCGACGCGACGCACAGCGTGCAACTGCCGAGTTCCCGCGGGCCGGCGGGCGCTTCGGGCGGACAGCCGCAATTCATCGAGACGCTCGCGAGGGCGGCGGTCGCCGCGGGCGTCGATGGGCTGTTCGTCGAAGTCCATGAGGCTCCCGAGCGGGCGCTCTCCGACGGCTCGAACGCACTTCGCCTCGACCGGCTGCCGGAGTTGCTGCGGCGGGTCCGGGAAATCGACTCCGTGGTCCGGAGCTTTCCTTTGCACGCCTAAACGGCCGCCGGCGTCATCTTTGTATGATGACTGTCGAGGCTCCCTTGCTCAACCGAAAACGACGCGGCTTCTCACTCATTGAATTGTTGATCGTGATCGCGATCATCCTGATCATCGCGGCGATTGCAATGCCCAAGCTCAACCGTGCGCGAATGTTCTCCTACGAAACGGCGGCCATCGCGACGATGCGCACGATTCACGCCGCGCAAACCCAGTATTTTTCGCAATACGGACGCTTCGCGACCACGCTGGTGGAACTTGGACCGGCGGCAAGCGGGACGCCGAACGCCTCCGCCGCGGACTTGATATCGGGCGATCTGGCGATCGGCGACAAGAGCGGCTACAAGTTCACGATGCAGGGAGGTCCAGGCGGCTACGCCGTGAACGCGAACCCCGTCGCGTTCAATAATACCGGCACACGCACGTTCTTCTCGGACCAGACCCTGGTAGTCCGGGTGAACGACGGGCAGGAACCGGCCACTGCCCAGAGCAAGGAAATAAAATAGGCGGACAGGCGCCTCTCCAGGCACACGGCACTCCGCGGCGGGTATAATTGTTCCTAATGCTGAGCCGCGCCGAAACTCTCGATCTCTTTCAGTCCGACGACCTCATCGGCATCGGTATGGCCGCCGACGCCGTGCGTCGAAGGCTTCATCCTGAGGGCGTCGCGACCTACATCATCGACCGCAACGTCAACTATACGAATTTCTGCACGGAGTATTGCAGCTTCTGCGCCTTCTATCGGCCGATGGGTCACAAGGAAGGCTACATTTTGGATCACGACGTAATCTTTGCGAAAATCCAGGAGACGCTCGATCTGGGCGGCACCGGAATTTTGATGCAGGGCGGCCTGCATCCCGATCTCAAGATCGAGTGGTACGAGGACATGCTCCGCGCCATCAAGCGCCGTTTCGAAATCCATTTGCATTGCTTCTCGGCGCCCGAAATTACGAACATCGCCGAAGTCAGCAGCCTGACGCTGCGCGAAACGATCGCGCGCCTGCGCGACTCCGGACTCGATTCCATACCGGGCGGCGGCGCAGAGATTCTGGACGACGACGTGCGCCACCGGATCAGCCGGCTGAAGTGTTCCTCACAGGAATGGATCGACGTGCACCGTACCGCCCACTCGCTCGGCATGCGAACGACGGCGACAATGATGTTCGGCTGCGGCGAAACGATCGAGCAGCGCGTCAATCACTTTGAGATCGTGCGCCGGATCCAGGAAGACACGGGAGGTTTCACTGCCTTCATTCCCTGGATGTTCCAGCGGGAAAATACGTCGCTGGGGCGTTTCGTCAAGGAGGAGGCGACTGCCGTCGAGTACCTGAAAACATTGGCGATTTCCCGCATCTACCTTGACAACATCGACAATATCCAGTCTTCCTGGGTGACGCCCGGATTGAAAACCTGCCAGTTGGGGCTGCGCTTTGGGGGCAACGACGTGGGCAGTATCATGATCGAGGAGAACGTTGTCTCGGCGGCGGGCGCTCATCACAGCGCCACGGAAGAGGAACTGCGGCGCCTCATCCGCGACGCCGGTTTCGTTCCCAAAAAGCGGGACACGCTGTACAGAACGTTTTTTCTCAATTGAGCTACGGCGCGGTAATTTGCCGTTCCTGATCGAGCGCCTGTTTCCTGGCTTCATCCTTGGCTGCGATCACTTCGTACTTCGCCCGCGCCTGAGCCGCTTCCACCGCTTGTCCCATCCGTTCGTACGCCCGCGAAAGCTGGAAGTGCAGACTTCCGTCCTCGTCGAGCGGCAACGCGATCTTCAGATGTTCCACCGCGTCCGCATACCGGTTCACCCGAACATACGCGCGAGCGAGCGAGGCGTGAGGTTCCAGACGCGCGGGAGCCCGTTTCACGGCCGTCTCAAGATGCGGAATGGCACTCTCCGGTTGCTGCAACTGCAGGAGCGTGTCGCCAAGTTCGAAACTGAGGTTCAACTTCTCGAGCAGAGGCCGAGCCGCGTCATTGTCGCGATTCAGCCACAGGGAGCGCGCGAACTCCTCACCCAAGCGGCGGTTCCCGGGATCCAATTCAAACGCGCGCCCGAACTCTTCCGCCGATTCCTTGTGACGCTTCTGAATACGGAGCGCGTAGGCCATCAGTTCGTGTATCTCCGGCGTTGGCGGCAGCGCAGCCAGATGAGCGAAGGCATCGAGTGCTAACTTGCCATGCCGCTTCGCCTGCAGGAAAGCGTTCGGCGGCCGGCCGGGCCTCGATTCCTTCTCCTTCTGATCCTCGATGGAGGCCCAATCGCCATGCTCCGTCTTTCTGTAGATTCCGGCAAGCGCGGCATGAACGCCCGCGATGGAAGGCGACGCCGCGAGCGCCTTCTTGTACAGGTAGAATGCCGTGCGGTACTGGCCCTGCTCCGCCTTTGACTCAGCCAGCAGCACATACCAATAAGGAGAATCAGGCGCCGTCTTTTCGAGCGTATCGAACGCCCGGCGCGAGATAGCCAGATGGCTGAGTCCTAATCCCTGCCACGCTTTCGGGTGCGTTGGATCGATCCCGGTCAGCTTTCGGAAGTGGGTAGCGGCTTCTTCGGCCCGGCCCGCCGAAAGCAGCGCGTCGCCGAGCTCAAGCAGAACGATCCTATTGGCCGGATCCGCCCTGAGAGCCCGTGTTAGAGGATCGATTGCCTTTGCCGGTTCTCCCAGTTTCAGGTGAGCGAGGCCCAGAAAGATGTGGGCTGGTTCGGAATTGGGATCAAGCTTCAGTGCGGCGCGCAACGGCACAAGCGCCTCGCCGTGCTTGCCCGCCGAATGCAGCGCCAGTCCCAAATTAGTCAGAAGTCCGGCGTTTCCCGGGAGCGCCAGATTGAGCTGCCTGTAAAGCGTTGCCGCTTCTTCGAAACGGCCAGCCGACATGGCCTGAGCGGCTTTGTCGGATTTGGAACCCAGGTCCTCCTGCTGGGCGACAGCCAGACCGCCCAACAGGACAAACGGTAAGTAGCGCCCGCTAGAAATCAATCTTCAGCCCGACCTGTATGTTACGCGAACCGAAATTGGTGACGCCGCTCACAGTTCCGTAACTGCCGCTCGATATGTTCGTGTCCGCGCGCCCGAACTGCGGGCGGTTAAACGCGTTGAAGAATTCCGCGCGCAACTGGGCCTTGTAAAGCTCCTTGTAACGGAAGTACTTCTGGATCGACATGTCGGCGTTACGCGTCGCGCCGAAGCGAATGTTTGGAACCCAGCGAGAAAGGTTTCCCACCGTAAACGGGGCCGGAGCCGTTGTCGCCGATTTGTTGAACCAAAGATCCGGGCCTTGGTTAGGCAACTCCAGATCCTTCCGGTTCGCAACGTTCGGGCGCTGCACGCCGAAACCGTATGTGCTGATGCTGCTCGGCCCGGTAAACTGAAGGGGCAGGCCGTCTGCCAGATTGATGATCCCCGAAACCTGCCAGCCGCCGATCACTGCATCCGCGACGGCATTCATGCCGGAACCGAATTTCTTTCCTTTTCCCACGGGCAACTGATATACGAACGCGTTGACGAAGCTTCGAGGAACGTCGTGGCCGCTGATCGATCGCTCGATGGCGAGGTCCTGGTAGTTGCGGAATCCTTCCGCCAGTTCCCACCCCTGCGTCTCGCTCGTGTTGTCGATCGCCTTCGACCACTGGAAACTCGAGATCAGATTGAGGCCGCCCGAGAAGCGCTTCGTGACCTTGGCAACAAGCGCGTTATACCCCGCGCTTGCGCCGGGAGTGTCTGCCGAAAGGTTCACGCTGTCGAATTGCGGATAGGGCAGCAGCCGGTGACGCGGAACCGTGCGTCCCGATAGCACGCCCGACGTGATCACACCGAAAAAAGGATTGTTCACCTGATCGTTCAGCGAAGCTCCCTGGCTTAGCAGATTCGCGGGCAACTGGTTCTGGTTCATGGCAGTGCCGAGCAGCAACTTTCGACTCTGATTACCCGCGTAGCCAAGTTCGATTACCGTTCCGCGGTCGATCTCATACTGGAAGTCTATGCTGTAGTTCTGAATGTACCCGGATGGATGCGGGCGCTGAAACGCATTGATACTCTGTCCCAGTAGCGTCTGAAATCCCTGCGTGTTGGCGATGGGCGCGATCAGGCCGCCTGGAAATGGATTGGCGAGCCGGTCCTGGGGATTGATGCCGTCGCCGCCGCGAGTGCTGACCCAGGCGGTGGATGTCGAATAGCCGTCCGTGCCACCAGTCCCGCCGCCTACTACCTGGAGGTAATAGATTCCGTATCCCGCGCGGACCACAAGCTTGTCGTTGAGCTTGTAGGATAGACCCACGCGCGGGGCGAGATCCCGATTGTCCGTGATCCATTGGCCGCGGTCGCCGTCTTTGACAAACGCCAAGCCCCCCTTGAGGGGAAGGCCAACTTGCTGGCCAACCGGATTCGTCGCTGTAAAGTCGAAATAGTTGAACCGGTTAAAGCGCTCCGTGCGCGGCTTCTGCACCTCATATCGCAGGCCGAAGTTCAAGGTAAGGCGCTTGCTGAATCGCCAGGAATCCTGAGCATACACCGCGTAGTACATTTGGTTGGTCGCGAGTTGCGGACGCAGCGGAGCGCTGCCGCCCGATCCGGTACCGAGCAGCAAGGAAGCCAAGCTATTGCCCGAATTCGTGCTGTTCGGCGCCGCCACCGGACCCGACGTCAATCCGCGATTGAAGCTGAAATCGGCCGAGCGCAAGTCGGTGGAGTTCAGCTTTGCTGATTCCGCCATGAAGCCGAATTTTATGCTGTGCAATCCACGCTCTTTAGTTACGTTCGACTGAAAATTGTTCGTCTCGCGCGGGAAATTGAGGAAGCGGGAGTTCCCCAGAGTGGCGTATCCGTCGAAGCCGAACTGCGGAATGGTCGCGGCCTGGAAGGTACTCGCAACCGCTTGGGAATAGCCTATTGCCGTGGCGTTGAGACCTTTGCTCAGCGAATCCTGCTCTTCGCGCCACCGTCCCGCGCCCACCAGGAAATTAACGACAAGCGTTGGATTTGGAATGAACGTGTTACCGATGGTCACGTGATGGCGTGGGTTTTGATCGCTGAAGTTGCTGTCCACGTTGTTGCCGAAGAACGCCGGAGCGACGTTGACCTGCCATGCCTTCGAAACGCGCGTATAGAAGGTATGCTTTTCGCTGTGCGCCCAGTCGATGCGGGCGTCAAACCTGTCGTTCGTGGTAACGGTCTTTCCGGTTGCCGAGAAGTTTCGCGCGAACGTGATGTTGTCGCCAGGGCCCGTCGGCTTGGGGAACAGCGACAGCACCTTCGCGCCGATGGGGTCCCACATCGCTTGCGGAATGCGGTTACCAGGAAACGCGTCGCG
>SHUI01000257.1 GCA_009697455.1 Bryobacterales bacterium
CTCCACGACGTGCCCGCCGGTGATTACAGCGTGCCTGTGTTGGGAGGAGAGCGGCGCCTGGTACTGGAGGGGGCCGCGGTCCCGGAAGCGCTTCCCGACGGAAGCTTGCTGGTGGTTCGTTTCAACACCGGCCACCATTACCAACTGCACCGCTTCTGGCCGGAAACCGGCCGCGTGGAAGCGCTCCCGGTGATTTTGGGAAGCGAGTTGGGCAGCAGGATGGGAGACCCGGATGTGCGGGCGTATCTTAGCGCGATCCAACTCTCCTCCGGCCGCGTGCGCAAGCTGTGAGATCAACCCATCTTCGATCAGGGCGAGACTTCGTTGTCGATTTCGAAGGACGGCAGCCGCGTCTTG
The DNA here is from genome assembly GCA_009697455.1 of Bryobacterales bacterium. Taxonomy (GTDB): domain Bacteria; phylum Acidobacteriota; class Terriglobia; order Bryobacterales; family Bryobacteraceae; genus SYKU01. Next base: position 358 of record SHUI01000257.1, read on the forward strand.
CTGCAATTGCAGGCGGAGGGAGCGCACAGGTTCGTCTCGATTCCCTTCGGAGGCGGCGCTCCCACTGCCGTGCTCAACCTGCTAAACAGAATTTCCAGCAGCGACTGGGGGGCCAATGGTCACCTGTTTCTGGGCCAGGCCGACAGGCCCGTTGAAGTCTTGCGGTTCCCCGCCGCCGGCGGCAGGCCCGAGATTCTATCCACAATTCCGGGGGGTGACTTCGTTCCCGCCCTGCCCTTTCCCGACGGTCGCGTCCTGATGCCTTTTCCTCTCGGGGACAAGATGCGGCTGGTGGTTGCCGGCTCCGGCGCCGCGCCTCATGCCTTCGTTGAAACACAAGAGCAGACATCCAGTCCGTTCGCGCTCGCTGGGGACCGCGAAGTGGCGTTTCTTATTGGGCCGCCCGCGCGTCCGTCCGTCGCCATCGCGTCGGTGTCAGATGGCCGAATTCTCCAGAGACTCGGTCCCCTGGATGGACCAGTCCTGAGCCTTGCCGCCGCGCCTGGCGGCAACACACTTTATTACACATCGCAGGCAGCGGTCTGGGAGATCCAAAGAGCGGGAGGCCAACCGCGCAGGCTGCGCGCCGGCGATTACGTCGCGGCGCACCCTGCGGGCGGGGAATTGTTGGTGCAATCGAACGAACGCGACCGGTACCGGCTGACCCGCATCCGGCTCGATGGCGGGCCTGAACGCGAGATCCCTCTGAAGGGAGATCTCCGCCTTACGCTGGTTCCGCTTGCGTCGAACGCCATCTCGCGCGACGGGCGGATTGTCGCCACAGTGTCCTCGCCGGACTCCTGGTTTTGGCAAGCGGGCCTCATCCATCCGGAGACCGGTGTCATCACCCTCTTGCCTTTGCAGATGGACGGCGACATCAACAACGCCGGATGGAGCACCGACGGCCGGATTGTGGCCACCGCGAGTGCGTTCCGCGCCTCTATCTGGCAGCTGCGGCCCATTCGCCCGTAGCGGCCGCCTACGGATTGCCGCCCACGATCCGCGCGTGGATGACCGTCACCTCACACGAGTCAATGCCACGTTCGATCTCTCCGGCCAGCAAACTCGGATCCGTAACACGCACACCGCGCGCACCCAACGATTCGGCGAGGCGGTCGAACGCGATCGGCCCGAGCGAGGTCCCGATGCCTTCTCCAAACTGGCGGATGTGGCCGGTCTGCGTAATGCCCCAGCTTTGATCGTCCGCCACCACCGCGACGAAGGGCAGTTTCTGACGAACCGCGCATTCCAGCTCCGCGACCGTAAAGGTGAACGCTCCGTCCCCCGAAAGCAGCACCACGCCGCGATCTGGAAACGCAAGCCGCGCGGCCATCGCCCCCGCGATTCCGTATCCCACCACGCCGCTGCGGCCGCAGGTGAGCCAGTGCGAAGGGTATCGGTCCGTCAACAACTGATGCGCCCACTGTCCGATGCTTCCGCCGTCAATCACGAGCGCCGTATCCTCCCGCACGGTGCGCTCAAGGGCTTCGATCACATGCAGCGCGTGCATTCCCCCCTCGGCTTGCTTCGCGCCCGTGTTTCGTACCGTCTGACGGAACCGGTCACGCCGTATTCGCGTTTCAGTAAGCCACGCGGTGCGCGGACGGGTGGGCGCGAGCGCTTGCCATTCATGATCGATGCGCACGGCACGAGTGGTTTGGTGCAAGTATCCGAGGCGGTAATCGGTGACCGCGCCCGCGAGTATAAGGCAATCGGAGTCCTCGATCAGGCGCGCTCCGCCGGTCGCCGCGCCCACGACGCCGCAAAACACCGGACTCGGCGCGTCAACCACCCCGCGATCCCAAATCGGCGTAACCACGGGGATAGAGTGGCGCTCCGCGTAATCAAGCAGGGCGGGCCCTTCGCCAGAATAGTACACGCCACTTCCGGCGACGATAACCGGACGCTCGCACTCGGGAAACGCTTGAGGAGTGAACCCGGCAGTTTCGTTCACGGTGGACGGACGAATCATGCGATCCGCGTCCACTTCGGCCGACTGGATGTCCATCGGATAGGTAAGGTGCGACGGCCCCGAGATGCCCGCGCTTGGTGAAGCCGCCCGCCAGGCATCGTCCAACATTTGGAGCGTGCGTTCCGGGTGATCGATCACGCGGGCATAGCGTGTAACCGATGCCGCCAGCGCCACTTGATCCAGATCCTGAAAATGTCCCATACCCGCGGTGCGAAGCGCGGCGGCGCCGCTCACGAGCAGCATCGGAGCGCCGTCGAAGTGCGCATTCACCAAGCCGCTCATCGCGTTGACGTGAGCGATGCCGCTTGAAACCGCGCAGACGCCGGGCTTCCGTGTAAGGCGTCCGTAGGCCTCGGCGATGTAGCTCGCCGATTGCTCGTTCCGGGTATCGACAATCCGAATACCGGCGCGCTTCGCTGCGTAAAAGAGCGGATCGAGCCCGTGCCCGCAAAGGGCCGCTATCCACTCGACGCCCCGCCGCTTCAAATCGTCTATAAAGCACTCCACCGAAGTCATGGTCAATTCGCCTCATCGGGCCTGCAATGGCCCTGAGTCATATTGGAACAGGTTTTCTAGCCCGCGCGGGCGCGGATAGATACTTAGGTGAGGGACCACGCAACCACCGAACGCATCGTACGGACGCCCGGCGTCTGCGGCGGCAAGGCTCGTATCACAGGCCATCGGGACGAGGTCCTCTAACATTGGCGACGGCCTCGGCCTTGGCGGGGGGACGATTTTGTGGTCGAGTCAGTTCGCCTGGAATCAGAAATAACTTGTAGCGAAGCCTTTGCAGCGCGAGGCTTTGCCAAGATTCGCCAAGGCAGATCCGTTGAAACGCGGTCACCAGATTGTCGGCGAGCCGGACGATTTCCAGGTACAAGACGTTGGCGGCGAACGAGGCGGCAGGAATCTTGCGCAGGGCGAAGTCCTCGTGTGCGAACATGCCTCGACCGCTATCTCGGCCCCGTGGATCTAAGATAGGAGACATGATCCACGAGATCCTCCCAGTCGGGATGTTGCAGTGCAACTGCTCGGTGTTTGGCGACGAGCAGACGAAAGAGGCAATCGTCGTCGACCCAGGAGACGAGATCGGTGAGATCCTGGCGGTCGTAACCCGGCATGGCCTGCGCGTGAAAGCCATCGTCATCACTCACGCCCACATCGATCACATCGGAGGCGCCGCGAAAATGAAAGCCGCGACCGGCGCGCCGGTCTACATGAACGAGAACGACTCCGAGCTCTACGACCATCTCGACATGCAAGCGGCGTGGCTCGGCGTGACGCCACCTGACCGCACCAGGATCGACGTAGCGGCAGTCGAAGGCAGCACGCTCTCACTGGGCTCGACCGAGTTTCACATGCTTCACACACCCGGCCACACCCAAGGCAGCATGTGCCTGTGGATCCCCGCCGAGAATAAGCTCGTCGCCGGTGACACGCTCTTCCGCGAAAGCATCGGCCGCACCGATCTGCCAGGCGGCGACGGACGTCAGATTTTGCGCTCCATCAAGGACAAACTGTACCCGCTGCCGGATGACGCGGTAGTCGTTCCGGGGCACGGCCCGAACACGACCATGGGGCACGAGAAGCTTCAGAACTACTTCCTGCAGCGGCTGTAGTGCCGCACCCCGTGTACAATAGTGCGCAATGCGAACTTCTCTTCTGCTTCTCGCCGCTGTTTCCGCGTTCGCCCTGGAACGGCCCAACATCGTGATCTTTCTCGCCGACGACCTCGGCTGGAACAACGTCGGATACCATGGCAGCCAGATCTCGACGCCCAATATCGACAGGCTTTCGCGCGAGGGCGTCCAACTCAACCGCTTCTACGTCTATCCGGTCTGCTCGCCGACTCGCGCCGGTTTCATGACGGGCCGTTCGTCGATGCGGACGGGCGTCATGTACACGGTAATCCGGCCATGGTCCGGTTACGGCCTGCCTACGGACGAACACATCCTACCGCAGACGTTCAAGTCCGCAGGTTACCAGACGGCGATCCTCGGCAAATGGCACCTGGGCCACGCGCGCGCCGAATTCCTGCCGAACGCGCGCGGCTGGGACCACTACTACGGACACGTCAACGGCGCGATCGACTACTACACGCACGAGCGCGAGGGCGGCGTCGATTGGCAGCGTGACGGCAAGACCGTCATTGAGGAAGGCTACACCACCGAGTTGTTCGCTACCGAAGCCGGTCGCGTACTGGCCAACCGCGACCGCGCAAGGCCGATCTTGCTCTACATGCCCTTCAACGCTCCGCATTCTCCGCTGCAGGCTCCGAAGCGGTTAGTTGACAAGTACGCCACAATCAAAGACTCAAAGCGGCGTTCCTACGCGGCGATGGTGGACGCGCTCGACACCGCGATCGGCAGCGTGCTTGCGGCGATCGACAAGGAGGGGATGGCGAAGGACACGCTGGTGCTGTTCTTCAGCGATAACGGCGGTCCGCTCGGTTCCGGCGCTGACAACACGCCCCTTCGGAATGGAAAGGCAACGACGTTCGAGGGTGGTATCCGCGTGCCCGCGATCGCCCGCTGGCCTGGCCACCTTTCGCCGGGGAAGACGGATCAGGTGATCACGAATCTCGACCTTCTTCCGACTCTCGCCGCGGCGGCGGGCATCACGCCGAAGAACACGAAGCCACTCGACGGGAAAAACATGTGGCCTTCGATCGCCGAGGGCCGCCTGACCCCTCGCGAGGATCTGTTCTGGGCCGTCGAAGGCGGCGGCACCGTACGGCTTGCTGTGCGGCACGAGGGCTGGAAACTCGTGCGCGAATCGCCCGTGAAGAGCGGACCCGCCAGAAACTACCTCTTCAAGATCGAAGAGGATCCGGAAGAGAAGAACGATCTTGCCGCCGGGAATCCCGCGATCGTCAGCGACCTCGTGGCGCGCATCGAACAGTGGCAGCAGTCGCACCCGCCGAATGGCGTGCGCGAGAGCGATGGCACACCGCCAGGATGGACTGGGCCAAAGCGGTGGGCCGAGGCCGCGCGGCGCTGAACGGCAGGGTCGCGGAAGGGATGCCGTTGACCTCTGGTCTTTATGGTTTGTCCGGAAATAGCTGTTCCAAGTCTGCCCGTGCAACTATGCGAGCGGTAGGGAAGACCATCGTCGTTTGTGGCCCGCCGCATGCGCGGCAGGAGGCAGGCGGCAAAAGGCGATGTCGCGGTAGGGATGCGAGTTACCGCGCACCCCCCGCACGGATCCGTACAAGCGCGATTGACGCATACGGCTCTTACCTTGGATGAATAACGGCAAAACGCTGCTCCGGTAAGGATGCACCACCCTGGGGCGAGGCAACCAGCGTGTGAAAAGACGACCCAGCCGGATGGCAGAGACTTGCCCCTTCTGGGAGCGCCGTCGTAACACCCGGCCCCAGTAGCGGGCTACCCTCTCCCGGAACAACCCCAAACTCGCCCAGTTCCCCGGTACGCCGAAGTATTGGTAATGCCCGTCCAGCACACGTTTCAACCACTCCCCGACCTTCGGTACCGGCTCGTGCATGCGACGGCGCAACTCCTGCTTGACCTTCTGCAGCTTCGCCTCCAGCCGCTTCCTCGCCGTTTGTCTTCGGATCTTAAAATGGCCCTGTCTGGTGCTTCCACAGCTATGCGTAAACCCCAGAAACGTGAAACTCTCCGGCTCCCCTTCTCCCCGTGCCCAGCGCTCCCGTGCGGCGTTTGCTCCGAACTCGATCAGCCGCGTCTTCTCCGGATGCAGTTCCAGCCCGAACTTTGCCAGCCGTTCCCCAAACTCCTTCAGGAACCTTTCGGCCTCGTCGCGGTGCTCGAACCCCACTACCAGATCGTCCGCGTAGCGAATGGCCATCACGGCTCCCTTCGCCACCTTTTCCCGCCATACCTCTATCCACAGATCGAAAACGTGATGCAGGTATACGTTGGCCAGCAGCGGTGATATCACTGCCCCTTGCGGTGTCCCTACCTTCGTCTCCGACCACTCGCCGTCTTCGCTCACTCCCGCTTTCATCCATTTCTGGATCAGCCGGTGAATTCGCTTGTCGGCGACTTGGTGTTGGATGAAACGCATCGTCCATTCGTGGCTCATGTTGTCGAAGAATCCACGGATGTCCGCATCCACGATCCAGTTCACTCCCTTCCGTACGATCCCCACGCTCAACGCATCCAACGCGTTGTGGGGACTCCGCCCGGGCCGGAATCCGTAACTGTATCCCCGGAAATCTTCCTCGTATATCGCATTGAGGATCGTCACCACCGCTTGCTGTACGATTTTGTCTTCCAGCGCCGCGATGCCGATCGGCCTTTGCCGACCGTCCGGTTTCGGCAGGTAAATCCGCCGTGACGGTTGTGCCCGGTAGCTGCCCCGGTGCACCCGTTCGTGCAGATCTTTCAGCCGTGGTTCCAGTCCGTCTCCGTAGTCCGCCCACCTTACCCCGTCCACTCCCGGCGCAGCCTCGCGTTTCAGCGCTTGATAGCTGTCTGGTAGCAGGTCCACGGTCAGATGGTGCAGCAACGTAGTGAACCGTTCCTGCTCCCTCTCCCTTGCCGCTTGCCGTACGCC
>SHUI01000258.1 GCA_009697455.1 Bryobacterales bacterium
CTGAGGTTAATGGATCCACTGCCGTAGCCCAGCAGCAGCGATCCGAAGCCGTCGCCTGCCGTCAGAGTGGCCCTGAGAGGGTCCGGGCCCTGGGTGAAGTCGCGGCCGAAGTTGTAGGCCCCGGAGGGGTTGCCACCCTGAAATGGCGTCTGATTGTACAGCCGGAAATCGCCGCCGTAAATCAGCGTGTGCCGGCCGTGCATCTCGGTCTGATCGACGACCGCGGTGTAGATGTCATTGCCGCGACGGATTCGCTCTCCGCCAGGCGGTCCCCACCCCGTGTAGCCGTTCATTCCGACCGCCGGAAAGATCTGCTCCTGAATAGCGGCCGGAATAGAACTGGGGAATCCGAGTTCCACCAGGCTGGTCTCCCCTTCATGCAGGTCGCCCCGGCCTTCGAAACGGCGCGTAAAGCCGAGCCGCCAGGTCAGCACGCGCGTGGGCGTCAGCGTCAGTGTGTCGTTCACCGCGGCGTTGATAACCCTGTTGTTCGTATCGCCGAAGGTGTTGTCGGCGATGGTGCCGAACGGCCCTTTGGCGCTGTCGAGGCCGAGAGTGCGCGTGAATCTGCCGAAGATGCCGTGCCGCTCCGAGAAACGGTGATCCACACGGACAGTCCAGTAGTCGCTGTTGTTGAGCGACGGGGAAGTGAATCCGTAGTTGTCCAACTCCGCGGGAGTGCGTCCAGGCCGGTTGGGCAGGGGCACGTACTTCAGCATGCGGGCGGAGACGCGGTCGAAACGTGCGGCCGGAATGACGTTCCCGGGGAAGACTTCGCGCACGTAGCCCGCACCGGCAGGGGCTGCACGCGTAGTCAGCGGGTCATAGAGAACCACCGGCTGTCCGGTCGAATTCAGCGTCCGGGAGAAATCCCCGCTCCGCTGAGCTGCTGTCGGGAGCGTCGCCACCGATCCTGCTCCCGCGGTGTCCTGGCGATGCCCCTGATACTCACCGAAGAAGAAAGTTCTGTTCTTGATTACAGGGCCACCAATGGCGGCGCCGAACAGGTTGAAGTGGTAGACGGGACGTGCCTGGTTGCGCAGGTTGTTGAAGAACGCGTTGGCCGTGAGCCGGTCATTACGGAAGAACTCCGAGATCGAGCCGTGCAACTCGTTGGATCCGCCGCGCGTGATCACGTTGACGACGCCTCCGCCGCTGCGGCCAAACTGCGGGCCGTAGTCGCTGGTCTGCACCTTGAATTCCTGCGTCCCGTCGGGCGTCGGCGCAAATGCGTAATTGTTGTTTTCAGGGAGCAGGATGGAGACACCGTCCACCAGATACTCATTGGTGCGGAAGCGGCCGCCATTGATCGAGATGTCTGAAGCCACGAAGCTCGAGTACGAACCGGTCTGGCCCAGAGCCACCGCCGGATTCACCTGCACGGCCGGGCTCAATCCCACCAGATCGAAGACATTGCGCCCACGCAGCGGCAGCTCCTGGATGCTCTTGCTGCCCACCACGCTACCGAGCGAAGAACTCTCGGATTCGAGCAGCGGGATCTGGCCGGTGACCTCGACGGTGTTCGACACCTCGCCCACTTCCAGCGCAAAATCGAGCCGTACACGGCTCTCCACCTGAACCGGGACTCGTTCGCGGACAATTGCCCGGAAGCCCGGGGCTGCCACTCTAACCTGGTAATTGCCCGGCCGGAGATAGGGCGCCTCGAAATGGCCGATGTCACTACTACGCACAGCCGTCGATTGCCCGGTCTCCGAATGGGTGACGCGGACCTCGACTCCCGGGACCGCCGCCCCGGCCGGATCCGTGATGCTCCCCAGTATGGTGCCAGTGATGTTCTGCGCTCGCGCCGCGGTAACGAGAGAAAGAACGGCCGTTGTGACGGCCAGACAGCGAAGAAGTGAGAAAAAGCTGTGCGTCAAGGTGTGCACCTCCGACGTGATTATACCCTTGCCCGCCCCCCCCGCTCGCAAGTCAATAGCCATCCCTGCCATTCCGAGACTCTTCGAGCCTGGGTCTCTTTTTCGGCTGACCGGGCCAGCCCCAAGCCCAAACAAGGCCTAAGAATTGCCCGCCGCGCCGCATCCCGCGATAGCGGCGTGCGAGGCGAGCAAGCGCTCCTGCCCCGCTTCGCCGATGCCTGTAAGCGGAATTTCTCGCGAGTAGCATTCGCGGCCGAGGCAGTCACCCGTTTCTCGCAGGATACTACCGCGGGCTTCGGCGGAGTGCGTGGTAAAATTTGTGCCATGTCAATTAACATCTCGGCAAGAATGGCCGCGGCAATATTTCTTGGAGGCATCATGGCGTTGAACGCGCAGGGTGTGGGCAAGGTCGCAAGAACTGATGCCGCGCTGGATCAGATTGTACCCGCGGGAGCGGCGATCGAGAAACTGGCGGGCGGTTTCGGCTTTACCGAAGGCCCTATTTGGACCCGTGAAGGAGCGCTGCTGTTTAGCGACATTCCAAACAACGTCATCAACAAGTGGACGCCGGACGGCAAAGTGGTTCCTTTCCGCAAGCCGAGCGGTTACGACAAGACCGATGCACCGGCCGGCGCATTCATCGGATCGAATGGCCTTACCATGGACAAAGAGGGCCGCATCGTCATCTGCGAACACGGCAACGGCCGCGTCACGCGTCTCGAAAAGGACGGCAAGCTTACCGTGCTGGCCGCCAAGTACGAAGGCAAGCGGCTCAACAGCCCCAACGATGCCGTGTACAAATCCGACGGCGCGCTCTACTTCTCCGACCCGCCCTACGGCTTCGTGAAGCTCGACGAGGACCCGAAGAAGGAACTTAAGTTCAACGGTGTCTACCGGCTCGCCGGCGGCAAGCTGCAATTGCTCTACAAGGATCTCACGCGTCCGAACGGTCTGGCCTTTTCGCCGGACGAGAAGACTTTCTACGTGGCGAATTCCGACGAGAAGCGCAAGATCTGGATGCGCTTCGACGTCATGCCGGACGGAACGATTGCCAACGGAAAGGTGTTCTTCGACGTGACGAAGGAAACCGCCGGCGGACTGCCCGACGGAATGAAAGTCGATAGCAAGGGCAATCTCTATTGCACGGGACCGGGCGGCGTCTGGATTTTCTCGCCCGCGGGCAAGCACCTGGGAACGATCCAGCCGCCGGAAACGCCGGCCAATTGCCACTGGGGCGATAAAGACGCGAAGACCCTCTACATGACGGCGCGAACCGGCCTCTATCGCATCAAGCTGAACATCGCCGGCATTCGTCCTTGACGCCATGCGAAAGCTCATCCTCCTATTCGCGACGCTCGCCGCCGCCGCGCAATCTGAAACGCCGTTCCACAGCGCTGAGTTGATCTTTCCGCTTGAGCACTGGCACAACCACTCCTCGGCAATCGTCGAACTGCCCGATGGGGATCTGATGGTGTGCTGGTACAACGGCTCCGGCGAACGCACGGCGGACAACGTGAAAGTGGAAGGCGCGCGGCTGCCGAAGGGGTCGAAAACCTGGAAGCCGCGATACACGCTGGCCGACACACCCGGGTTTCCCGATACCAACCCTACGCTCTTCGTCGATTCAAAAAAGCGCCTCTGGCTCCTTTGGCCGGTAGTGCTCGCAAACGAGTGGCACACCTCCCTGATGAAGTACCGTATCTCCTCGGACTACCTAAAGAGGGAAGTGCCGCCGAAGTGGGCTGAAAACGAAACCATGCTCTTCATCCCGCGCAACTTCGCCGAGAAGGTGAAGGAAGTGGTGAGCACATGGCCGCAAACGGACTTCACGAAACGTCTCCTTGAGCGCGGAGCCGACAAGTATTTCTCGCGCATGGGCTGGATGACGCGCGCGCACCCGGTGGAGTTGCCATCCGGGCGCATCATCGTTCCGCTCTATTCGGACGGCTATTCGTTTTCGTTGATGGCGCTCACCGACGACGGCGGTAAGACCTGGCAGTCGAGCGAGCCCCTTGTCAGCCGCGGCGGCATTCAGCCAACCATCGTGCGAAAGAAGGACGGGACCCTCGTCACCTACATGCGCGACAACGGTCCGGCCCCGAAACGGCTCCACACAAGCTATTCGAAGGATGACGGCGTCACCTGGTCCCCCGTTGTGGATTCCGCGATTCCGAACCCCGGCTCGGGAATGGAAGCAATCGTACTCGCGGATGGTGCATGGGCGATGATCTACAACGATCTTGAGAAGGGCCGCCATTCGCTCGCCGTTTCGCTCTCGGACGACGAAGGCGCGACGTGGAAGTGGACGCGGCATCTCGAACTCGATAATCGCGGCGCGGGCGCGGGATCGTTCCACTATCCCTCGCTCATTCAGGCTCGCGACGGCAGCCTGCATGCCGCCTACAGCTATTTCCTGAATCATATTCCCGCGGGCGCGGATCGAAAGTCGATCAAGCACGCGCACTTCAACGTCGAGTGGATCAAACGAGGAGATTAGGACATGACGCCATGGATTGCACTTGCGGCCGCGCTCGCGCTGCCCCACCATGAAGAGATCTCGCCCGGCGTTCACGCCGCCGGGTACGCGGACAAGCATCGCGACGCCAACAGCGGATGGATCGCGACGGCGGACGGCACTCTTCTCATTGACCTGCCTCGGGGCATCCCGGTTCCCGAGTATCTGGCGCTGGTCGAGAAGTCCACGGGAAAGCGGGCCAGGAAGCTGATCCTGACGCAACCGGAATCCGCCGATCAGGCGATGCTGGCCGAACTCAAGATGCGTGGCGTCGAGAGAACAACGACAGCAGGCGGCGTGCAGTATCTTCCGTTCCCGGGCGGCGCGGCTGTGTTTCACTCGCGGTCGAAGACGCTGTTCGGCGGGCCGTTCGTCGTGCATGGCCCGCGCAAGGGCCTCGCGAAAGCGGACACAGCGTCGCTCGCGGCAACTCTACGCAAGCTCGAAGAACTTGCTCCCGCGCACGTTGTGCCGGGCTTTGGAACGTGGGGTGGTCTCCCGGTTCTTACTCGTCATCGCAAGTTCGTGGAGGAGTTGCGCCGCCAGGTTTCCTACTTCGTTTGCCAGGACAAGCCTCACGCCGATCTTCTGAAGGAGATCGCGATGCCCGCGGAGTATCAGGCCTGGATGCCGTACGACAATCCGCAGCCGGACGAGATCGAACACGTCTACCGCGAGCTTACCGTGCCTTCCGCGCCGTTTAGCGGCCGCGCACCCTCGCCCGGAGACGGAAAGACGCACGCGCTTGTGCTCATCGGCGACCTGCCTCACGAACCGGGGCATCTCGAAGAGGGTTTGCGGCCGGTGTTTGAGGCCACGGGAGTCGAGGCGCATTTTACCGTGGATATCCGCGCGCTCAACGCGGAGAATCTCGCCAAGGTGCAGTTGCTGGTAATCCTGCGCGACGGGCTGATGCGCCCGAACATTACCTGGATGACTCCAGCCCAGGAACGGGCGATCGTGGAATTCGTCGAGGGCGGCAAGGCGTTCCTGAATCTCCACAACTCAATGGGCCTGTATCCGGCGGGCGGCCCCTACCTGAACCTGGTCGGCGGCCGTTATATCGGGCACGGTCCGCTAGAAAGGTTTCGTGTCGAAGTGGTTGACCCGAATCATCCCGTCACGCGCGGCGTGAAGGACTTCTTCGCGGCCGACGAGCAGCACACCCCGCCCTACGACGAAAAGAAAGTTCACCTCCTGTTGCGAAACCGCTCGGACGACGGGAAAGCGGTCGCGGCCGCGGGATGGGCGTACGAGCCGGGCAAGGGGCGCTTGTGCCACCTGGCGAATGGGCACACACGCGACGCGCTTCACCACCCTATGAACCAGTTGCTGATGCGCAATGCCGTCAACTGGTGTCTGCGCCGCGAGTAACCGGCGAAAACAACCGTTGTTTCTTGCGCCGAGCCACTGTTTGCAGCCGGTACAGCACGTAGGCCCGCGGTGACAGATTACCGGGCGCGGGCGGTGTCGCTCGCAGGGGATTATCCTCTTCGTGACGTCTTCGCCCCCCGAGAGTTGAGGGCCGCCGTTTCAAGTGGATAGTCGCGCGGGTGCCCAACTGACCCAAGATTTCAGTCCGTTGGCGCAGTCCAGACTGGGAGGCGAAGAGGCCAGGCGTCATGAAGCCAATTTTCGTTGGACATGCGCCGCGACCTGTCTGCCGGCCTCCCGGAGCAATTCGTCGCGATTGAAAGTCCCCTTCTGCAGTACTTGGCCCACATGGCCGCTAAGGCGCAGATGATCTTCGGGCGTCAGATCCTTGGCCGTGACCACTACCACCGGAATCGTTCGCCACTCCTCCCTTTGACGGAATAGCTCGAGAAACTCGAAACCGTCCATTTCGGGCATCATCAAGTCGAGCAGCACAACGTCCGGAAGGCTCTCCTCGGCACGCTCAAGCGCCACGCGTCCGTTCTCCGCCTCGCGCACGAGCCACCCGTCGTTCTCAAGGGTTCGGCGAGTTACGTCCCGGACTGCCGCGTCGTCGTCCACCACCAACGCGCAACGGACGCCGCCCTCGCGCCGATAGCGCCCGATCACGGACTTCAGCCGGCTACGGTCAAGAGGCTTCGTGAGGTAATCCGACGCGCCGAGCGCGTATCCCAGATTCTTGTCGTCGACGATTGTCACCATCACGACCGGAATGTCGGCGACGGCAGGATCGGATTTCAGCGTCGAGAGCACGCTCCAGCCGTCCAGGCCGGGCATCATGACGTCGAGCGTGATGGCATCCGGTTTCATCTCGCGTGCCATCGCCAGGCCTTCTTCACCATTACGGGCGCATAGGACCCGGAATCCGTCCCTGGCCAGCGACCGGCGCATCAGGTCGTGCACGGCGGGATCATCGTCGATCACCAGAACCACGCTGGCGTTTTCAGGAAGATCGGGTTCAGCCGCGATTTCCGGCGCGTGCTCCTGGCCCAT
>SHUI01000259.1 GCA_009697455.1 Bryobacterales bacterium
CGTGGATTCCCAGGTTGTGGGAACGTCCTGGCCCGCTCGTAACGCCTCCGAGCTATCGAGGTACTCGCGCGCCGCTTGCCAGCGGCCTTGGGAAAAGCAGACCATCCCCGTCATGAACCCGATGTGAGCCTGCACATACGGGTGCCTGACCCGCGCGGCCACCGCCCGCGCTGCCGCGAGCAGTTCCTCGCAGCGGGCGATAGCAGGCCGCCCGGCCGTTCCCGCGTGCCCGGCTTCCATGGCGAGAGCGCGGGCGATTCGATAAGGTTCGCCCGCTTTGAGGGCCAGCAGCAGGTGGCGAGACTGAAAATCGGCGGCGTAAATGTTGTCGACGATGGCCAAGCCCGCGCCGACGCTCCAGCACGCGTCGATGCGGACCAAATCCGCCGGCACTACCTCACTGAAGTCGCGCTCCTTGAATTTGATCCCCCGGAGCCTCACAAGCGCCCGGCGCAACAGCAATGAGGCGAGCGCGCCTCGCGGCGTTTTCGCCATTCTGAGTCCCACCGATTCGAGGACGCCGCGCATTGCTTTCATGCCTTCGTCGATGTGTCCGCTTAACAAGAGTTGCTCAGACGCCCTGCGGCGGAGGTCCAGCGCCTCGGCTGCGGACGCGCCCTTGGCGGCTTCGAGATACGCCCGCGCGGCCTGATCCCCGCGGCCGGCGTTTGCGAGCGCGCCGCCCAGCTTGATGTTCAGTGCGCGAGAATGCTCGACCTCGCCCGGATCCAGATCGAGCGCGAGCCTGTAGAGGCGCGCGGCCCGGTCGAAGGCGAGCGCGTCGGCCGCCTGACGTGCGGCGGCTACCGCGTAAACCGCGGCCTTCGTCTTATCGCCCCCGCGCTCGTAGTGGACGGCCACGGTCTCCGGATCCGTCTCGCGCCCGGTCGATTCGTACCCATGTGCGAGCCGCAGATGGTGCGCGGCGGCCTTCGCCGGCTCCAGGTGAGCAAGGATGGTCTCGCGGATGCGGTCGTGGTACGTCTCAATTTCGTCGCGGTCGCCCACATCTCGCCCGCGCAGCATGCGCTCTGTCCGGAGCAGATGGAGAAGGGACAGATCCTCAGCTCCGAAGTCCGCCGCGCGGCGAGCCAGGTCTTCAGCGACAGGCTTCCCGGAGACGGCCACAACTTCAAGCAGGTTCCGGGCCCGTTCGGGCAACTCGGACACGCGCTGGTAAATCACATCGTCGAGGGTGAGGTGTTGGTCGCCGGTTCGCGCTCTGGGGCTCCGCAGCAGTTCGATAAAGAACGGGCTGCCGCCCGCCTCCGCCGCGATTGACGCCGCGCGTCCGGAGAAGCCACCGCCCGTGAGTGCCGACGCAAGCGAACGCGCTTCCTCCCCTGATAACTCGCCCACTTCGATGCCGCGAACGCACTGAGCAAAAAGCACAGGCTCCAACGCGCGCAGCAGGGGGCTGCTCGCCGCTTCCTCGCTGCGGTAGGACGCGATCAGCAGCAAGGCGGGCGAGCCGGGTTCCCGCAGAATTTCCTCCAGGGGTCCGGCACTGTCAAGGTCGCCCCATTGAAGATCGTCGATGAAGAGCACGAGCGGTCTCGATTCCCCAAGCTTGCCGAGCAGGTCCCTGAGCGCCGAAAACGCACGGCGCCGAAGCTCCTGCGAGTCGAATATTTCCTGGCTGCGGTTTCGAGCCTCGATTACCGCTTCGACGCGCCGCAGAACGGGAAAAAGCCTCGCAAGCGAGGCTACGTCCCGGGGCATGAGCCGCTCGGCATCGCGGTGTGGAAGCTTTTGCAGGTACTGGCTGAGCGTGTCGACAAGGCTGTCCAGCGCCTTATACGGCACCGACTCGCGCTCGTAGCAGCGCCCCGAGAGAATCACGATGCCCGGTTCAGCATTGCGAAGCTCATCGAGAAAATGGCGGATCAGCGCGCTCTTTCCCATGCCGGACCGTCCGAAAACCCGCACGGCCACGGCATGCCCTTCATGCGTCGCGGCGAACGCTTCTCGAAGCGCGCCCAAGTGGCTCTCGCGCCCGACGAAAACCCCGCTTCTACGGGCTGCCACACGCGGAACGAAGCCTGAAACGAGCGGCTCCGCGCCCTGCAGCCGCTTCAGTACGTCACGTCCGGAGGGGCGTTGTCCGGCGTCAACTTGGAGAAGGTCCATGCACAAGCCGCTCAAGTCGGAAGGCAGGCTGTGGGCCCAGTGGGAAGGAGGCGCGAGGTTCTCGTAACGAGCCCGGGTTTGCGCCCCGCGCCCCAAACGGGGAAATGGAAGACGTCCGGCCAGTGCCTCGTAAAGCATGACGCCGGCTCCGAACCAGTCGCTCGGCTGTCCAACGGCTTGCCCGGTCGACTGCTCCGGTGACATGTACGCGGGAGTCCCCGCGACACCCTCTTCTTGCGCGATGCCTCCCGCGAGCTCCGTTACCAGGCCGAAATCGAGTACGACCACCCTCCCCTCCGGCGTCACCAGAACGTTCGACGGTTTGATGTCCCGGTGTAGAATGCCGGCTGAGTGAATGGCGACCAATCCTTCGGCCAGTTGCTGGAACGCCGCGCGAAGCCTGCCCAGCGCCCCTTCGCTCAGTTGGCATATGGCGCGGGAATCCTTAACTGTCTCTTGATCTTGCGTGCCGGACAACTGAGTCGTGTCGAGCGTAACCGTGAAGGCCGGCTCCGTATCCATTCGCGAGTCGCCGCCGCGAACGTAGTCGAGGAAATTCACGCCATGGATCAGCTCCATTGTGAAGAACCATTCCTCGTCCGTAGCCTGGAGTTCGTAAAGAGTGACGAGATTTGGATGAGTGATATCGGCGAGGGAGCGGAACTCCTGTTTGAAACGATAGAGGCGGGACGGATCGGCCTTTCGCAGGGATTTCAATGCGACGACCGATTTCATCTTGCGGTCGTACGCGCGATAGACCACGCCGAACGCGCCGGAGCCAAGGCGTTCTTCGATTTCGAATCTGTCCGTACCGCGAAATGTATCCGCCGGGTGCATGTACGTTTCCGGATGCGATCGCACCCACTCTCGATATTACCGCGAGCGCCGCCAGAACAGGTATGCGGGTACACCGCTCGCCACGCACAGGAGACCCAGGAGAGACGGTACGGGCTTCGTGACAAGCGTGTTGGCTACGAAGAGCATCGACGTGACAACGAACAGAGCCGGCGTTACCGGATACCCCCACATCTTGTAAGGGCGCGGGAGATCGGGATGCCTGCGCCGCAGCACGATCACGCCGGCGACGGCTAAACCGTAGAAGATCCACGAAGAAAAGATCACGTAGGAGAACAGCTTCTCGTACGATCCACTGACGGCCAGAAGCGACGCCCAACCGCCTTGAACCAGGATCGCGAGCGCCGGGGTCTCGTACTTCGGATGCACTTCGGCGATCTTCCTGAAGAACAGGCCGTCTCGCGCCATCGCGAAGTAGACGCGCGGTCCGGCGAGAATGCCGCCGTTGAGCGCGCCGAAGATGGAAACGAGGATGACCAGCGAGACGACCGAGGCCCCGGCTGCTCCCATCGTGCGGCCCGCCATCACCGCCGCCACGCGCTCTGCGCCGGCAATCTCAGGCACGGTCAGAACATGCAGGTAGGCAAGATTGGCGCTCAAGTAGATCACGATAATTCCGCCGACGCCTAGCGAAAGAGCCAGCGGCAGATTTCGCTCGGGCCGCTTGATTTCGCCGGCCACCATGCCGCCCATGAACCAGCCTTGGTAAGCCCAGAGACAGGCGATGGTGGCAACACCGAAATCGCTCCATGAAAATGCCGCAGGGGGGGACCATTCGAGAGCGGATACGCGCGGGCTCACAAGGGCGCTTCCGATCAGTACCGCGACCCCCAGGACTTTCGCCACGGTGAATACGTTCTGGACAGCTGCCCCCAGCCGCACCCCGCGGCAGTTCACAAGAGTAAGAATAAGAATCACGGCCACGGCTGTAGTCTTCGCGCCGGCCGCCGTGAGCGGGACGAAGTGCCCGACATAGATCGCGAAGGCGACGGCAAGTGTCGCCGTGCCGCCGGACCGGATCACCAGAAGAAATGCCCATCCGAAAAGAAACGCCGTCAGCTTTCCCCAGCTTTCGCGGAGGTAGACGTACTGTCCGCCGCTCGCCGGATACATCGCGCCGAGTTCGGCGAAAGCGAGCGCCCCGAAAAAGGTGAGCACGCCGGCGAAGATCCACACGGCCGCGATGAGCACCGGGTTTGGCAACGTGCTCGCCACGCTGCTCGGGACCAGGAAGATGGCCGAACCCATTACGGTTCCGCCGACAATCATGGTGGCGTCGAACAGGCCGAGCCTACGTGGAAGATCGCGAGAGGCGGGAGTCACGGATGCCAATCATACTACGTCTTTGGGAAGGGCACAGCGCTGTGATGTGAGGCGTTCGGCGGATTTGAGGCGCGGCGTCAGGCAGCGTAGCGGTGGATCTCATGTTCGTCGGACCTATCCAGGGCGCACGCGATCTCGTGGACACTTGCCATCGCGACTTCGTCCAAGCCGACGTCAACACTTCGCCGGCACAAGCACATGATCGCAATTCCGCTACTGTTTCCACCGTGCCATCTTGATAACATTCAAAAATCTAGGATGGAGTTGGCGAAGACGCATGCGTCGGGGACAACGCGGGGTGCACTGTTATTCCTTGTTTTGGACAGCACTTGGGCAACGATGCTGCAGTTACCGCGCTATACTCACGGAATAAACGAGACCGCGCGCAACGCTGTAAGGGCGCCGGATCGATCCGCTTTCGTTCATGCACGGGCGGATGAACTTCGGCGTCAGGAAAGCGCCTTCCTCGAACGATTCGGCCTTAAAATAAGCGCCTCGGTGGAGGACTCTGATGAGGAGGGCGATGTGGATGAGGATTGACCTTACCTCGCCTCAACCGCTTCAAATTCTTCTCATGCTCAATCCGCGGCGTTCGCCTGCTCCACCCTCTTCGGATACACCGTCTCCCATCCGTCCTGCCCTTCCGTCACCCGGATCGTATCGTTGATCGGTGGATTCTCCCATCTCTGCCGCTGCCCGTTCGGCCAACGAATCTCAAGCGCATCCACTTTCTCGATCTTTGCGAGCCCGAAGTGCTGCTCAAACGGAAGACACCCGAAATTGGTACCGCCGCTCACTTCGCGGTACTGCTTCGTGCCGCCCGCTTCCACGCACACGCGCGCTCCCATGGCGTCGCGATTGCTCTTCGTCCCCTTCAACCGGACATTGAGATAATTGCCCGGCAGCTTCGTCGGGTAATATACGCCCGACGTCAGAAGCTCCCCGGGGTAGGCTCCGCCCGTCGCGACCAGCACCGACAGCCGCCCATCCCCAAACAGATCCGCCAGATTGCCGCCGTGTCCCTTGCCCGTGAAAGGCAACCCCGAGCTAAACGTGATGTTGTTGAACTTGCCTCCGGTATTCTCAAGCAGAACCAGAGGCTCCACGCGGTCCATGCGCGGACTGCCGTTGCCAAGCACCAGGTCGATCACGCCGTCGTTGTTGAAGTCGCCCGCGTTCCCGCTCATCGTTCCCCAACACCCGTCGATGCCCATCTTCTCGCTCACCAGCGTAAACGTGCCGTTGCGATTGTTGTGATACAAGCGCAGCGGGTGGCCATCCTCCGGGCCGTGCCCCGTGCGCATCGTGTGGACCACGTCTTCGTGATCGGACCATGTGAACTGAACCAGATCGAGCCACCCGTCGTTGTCATAGTCGATCCAGAACGCCGTGCTCCCGATGCAATGATCATCAAAACCTGCCGTCGCGCTCACTTCCGTGAACGTGCCGTCGCCGTTGTTGTGATAGAGCTGCGACCTCCCCATCGCGTTGCTGAGGAACAGGTCGGGACGCCCGTCGTTGTCATAGTCGCCCCAGCAATGGCCGATCGTCGGCCAGATGGTCCGCAGCCCCGCCTTCTCCGCGACTTCCGTGAACGTTCCGTCGCCATTGTTGTGGAACAGGCGGTTGGGTGTTTTCCGGTCGAAGAGCGCGCCCAGATTGTTGGCGATGAAGAGGTCGAGGTAGCCGTCACCATCGTAGTCCGCCCAACTCGCGGTAAATGCCGGACCCCAGGCGTTGACCCCCGCCTTTGCGGTCACGTCCGTGAACGTGCCGTCGCCGTTGTTGTGGTAAAGCTCGCCTTGGCCGACGAAGAAACCTAGCCGCGTGACGAACAGGTCGGGCAATCCATCGTTATCGTAATCGCCGACTGCGATCGCGAACCCGTTCACGCAGTCGTCAAGGCCCGATCCCACCGAGACGTCCTTGAACGTGCCATCGCCGTTGTTCCGATACAGGCTACAACCGGCGTGCGCCGCCGCGATCACCACATCCTGGTACCCGTCGTTGTTGTAGTCGAACACGGCGAGACCACGACCTGCGCTGGTCTTGTCAAGACCGCACTTCGCCGCGATGTCGGTGAATGTGACTGATGGCGCGGCGTAGCCGACCTTCATCTCCATGCGGTTCGAAACCGGCACGGACTCCGGATACTGTCCCCCCGCTTTCTGGGCGCACTGCCACAGCCAGGCGCGAGTGCGTTCGTTCGTGGGATTCAGCGTGAGCGAATCCGACGCGGCGTCAACCGCTTCCTTGAACTTGCCCGCGCGGTAAAACGCAACCGCGGCCTCATGCAGCGACTCGGCGCGCACCGCTGGATTTTTCGACGCCTCCATCAATTCGCGCGCGGCATCCACGTATCGCCCGCATTTGATGAGGATGCGGCCGAGTTCCATCCGCGTTTTTGAGTCCTCCGGGTGCGTCTTAAGCCGAGACTCGTGCCGGTCGATAATTTCTCTGTACTGCACGCTCACGTAGATGTGAACTTCGGAGAACATC
>SHUI01000260.1 GCA_009697455.1 Bryobacterales bacterium
TCCTTGATGACTTCCGTCAGGAATTGGCGGTTGTCACCGCCATGCGAGCAGGGTGCGATACGCCGCCATCCGGTCATGCCGGAACTCTATTCCGCCTGCTCATCGACAAGTAACCATTCCGGATGCGTCCGGCGCGTGTCTTCGTAGGCGGCATGCGGAACGACGCGAGAAAGCACGACCATGCCCAGCGTCTGACAGCCGCGGCACAAATCGCCGAAACTGTCCCGATCGCCGAGGAATGGGCCGCGGTAGTGCATGGGCGCCTGCTCGGATAGAAGGCCACGACGCCGCCAGAGCTGAGCGTTACGGCATCGCAGTGGCGGCGCTTGAAATAGTCGCGCCGGTATTGTACGTCGAGCTTGGGCGGATCGTGCTCGACCAACGTCAGTTCGCCCCATCGCATAGGTTTACCCTACCAGGGCGCGGACTGGCCGGAGAATGGCAGAAGCGCCGTTGCTCTCATGTCAGCAAATCACGGCGGGAGATCAGGGTGGGTGCCGGTGTTTCCAGACGATGTTTTTTGTATGTCGCAACTGTCGCAACTCCATTGAATTAAACCAAAGCCTCGGGCCGCAGCCAAAGCTCCACCGAGACGTCATCACGAAAACATCTGGGGCCTGCTGTGTCGCGATTGAAGAGCGTCTCCGCTCGCCGACGGAACCCGACGGACTCCTGGCGTCTGAAGGAGATTGGCGGCGGGTTGAAGGCACTTATTTGTCGTGGCCGCCAATGGAATCTGAATGCGAGGCAGTCGCCAATCCGCGAGGGACATGGCGAGATCGATTTTCCGTTGAATGCCACGATTGGGTAAGACCGGTACCCTTCCGGCCACTTAGAGCCGGCGTCGACGAATACGCGACGTTCCCTCGGAAGAATGACGCGGCCGGGCCAGGGGCGCCCCGCGGAAATTGTGCTTGCGCCCAAATGGGCCGCGCGCCCAGGAGTGGCGGAAATGAGAAAGCACGGATCGAAGGCGGTGCCCGGACCAGGAACGTGACGACATGGTTCAATGTTCGTATGACGTTCTGGATCCTCTGCCTTGTGGCGCTCTCGGCTCGCGCGATCGCCGCTGACTACGCCTCGCCCGCGGGCAACCGCGCGCCCTTCCGCAGCCTGACGGGAGAGTCGATCCTGCCGGGCGGCCGTCTGCTCCATCCGCTCGGACAGCAGTACATGACCGGGCCTGGACCGTTCGGTCTCGCCATCAATCCCACTGGAAACATTCTCGTTTCTGCCAACGGCGGGCCCGACCGTTACTCGCTCACCGTGCTCGAAAAGGACAAAGGCCGCTGGATCTCGCGTCATCTGGTCGCGCCCAGGAAGAACGACCCGGAAGGCGACGACGACGATTGGCGATCCGTGTTCATGGGCCTCGCATTCGTTGACAGCAAGGCGCTATGGGCGTCCGACGGTAATTCGGGAAGCGTCCGGCTCATACAAACGGCGAGCGGAAGCCGCCGGAAAACCATCAGCCTCAATCAGGCCGGTTTCAAGGATAGCTATACAGCCGATATCGCCCTCGATAACGCGCGCGGTCTGCTGTACGTCGTGGATCAAGCGAATTTCCGTGTCGCGGTGGTCGACGTGAAACGTGGCCGGGTCGTGTCGTCGGTGAAGGTAGGAAGGCTTCCCTTCGCGATCGCGCTTTCACCCGACGCGCGGCGTGCCTACGTGACAAACCTCGGAATGTTCGAGTACAAGGCGATTCCCGGCGCTGATTTGAAGCGGGGCGAGACGGGCCTTCCGTTTCCGGCGTTCGGGTTCCCGTCGGCCGAAGCTCGCGTAGGCGTGCGGCGGCAGACGGTGGCTGGTGTGACGGTGGACGTCCCTGGGCTGGGCGATCCGAACGTAAAGGAATCGAACTCTCTGGCTGTGGTCAACGTGGAGAATCCCGCCTCACCGAAGGTCGAGCGCTTCATTCCAACGGGGCTTCCCTGGGGCAAAGGCACGCTTGGAGGAAGCAGTCCGTCGGGCGTCCTGGCGGCGGGCGGCAGGATTTTCGTCAGCAACGCGCACAACGATTCGATCACCGTGATCGACGCGGGCACACTTGCGGTGACCGCGGAGATTCAACTGCGCATTCCAGGACTTGAAGGCCTTCGCGGCGTTCTTCCGCTCGGCATGGCGTGGAACAACGCCACGGGCTGGCTGCTTGTGGCGGAAGCGGGTATCAACGCGGTTGGTGTCGTCGATACTTCCGTGAATCGCGTCCTGGGCCATCTGCCGGCGGGCTGGTTTCCGACGCGCGTGCTCGTTGATCGCGACAATGTGTATGTCTGCAACGCGAAAGGCATCGGCGTGGGACCGAACGCGGCACAGAACGGCGCGCACTACATGTCGCCCGAGAGCAGCTTCATGGGAACGCTGCGGCGCGGCACGGTTTCCACCTATCCGCTGCCGGACGCAGCGGAGCTTGCCTCACACACCAAGCGGGTTTTCGACTACAACGGCCTGCTTCCGCAGGTAGAAGCGGCGCGCAAGGAGAGCGCCGCCACGCCGCCGGCGGCTATCAAGCGCGTGGTGTTGATCGTCAAGGAGAACCGCACGTTCGACGAGGTATTCGGGGACATCGTGAAAGCTCCGGACGGTCCGGTGCGCTCCGCTCCTCTACTGGCGAGGTTCGGGCGCCTCGGATTCGTCTACGGCGGCAGCGACCGGTTAAGTTTCAAGTCTGTGAACGTAACGCCAAACCATCATTCGATGGCTTCGCGCTGGGCGATGAGCGACAACTTCCACGCGGATTCCGAGATGAGCGTGGACGGTCATCATTGGCTCGTGGGATCGTACCCGAACGCCTGGACCGAAAGCACGCTCATGGCCGCGACCGGCGGCCAAAAGGATTTTCGATTGCCCACCAGCGCGCCCGGCCGCTTGTTGTTCGCCGGAAGCAATTCCTCCGTGCATCCGGAGGAGCAGTTGGATGCGGGTACGCTCTGGCATCATCTTGAGCGCGCCGGGATCACGTTCCGGAACTACGGTGAAGGGTTCGAGCTCGCGGGCGTCGACGAGGGTACAGGGCTGAAACCCACCGGCGCCGGCGTGTTGACCAATGTTCCCATGCCGGACCCGCTCTACCGCAACACCTCGAGGGTGTACCCGATGTACAACATGAACATCCCGGACCAGTTCCGGGCGGACGCGTTTATCAAGGAGATACGTGACAAGTACGTCGAAGGCGGGGAGGCGTTTCCCCGGTTCATCTTCATTCATCTGCCCAACGATCACATTGCAAAGCCTCGGCCGGAAGACGGATATCCCTACGACGCCTCCTACGTTGCGGATAACGATTATGCGTTGGGGCGAATCGTCGAGTTTCTTTCGCACACGCCGTGGTGGAAAGAAATGGCGGTGTTCGTGACGGAAGACGACGCGCAGGGCGGCCGCGACCATGTCGATGCGCATCGCACGGTACTCCTTACGATGGGACCGTACGTGAAAAAAGGTTACGTGAGCCGGGTAAACGCGGGTTTTCCCGGACTTTTGAAAACGGTGTTTCGCGTCTTCGGAATGCCGCCTTTAAATCTGTTTGACGCGGTTGCGTCGGATCTCATCGATGTGTTCACGCCCGAGCCGGATTTCACCCCGTACAAGCTTGAGCCTGTGGATTCCAGGTTATTCGTGCCGTCAGCTGCAAGAGAGCCTAAGGACCCGAAGCCAGGACCTAAGATGGACGATCCGCAGGTGCTAAGGGAGCAGCACAAGCGATAGTGCCTGTGCTTGAGGATGGCGAGCGAAAAACGCGAGATCCGCGGTAACGGGGTAAGCCTCGCGCCTCCTACCCTCCCGGGCGATCGTACATGGTCCGCATACGGCTGTTCGAAGCGCTGAGCTACAGCTGTGCCGTCAATCCACAATTCCGGGCGGATAGACGCAACCATGGAGGGCTGACTCCGAGAAGGGCTGTCAATCCTGGCCGTCGAAAGACCCTAAAAAAAGGCAAGCGCCAGCGGAGAACGCTGGCGCTCGTGCCATTAAGTTGGTGGTATTTAAGCAGCCGAAATCTGGGCGGCTGGCATCGCGAAATGGCGAAGCTCGGCGCTGAGCGTGTCCATGGCGCGAAGCAATTCCGACACCTCGATGGAACCGAGACCGAACTGATGAACGAACAGCCGTACCTCGACTCGGGCCAAAGCCGTCGTAAACGACCATTTTTGCCGCAGCATCGCCACGGCGAGATCGGGACGATCCTCGGTCGAGTGGAGCATCAATTCACTCAACATACCGTAGACGCGGGCGAAATCCCGGTGCATTTCCCGCAGGTAGCCCCGGAAAATCCGGCGTCTGTCGCCGCGAAGCCTTTTCGCAACCTTGGGGTCCAAACCACGTTGGGCGGCAAGGAACGAATAGTCGTTCTCAGCCAGCAGCCGCTCCATCGGTTGATAACGGGCAGCGGAAAAGTCGTCCAGGTTTCCGACCGGCCCACTCGGCGCGGCTTTCCATGAAACGAAGCTCCGAACGAGCAGTCCGAAGGCAACCGCCAGGAGTCCGAAGCAAGGGACAGCGATCCACGAGATGTTCATAGCGCTCCTATGTACTTATCGGCAATATTACACGATATTGTCGATAAATGCAAATGGATTTAAAAACTAATTTTAGTCATCCCGCCGGCTGGGGGCGCCGGCACGCAACAGAGCAGTGTTGAAGGCATCCAGAGTATCCAGCAGACGTCGCGCACTAGCCGGTGCCGGTACGCGGCGGCCCGATACCTCAGAAGGGTTTCCTCGCCGCGGCTGTTAATCAAGAGTACCCAAAGAATTGCGCAAACTGCGGAGATGGCTAGGTCCACAGACCTGAAAAAGGGGTTCGCACCAGGGCCGCCGATCTGGCGCGCGAACAGGATTGCGGTCGAGGCGAGAAAGTACGCGAAATAAACCGCTGTGTACACGATTACGTTGCGACTCAGCGGGATTGGAAACAGGGCCAGGAAACTACCGATGACGGTGAGCAGAATCACCAGGCTGGTGTCGACGCCGCGTTCAAGCTGCATCGCTTTGATTAGGAGCGGGTAAAGCTCAACTGGGCCGGTCCAGGACAGAATCAGGCTCGTTGCGGATAGACAGATTCCGATCGCTAGCCCCCCGTACAGCACCCATCGGCCAAGGCTTCGGATACTCTGGTAGCCTCTGAGCGCGAGAGAATACAACTCGTGCACCACAACAACATAGCCAATCCAAATCAGCGGCTGTGTGATCAAGAACACCAGGCCGTAGGTATGCCGGCTCATCGGAATCAGAAGCACAAGCGTCCGAGCCGTTCGAAGTACCAGAAAGGCGAAGAAGCAAGGGTACTTCCTGTGAAGCCCGGTCATGTAAAGCCGCAAAGCAAGGAGGCCCAAGCCCCCTGAACCAAGGAGCCACAGAAACCCGTCAAATGTGGTCAGCCGCGGCACGACGCATCCAGTCTATCATGGGGACTACCCGCCATCTGTTCTCCACTAGCGTACTGTCTGAAATGCCGGACACCACCCGTTCTAAACATCGCCCCAAGGTACTCGCGCACCGTCGATGGAACGTCTCGTTCGACTTGATCCGGTTTGCCGTTGGCCTTGGACTGCGGCAATAACGACGTCGGAGAATGTTCCGGCCAGACTTTCTCAATGCTTGGGTTTCGCCTCTTGAGCCTTGGCAGCCGTAGGTTGCCCGTGCTCTTTGTTCGCCACGAAAACGCCCATTTGCACCTTCTCCCGGGGTGGCTTCTCCGTCGAAGGCTTGGCTGCGGCTTTTTCGTCATGGGCGGGCGGCTTTTCACCATGAGCGGGTTGAGGCTCCTTGGCGGCTTTGTCCCCGTGTCCCGCTGCTGCGGGAGCTTCGGCCTCCTCCTCTTCGTCGTCCTCGTCCGCCTCCTCAAGCGCACCAGGAGGGCGGCGGTACTGTACGATCAGCGAGATGCGGCGGTTGCGCGGATCCAGAGGATCCTCCTTGTTCTTCAACTGCTGGTCGGCGTATCCTCGAACCTGAGCCACCTGGTCGGCTCGCAGGCCGCTGGATTGCATGATCCGCCTTGCTGCATTGGCCCGGTCCGAAGAAAGTTCCCAGTTGGTAAACGCGCCTCCGGTGCCGAAGGGCTTGGCGTCCGTGTGGCCTTCGAGAAGAATAATGTTCGGCAACTTGCCAAGTTCGGCAGCCAGCAAAGTGAGCAGGTCCCGGCCTGTCGAACTGGGGTTGGAACTGCCGCTTTCGAAAAACATGCCCTTTGTCGTCTCAATCAATTCGATGCGCAAACCCTCGCCAGTGACCGAGATCTGAACCTGATCCTTCATCTTCTTGAATTCAGGAACGTCGAGAACAGCCTGCTGAAGCTTCTCCTTCAGAGCGGGCATGTCATCCTTCGAGAGGGAGAGAGTCTCGCCGACGCCAGCCATGTTGCTGCCCGCCAACTTGCCGCTACCAGTCGGATCCTGAAAATAGCCTCCGACGGCCTTCTGCACTTTCTCGCTGCTGCTCAGGAGCCAAAGTACGATGAATAGCGCCATCATTGCGGTGACGAAATCCGCGTAAGCAACTTTCCACGCTCCGCCATGATGGCCCGCGTGCCCACTCTTTTTCTTGATAATGATAATCGGTTGAACTGCTTCATCCGCCATTGTTATGCCTATCCTTCAGTTCCAGCGCCGCTCTGCGATCGACTAGACAATACTATGCCGCGCTACCGCCTTTACAGTTCTTCTCCATCTCCTTGAACGAAGGCCGCACGTGGTTCGGAATACTACGGCGGGCAAACTCGACTGCGAGAATTGGGGCGAATCCCTTGACAAACGACACCACGGCGACCCGTAGGAACTTGT
>SHUI01000261.1 GCA_009697455.1 Bryobacterales bacterium
GAAAAGGCCGCTTCCGAGCAGCCAGGGCCTGTTCCCACAGCATAATGTTGATACGTCTGCATGGGAGTTTCGCTGTTATAGCGCCTTCGGCCTCAAACTGCCGCACAATTCCCGCGCGCACGGAGCAAACCGCGGTTCGAAGCTGGGGCTGGTCTTGCTGCGTGCTGTCGCCAACGCCTGTATGACATTTTCATCATCGCTTTCCACCCGGGCGGGACCACACTCCCATTTGATACAATCGGTGAGAAATTCTTGCGAGGTTGCGCCAATGGCTGAGAGCAATGCTAACGACAAAACACGAGTCAAAAACGTAACGCGCCGCACCTTCGCGACGGCCGCCGCGGCAGCCGTGGCCGTGACTCCGAACCGCGCTCCGGCGTTCCAGCGCGTGATGGCAGCCAATAGTCAGGTGCAGTACGGATTCATCGGAACCGGGAGCCGCGGCCAGTATCTCCTGACTCACCTGAAGAACACGAATGACCTCGGGCGGTGCGTCGCCGTCTGCGATATCTGGGAGCCGAACCTGAAGAAAGGCGCGGACGTCGCGGGAACAACGCCCGAACAGTATAAAGACTATCGCGAGATGCTGGGCCGCAAGGAACTCGATTGCGTTCTCATCGCGACGCCGCTTTTCGAGCATTTTCGCGTCACTCGCGATGCATTGCTCGCGGGCAAGCACGTGTTCTGTGAGAAAAGCCTGGTCTTCAAGCCGGAGGAAGTGCATGCGTTGCGCGCGCTCTCAAACGACCGTCCGAAGCAGATCCTTCAAGTGGGGTTGCAGCGCCGCTACAGCAAGTTCTATCAGACCGCCAAGCAGATGATTGACAAGGGGATGCTGGGCGACGTGACTCACGTTCATGCGCAGTGGCATCGCACAGTGAACGGCGCATGGAAAATCAAACCCGACCCGAATCCGCAGCGCCAGCGCATGGCCAACTGGAGACTCTACCGCGAATATTCAGGCGGTCTCACTGCGGAACTGGCGTCGCATCAGATCGACGTCGCCGACTGGATGTTCGGCGCTTCTCCCGAATTTGTCGTGGGCGTGGGCGGCAACGACTACATTCGCGACGGACGCGACGTTTACGACAATATCCAGCTCATCTACAAGTATCCGAAAGGACAGAAGCTGTTATACAGTTCGATCAGCACGAACGAACATCTGCCCCTATTCGGCGCGTCGCGGACGCAGTTCGGCGAGCGGATCATAGGTACCAAGGCGACCATCGAGATTACGGTGGGAACGGACAATGAGCCGGCGCTGGGAATGTGGTATCGCGAGCCTGTACCGCCATCGGCGACGCCCGCCGGAGCGAAGAAGGAAGCCGTGGTTGCAAACGCATCCTTGGCCAGCACGGGAAAGGGACAACGGGGATTGCCGATTCTGTTCGATCGTGACCAGATTTCGGGCAACGAGTCCTTTCTTG
Source organism: Bryobacterales bacterium (assembly GCA_009697455.1). Lineage (GTDB taxonomy): Bacteria > Acidobacteriota > Terriglobia > Bryobacterales > Bryobacteraceae > SYKU01. The sequence goes on from SHUI01000261.1 coordinate 1,428, forward strand.
ACAAGGAAATGAAATTCGCGCGCCGATGGCTGTATTCGAAAGGCGTAATGGTTCCGGAAGAGGACCGCAACCCTGTCGATATCGAACTCGAGAGTTTCCTCGAATCCGTGCGCACCGGACAGCGTCCGAAGGCGGATCTGGAAGTTGGGCTGGCTGATTCGACGGCCGTGATGCTCTCGAACCTTGCCATGGACGAGGGCCGCCGAGTGTACTTTAGCGAGATCGACAAGCTGGGCAAAGCGCCTAAGAAAGCCTAGGTGGAAACGAAATTTCGCAATCGCCGCGCGGTATCGATACAAAACGACGCTCTGCGTGTGACCATGCTCGTCGAGGGCGGTCATATCGCGGAGATCGCGGACCGGAAGTCGGGTGTCAATCCGCTATGGCTGCCGCCGTGGCCTTCAATCGAGCCTTCCACATACGACGCGGCGAAGCACCCTGCGTACGGCGGCGACTCCGAAAGCAAGCTCCTGGCGGGCATCATGGGCCACAATCTGTGCCTGGATATTTTTGGCGGGCCTTCGGACGAGGAAGCGGCGGCGGGGCTGACCGTGCATGGGGAAGCGTCGGTGGCGCCTTACACAATTTCGTCGTCGGAATCCGAGTTGACGGCGCGAGCCGACCTGCCCATCGCGCAACTCAAACTTGAACGGCGAATCAAACTCGCGCGCGGTTCGCGAAAAGTCGAGATTACGGAAACCGTGGAAAACATGTCCGGCTCAGACCGCCCGATTGCATGGACCGAGCACGTGACGTTGGGACCTCCCTTCCTCGAGAAGGGCGTCACTCAGTTCCGGGCGCCGGGTACCCGCTCCAAGGTGTTCGAAGCGGAATTCACAGGTGCCGCGGGCTACATGAAGACGGGCGCGGAGTTCGACTGGCCAAACGTACCAAGACCGGGCGGCGGAACCATGGACTTGCGTGTCTATACGACTGCGGCGTCGTCTGGCGGGTACACCACCCACCTGATGGATCCTCACCGCGAACGTGCTTTTTTTCTTGCGTTTTCTCCGACCTCCAAGACCCTGTTCGGTTACATCTGGAAACGTACCGACTTTCCCTGGCTAGGCATCTGGGAGGAAAACAGGGGCAGAACCAACGCACCTTGGAACGGCAGGACTCTTACGCGCGGACTCGAATTCGGAGCCTCCCCGATGCCCGAGACCCGGCGGAAGATGATTGAGCGTGGCGGGATATTTGGAGTTCCAGGGTTTCGCTGGATTCCGGCGAAGAGTAAAGTTCGAGTCGACTATTTCGCATTCCTGGAGACGGCGGAGCGGATTCCGGAAGAGCCGGCCGGCGCATAAGGGATTTTACGGATGACCCCGCCCGGGAAGCGTCTGACTCCTGAAGAGCGCGAACTCGAAGAGAAATTCAGCGAACTCGAGGAGCTTCACGCGGCCCTCGGGCAGCGTGAGCTGGACTTGGCTACACTTGAGCGGGACCTGCACGCATTTGAGCGGCGGTACGTGCAGGTGATTGGTCTCCGTTACCTCGAACTCGACGAACTGGAAGTCATGATCGCCGAGAAGATCGCCAAACGGCGTCCACGGCCGGCGAGCACTAATCCTCCAGTGCGCGAGGCGTTCGTTCACCAGCGCGCCCGGGCATCGGCCGAAGAGTGCGCTGGATTTGAGAGTGGCGATGGCGCGGGCGATCATGCGGAAAGCTCCGCAAGACCTGAGGCCGGGTCTCAATTGAGAAAGCTGTATCTCGAAGTTGCAAAACAATTGCACCCGGATCTGACGGTCGATCCGGAGCAGCGGGCCCGCCGCGAGCAGCTCATGTCAGATGCCAATGTTGCATATCGCAACGGCGATGAGCACGCGCTTAACTCGATACTCGAAAATTGGGAGAGCGATCCGGAAGCCGTGCCGGGCACGGGAGTTGCGTCAGAGTTGGTACGGACGATTCGCAAGGTTGCGCAGGTTAGGCTGCGCCTCGACGCCATTGAAGAGGAAGTCGCCGCCCTCTCGAAATCGGATCTTTGGCAACTCAGAGACAGGCTGCGGTCCCAGAGGCGGAACGGCAGCCTCATGGAGGAGTTGGAACGCTGTATCGACCGGCAGATCGATCAGACGAAGAAACGCTTGGCCGAGTTAACAATCGAGGAGTTCATGAAGTGAGCGAACTGGTACGCGCGACCCACGGCGCTCTCGCATTGCTTGACTCGGAACTCGTCCGGCGCGGCCTGGAAGACGCGGCGAGGATCGGTACGCGGCGCCTCCAGTTTCCGCAGGATCGCTCGCTTGGCGAGTTGTCGGTCAAGGATCTGGGTGATCCTGGCGGTGCGGAAGAGCCTCTCGGCGAGGCCCGCGGATCCGTGGCCGTACCAGCAGGGAAGGCGCTCATTCTGCGCCTGGCCGTTGACTGCTCCGACATCTCTCCGCTCGGAGCGATGCGCTCGGGAGACCTCCATGGTTTTGTCCGCCGTGCCGAGGGCTCGGCCGCCATGGGGGACGATCAACTGCGGCACCTGCGGCGATTGCGCTCCCTCATGATTCTGGAAGCACCCGGAACCCTCCTTTCAGACGCGGGGCTTGAAATGCTATCCGGACTGCACTCACTCAGATTGCTTTCGCTTGCGCGCACGGGAATTACCAGCGAGGGCGCACGGTTCTTGCCGATGTTTCCGATGCTCGAGTCTCTCGACCTGAGTTTCACGCGGGTCGGAGGCGAAGGGCTGGGCTTCCTGGAAGATCTGACGGCGATCGAAGATCTGAATCTCTCGTCGACTGACGTCACAGATTCCGGCATTGAATCACTGGCGCCTCTGACGTCTTTGCGGACCCTGAACCTTGGCCTCACGGGAATTTCGGATATGGGCGTCGAGAAATTGCGTCGACTCGAGTCGCTGGAGTCGCTCGTGCTCGGAGGCACGAAAATCACTGACCGCGCGCTTCGGTTGCTTCGAGATCTGCCTAAACTGACGGATTTGAGTCTGTGGGAGACCCAGATAACCAACACGGGGCTCACTTCGATCCCGGGCTTCAAGTCGCTCAAGTATCTCGACGTCGATGACTCCTTGGTCTCCGCAAGGGGCAAGACTCTACTGAAACTAACCCTCCCGCGCCTGCGGGGACCGAACGACATCGGGCTGTAGTTCCGCCGTAGTTTCTGTGATTTCTGAAGTTCAACTCAGCCTTGACTTTCTCCTTTCCTTCGCCAAGAATAGAAGTCAAGGGAGAATTATTGATGGCGCTGACCAAGCGGCAGAAGCAGGTTCTCGACTTCATCGCGGAGTTCGTCGAGAAACACGAGTACAGCCCGAGCTATGACGAGATCGCCAAGGGGATGAATCTGGCGTCCCTGGCGACGGTTCACAAGCACATCTCGGCGCTCGATGCGAAGCAATACCTCACGCGAGGAGCTAACCAGAGCCGGTCCATTGAACTGGGGGCGAAGTACGGCAGAGCGCGGCAGCAGCGGCGCGAAGAAGTACCACTCGCTGGGAGGATCGCGGCCGGCGCTCCGGTCGAGGCCGACGAGCAACGGCGCACGCTGAAATTCAGCGATTTCACCGGGAATGCTGAGACTTTCGCCCTTGAAGTGCGTGGGGATTCAATGATCGGCGATCACATTTGCGACGGCGACTTCGTTCTTCTGGAGAAGACCGCCGAGGCACGGGATGGAGAGATTGTCGCCGCGCTCGTGGAAGGATACGAAACGACTCTGAAGCGCTTCTACCGGGATGCGGAAGGCAACGTCAGGCTTCAGCCGTCCAACCCCGAAATGGACCCCATTGTCGCCCGGCTCGAGGACGTTCAAATACAAGGACGGCTGCTTGCCGTGTTAAGAAAATACCGGTAAATCCAAGCTCCAGAGACCCAATTCCCGCATTATCCGGCCGGGATTTAATGGTAGTTGTTCTAACTCTCAGCTACGCGTGAGCGGCGATTGCTTTTTCGCGCACCAGTGTTTCAGCGCGAAACCAGTCTTCTTCCGGCGAGCCGCCCTGAAACCCGCGCTCTTCCCAAAAAGAATACGCAAGCCTCGCGACGGCGTCTTTTTCAGATCCAACCGAACTCGTTAAGGCGATTTCTTCCATTACGGAAACGGCGGACTCGACCGAAGGTGTCGCGGAATGCTTGGCGCTGGAGTTCCTCGCGCGCTTTGCCGGCGCGGTCTTCGGACGAACGGATGCTGCCTTAGCGGTTGTAGTGCGTTTTAGTGCCAAATGATGATCTCCCTTAAAAAGTGGAATTAATTCTATAGCTATATCTTACCAGAACTCATGAATATTCCGCAACTTTTAGGTAATCATTGCCCGTCTCGAACCGCCCGGTCATCGAAACGCGGCTGACGCGGCTGGCGCCAGTTGCTTCTGGCGCCCCGATCGTCCAGCCGGCCGCGATCCCGCCGCTTAGTGCCGTTTCGCGCGAATCGAAAGTAGCCCGGCCAAGGCGAAACCCACCAGCACCGTCGGTGGTTCGGGTATCGCTGAAGGTAGTGCCGGTGGTGGAGCCGTCGAACTGAAAATGGCCTTGAACGTGATGTCCGCGCCGACGCCAAGGTACCCCTGGATCCAGTTTTGCGACGTCCATAGGCTGGTATCCGAACTGTTGTTCAGCCATACGAACAACCCGCCGTTATATATGTCCTGATTCTGCGGCTGAGCCCAGTCGCCGGTTCCGGAGTGACCGGCGGCGAATGCGGAGACGCTGGCGAATAGTACGTACGAAGCGCCTGGAATCAGGTGCAAGCTCCCCGTGTTGAAAACGATATCTTCGAAGCTTGCCGCACCTGTGGTGGAACGTTGCGTGCTTTGAAACAAAGGGATCCCAGTTGCCTTGAACCCATCCCACGCATAAACGTAACCTCCGAACGCGAGTGTACTTGGAATCTTGACGAAAATGGAAAAACTGTCGAGAATCGAATCGGGCGCGGACACGGATATCGTCTGCCCGTATGTTGCTCTGCTGCCGCTGGCAATGCCGAAATTCGACACCTTAGTGAAGCCGTCCCACGACGGGCTGGTGTCAATGACCGAGGCGCATAGCGGCGCACTTGCAATAACCAGCAGGAAAATGACCGTTGCCACCTTTGGCATGGCGCCTCCTACTCTCTTGAAATATACCACGTTTTCGACTTCCCGATTTGACCCGTCTGCTAACTTGGTATTTCGGATGATTTCTTTCACAGGTATCCACAAGCAGTACGGGAAGCAGTTAATTTTTGTCGACGCATCGTTTCAATTGAACCCCGGCGAAAAAGTAGGTCTGGTTGGCCCTAACGGCGCCGGCAAGACGACGCTGTTCCGAATGGTCGTGGGAGAGGAGTCTCCTGACGAAGGCGACGTGTCGGTTCCGAAGAAGCTGACGATCGGCTACTTCCGGCAGGAC
>SHUI01000262.1 GCA_009697455.1 Bryobacterales bacterium
TCGCCCAGGTCCAACTGCCGATCATGCAGTTCGGCGACCCCAACGGTGTGGTCGGGCCGCCCTCAGCCGGGCCCGGATCAGGCGGCGGAATCGGCACAGGTACAGGAACAGGCATCGGGCCTGGGCGAGGTGCGGGACTCGGCCCCGGTGTTGGCGGCGGTGTTGGCGGCGGTGTTTTCAGCATTGGCGGAGGAGTTTCCGAACCCAAAGCCACGTACACGATCCTTCCCGAATACTCCGACGACGGACGCAAGGGCCGCATTCAGGGGATCGTGGAGTTGCTCATCGTCGTCAAGGCGGACGGAACCGTGGATTTTCAGAATGTCCGCAAGAGCCTGGGCTACGGCCTCGACCAGAAGGCCATCGACGCAGTAAAAAAGTGGAAGTTTCTTCCCGGCAAGAAGGACGGCGCCGCCGTCGCCACTCTGGTAAGCGTGTCGGTGAACTTTACTCTTCGCTAAGACGCCGCGTGGACCCTCAGCTCTTCGGCCATGCGTTTGAGCTTCGATCGCTCTCCCATGGCGATCAGCACATCGCCGCGGTCCACGCGCGTCGCTCCATCCGGATTGAACAACATGCTGCCGGCGGCTTTCCGCAGCGCCAGTACGATCAAGCCATAGGTCTGACGGACGTGAGCCTCCTCCAGAGTTTTGCCGCATAAAGGGCTCGTATCGGTGATGTGCAGTTGCTCGGTTTCGATTTCCAGATCCCCGGCCCCCGGAAATGCCGAAGCCACATCGAGAAAGCTGAGAACGTGTGGCCGCAGCATGGACTGTGCCAGCCGATGCCCGATGAACGTGTAGGGGGTCAGCACGGTTGTCGCTCCGGCGCGCTTCAGTTTCGCCTCCGCCTGCTCGTCGGTGGCGCGAGCAGAAATGATCAATGCAGGATTCAGCACGTGCGCGGACAACGTAACGTACACGTTCTCGGCATCGCTGCTGATCGCGGCAACGAGACCCTTCGCCTGCATCACCCGCGCCTGCCGCAGCGTATCGTCTTGCGTCGCATCGGCGACAAGCGTCGGAATGCCTTCCTGAATGCCCCACTGCGCGCTGGCCGGGTTGCTATCCACCAGCACGACGGGCACGCCGCTTCGCCGCAGTTCGTTGATGACGCTGCGCCCCACGCGGCCCGCGCCGCAAACAATATAGTGATCGGAAAGCTCTTCCAACATGCGCTGTCTCCGTTTTCGGCCGAAGTAATCGGCCAGTTCGAGCTTGATGATGATATCCACCAGGACACCGATGGAGATGAAGACGGCGGCGACGCCACCCAGCATCAGGGCCGCAGCGACGATCCGTCCGGAAGATGAAAGCGGATGCAGTTCGCCGTATCCGACAGTGGTCAGAGTCATGAGGGTCATGTAGAAACCCTCGAAGAGGGTCCACCCTTCAACCCAATGGAAACCCAGCGTCCCGGAAATCAGAAGAGAAGAGATAAGCGCGAGCACCCCCAGTACTCGACGCAACGGTGGCTGCATGGGGTGTTTATATCATGTGGCGGTTGATCCTTGCAGCGGCCCGGAGTACCATGACTAGAAATTGTGGTCATAGGAGTAACACTGTGAACATTCCCGCCGCTACCTTTAAAGCCGAGTGCCTGAAGCTCATGGATCAAGTCGAGAAGACGCGCAAACCGATTGTCATTACAAAACACGGAAGGCCGGTAGCGCAGTTAGCGCCGATCCCCGCGGTCCCTCGTTCATTGTTCGGATACATGAAGAATTCAGTGGCGATCCCGGGGGACATCACGGCTCCCCTCGACGAGGAATGGAGTGCATTGTCGGGGGATGAAGATCATCTCTACGAACACCCCGCGCGTAAATCGAAGAGACCGAAGAAATGAGTGCACTGCTTCTCGATACGCACATCTGGCTCTGGTATGCGGAAGGTGACCGAGATCGACTCCCTGCGGCGAGTGTGAAGCGGATAGAGGATGCCCGCAGGAATGAAGGTCTTCTGGTATCGGCGATATCTGTTTGGGAACTCGGCATCCTGCACGCCAAGGGCAGGGTTCAGCTTTCCTCGCCGTTACGAGACTGGGTTCAGAGAGCGCTCAAGCCTTCCGGCATTAGCCTCGCGACCCTGGACGCCGACACAGCGGCCGAGAGCACCCTCCTGCCGGGCGAGCCTCACGGCGACCCGGCGGATCGGTTCCTGGTGGCGACCGCTCGCATTCGGGACGTCGTTCTCGCAACGCGAGATCGAGAAGTTATCGAGTACGGAAAAGCTGGGCATGTGCGGGTTTTGAAGCTATAGCCCGTCTCCGAATTACTCCTTCAGCTACTTCTGCCCGGGAGCTTGCGTCAGGATTGCAGCCGCGGCAGGGTAGTCCTTGCGGGCATTCGCAAAGAAAATGCCTCCGGCCATGTCGAGAGGGGTCCATCCCAGTTTGGTCTTCGAGTTCACATCGGCGCCGCGGCCGATCAGGTACTTCACGATGCCGGGCTGGCCGGAGACGACAGCCGCATGGAGCGCTGTACTGCCGCTCCAGCGGGGATCGCCCTGGACCTTGTCGGCCAGTTCTGAAAAGTTGAGCGGGTAATAAAGAAGAAGGTACTGCGGATCGCCTTCCATCTTGTAGTCGCCGAAGTCGGCGTGGGCGTTGATGTCGTTGCCGAGTTCAAGCGCCAGCTTCACGGCTTCAATGCGTTCCGCTTCGCTGCATCCGGTGAACGGTCCAGGCGCTTCACCTTCCCAATAATCCAACCCGGAGGCCGCGATCAAAGGCGTGACGCCGAGCACATTCGGCATTTTGGGATCGGCGCCGTACTGGGCAAGCAAGCGCATGTAGGGGGCGTCGCCATTTTTCGCGGCAACGTAGAACGGAGTCGCGCCAATATAGGTTAAGTAATGACGGCCAAGCTGGATCAGCGGCGGATTCTTCATCGTGCCGCCTTCCTTGTCGAATTTCTTGTCCTGCCAGGCGATGCGGACGTTGGGATTGGCGCCTTTATCGAGAAGCTTCTTCGCCAGTTCGATCGCGGACATGTTGCCCGTCGGAACCGGCGGGCCATGCGGCGTGTTTCCCACACCGGCAGCGCCGTCTGCGCCGGGCTTTCGCAGCCACGCCAGAGTGTGAAGCGCCGAGCCGCGAGGGTCGGCCGCATTCGGGTCCGCACCACGATCGACCAGCATCCCCGCGAGTTCGAAGTAGGCATTCACGGCTGCCATGTTCAGCGCGCTGGTTCCGTCAGTAGCCACGTCATTTACGTTGGCGCCACGATCGAGCAGAACCTTGGTTGTGGGGATGCTGCCGCCACGCACGGCGAAAAGCAACGGCGTGAATCCCGCCTTCGACTTCCCCTTAATGTCCGCACCGGACGAAAGCAGCAGTTCGGCCGCGGCGGCGTTCCCTTCGGATGCGGCCCACATCAGCGCCGTCTGACCTTTGAGCGGGTCCTTTGCGTGCAAGTCGGCGCCATGGCTGAGTAAAGCCTTGATAGCGTCGACTTTCCCGGTGAGGGCCGCCGTCATGATTGGCATTTCACCGTCTTCAGATGGGCCATTGGGATCGGCGCCGGCCTTCAAGAGCCGCTCCATGATGTCGGCGTTTCCGGTCGTCGCAGCGAAGTAGAGCGGGGTGATGTTGTAGCGCGTGGCGATTTTGGCGTTGGCGCCTGCGGCGAGGAGGAGCCCGACAATCTCGGAATTGTCGCGCTGAGCGGCCCAGTGAAGAGCGGTGGAGCCGTCCAGTTCCGTGGCATGGATGTCGACACGGGCGGCGATCAGAGACCGCACAGCCTTCGCATCCGACTTCTTCACCGCTTCAATAAGACGCGGATCGGGCGGGGCCCCGAACGTGAGTGTGGTGGTCACAAGCAGGCATGCCGACGCGAACAATGCGCTGACGTTTTTCATGGGTTCCTCGCTGGGCTAATAGTATATTCCGGAGCAGAATTTCTCAATGCTGGCGTAACGAAATGGTGAAAACTGTAGGCAAGCGCTTGCTTGGATCCTGACGATGAATAGAAAGTCCATGGTCGTGATGTTTCTGCTGCTCGCCCTCTCCCTCACCACCCGCGCGCAGACTCCCCGCCCGGCGGCGACCGCGGCGGTCTTCGAGCAGTACTGTGTCACGTGCCACAACCCGGGGCTGAAGACGGCGGGCCTGGTGCTCGATCCGTCGGAACTCACTCGCGTCAGCACCAACCCGGAACTGTGGGAGAAGGTCGTCCGTAAGCTTCGCTCCGGAGCCATGCCGCCGGCCAGCGCACCCCGGCCGAACAAAGCCATCTACGACTCCGTGTCCGCGTTCCTCGAAACTGAACTCGACCGCGCCGCAGCAGCGAAACCCAATCCCGGCACGCTGCCCCTGCTGCACCGCTTGAGCCGCACGGAGTATCAGAACTCCGTCCGCGACCTGCTCGCGCTTGACGCCCTGCCCAAAGAAATGGATTACTCGCTCTTGTTGCCGGCAGACAACATCAGCAGCGGTTTCGACAACATTGCCGACCTGCTCTTCGTCTCGCCAAGCACGATGGAGCGATACCTCGACGCGGCGCGAAAGATCAGCAGGCTCGCGGTGGGCAACCCGGAAATGCCGCTCATGGTCAACATCCATAAGCTGCATCCTGAACATAACCAGGATGCGCGGGTTGAAGAACTGCCCTTCGGTACACGTGGCGGCCTCGCGATTCGCAGCTACTTCCCGGTCGATGGCGACTACGAAGTCTCCCTCGACACTGCAGGCGCGGCGCGCGATCCCAACGAAATCGAAATCTCCGTGGACGGCGAACGGGTGCAGCTTGTTCCACTCGGCGGCCCCGCAGGAGCACGGGGCGGCGGAGGCCGGGGTGGGCGCGGGGCGGCAGCACGACCCATGGAATACCGCGTCCCGATAAAGGCAGGCGAACATCTCGTGGGCGTGACCTTCATCGAGCGTAGCCAGGCCCGCGACGAGGAGACCTTGCGGCCGCGGCTGCGCAGCCGTGGGAGCGGGCCCGCGATCGCTTCCGTAACCATCAGCGGCCCCTTTGCCGTGAAAGGCTCGGGCGACACGCCGAGCCGCCGGCGCCTCTTCACCTGCCATCCGGCTGCGGGCGCTGCCACAAGCGCGGAACTCGCCTGCGCCCGGAAAATCCTGCAAACGCTGACGAAGCGTGCCTATCGCCGGCTTTCGACAGCCTCGGACGTCGATCGCCTGATTCCTTTCTATTTGGCGGGCCGCACGGAAGGCGGATTCGATATCGGCATCCAGCGGGCGCTCGAGCGCGTGCTGGTGAGCCCGCAGTTCCTGTTCCGCATTGAAAGCGATCCCGCGAATGCCGCTCCCGGATCGGTCCATCGCGTGAGCGACATCGAACTCGCGTCGCGTTTGTCCTTCTTTCTATGGAGCAGCATCCCCGACGACGAGCTGCTGGACGCCGCGATTGCCGGCAGGCTGAAAAGCCCGGCAACGCTGGACCAGCAGGTGAAGCGCCTGCTCGCCGATCCGCGCTCCGAATCCATGGTGACCAATTTCGCAGCGCAGTGGCTCTATCTTCGCGACATAGAGACGAAGGTTCCCGACGAATTGCTCTTCCCTGATTTCGATGAGACTCTTCGCACGGCGTTCCGCCGGGAGACCGAACTTTTCCTCAACAGCATTTTGCGCGAAGACCGCAGCGTTCTCGACCTGCTCACCGCCAACTACACATTCGCAAATGAGCGGCTCGCGCAGCACTACGGGATACCCAACATCCAGGGCAGCTACTTCAGAAAAGTCACGTTCCCGGAAGGCAGCCCGCGCGGCGGCCTTCTCGGACAAGGCAGCATCCTGGCGATTACCTCATACGCGAATCGCACGTCTCCGGTTCTGCGGGGCAAATGGGTTTTGGAGAACATTCTTTCGTCGCCGCCGCCGCCGCCGCCGCCGAATGTTCCTTCGCTCAAGATTGAGGGCGCCGAGCCGGGCAGAATGCTGACGATGCGCGATGCCATGACGCAGCATCGCGCCAATCCCGCCTGCGCCGGCTGCCACGCGCGCATGGATCCCATCGGCTTCTCGATGGAAAACTTCGATGCGCTCGGCAAATGGCGCGATCGGGATGCGGGGGGCGCGATCGACGCCTCCGGTCTGCTGCCCGATGGAACACGCTTCGACGGCATCCCCGGGTTGAAAAAAATGCTGCTGGAGCATCAGAATGAGTTCGTCTCGACGGTGACCGAAAAACTGTTGATGTATGCAGCCGGGCGCAACCTGCAATACTATGATGTTCCCGCGGTTCGCGAGATCGCTCGCGGCGCGGCCCGCGCCAAGTACACATTGACGGCGCTGGTGATCGGCGTTGTGAAGAGCACGCCGTTTCAGATGAGACAAGTGAAGTAGGAGCGGCTGCGAATGCAAGCCCGATAGGGCGCAGCCATATATAGATAGATAGGAGGAGTCGCAGTGTTCATCACAAACAAGGCACTTTCCCGAAGAACGTTTCTGCGAGGCACGGGAGCAACGCTCGCGCTGCCCTTCCTGGATGCCATGGTTCCCGCCCTTGCGGCACAAGCCGCACGGCCCACACCGCGGCTGGGATTCATCTACTTCGCGAATGGTGTGATCCAAAACCAGTGGAATCCTTCAACCGTCGGCGCGGGCTTCGAACTCTCGCCAACGCTCAAGCCGCTGGCCGGCCTAAAAGATCAGATCAACGTCATCAGCGGTCTGGCGCATCTGCAGGCCGACACGGTCGGCGACGGCACGGGCGATCATCCGCGCTCCTCAGCTGCATGGCTGACAGGTGTTCACGCCTACGATCGCACGCAACCGGGCATCGAAGTGCGCCTCACGATAAC
>SHUI01000263.1 GCA_009697455.1 Bryobacterales bacterium
GTATCTCGATGTCGGCGGTGGTCTCGGAATCGACTACGACGGCTCCCAGACCGATTTCGAATCGAGCGTCAATTACACGCTGCAGGAATACGCCAACGACGTCGTCTATCACATACAGAGCGTCTGCGACGAAGCTTCGGTGCCGCATCCGACCATCGTCACCGAAAGCGGCCGCGCCATCGCCGCCTATCACAGCGTGCTGGTATTCAACGTGGTGGGCGTCGCCGGGTTAGGCGAGGAAGACGCCTTGCACGACCTGCCGCCGGAACCCGAGCAGCCTCTTATCGACCTGCAGGAAACTGACCGCGCGCTCACCTCGCGCAACCTGCTGGAAAGCTACCATGACGCGCAACAGGCGCTCGACCAGGCGCTCAATCTGTTCAGCCTTGGATACCTCCCCTTGGAGCAGCGATGCCTAGCGGAGAATCTGTACTGGCGCATCTGCCGCCGCATCCAGAGGCTCGCGGGCGAACTCGACTATTTTCCCGAGGAACTCGAAGGATTGGCGGCGCTGCTCTCGGACACATACTTCTGCAATTTCTCGCTCTTTCAAAGCATGCCCGACAGCTGGGCGATCAAGCAGCTCTTTCCCGTGATGCCGATTCACCGGCTCGACGAGGAGCCGACTCGCCAGGCCGTCCTCGGAGACATTACCTGCGATTCGGACGGCAAGGTCGACCAGTTCATTGACCGTCGCGACGTCAAGCGAACTCTCGCGCTGCATCCATACAACGGCGAGAATTACTATCTGGGCACGTTTCTGGTGGGCGCCTACCAGGAAATTCTGGGCGACCTGCACAATCTGTTTGGCGACACGAACGCCGTCCACGTGCGGCTCGGCGAGAACGGAGAGGCGATCCTTGAAGCCGTGATCAAAGGCGACACGGTCAAGGACGTTCTCGACTACGTACAATACTCAGCCGAGACGCTGGTGACGCAACTTCGCAAGGACGTGGAAACGGCTCTCCGCGAAGGCCGGATCGGATACGAAGAATCGGGACGGCTCTTGAAATTCTACGAAGAGGGTTTGGACGGGTACACGTATCTCGAAGAGGTTCACGAGCCGTAAGGGCAGCTTTGTCAGTGCTTCGAGGGGAGGCATCCCGAAAGTCGCCTTGCACTCAGGGAGCATAACCCCAAGGCCGCATTCGCGAGCGGCTTCACACCATCCGACGGTAAGGATCCGACGCTCGAATAGGGCTGCCTCACGGGAATTTGTTTGAAGAACTCCGCAATGCCGTCGCGTCTCCCGCTGTCTTCGCGCGACACATCGAAACAGGTTCGTCGCCTGTTGAGGCCACCAACCGCGTGCGTCGCGGGCATCGCCTGGCTCCGTGCGAGCCTCGCTCCCTCACCACAGGATTTTCAAAGCCAACTGTATCTGCCGCTCCGGGCTCACGACGCTGCCGATAATCCCAATCTGCGCCGATCCCACACTCGCGTTCGGCAGCCCGAACTGCGGTGTGTTCGCCACGTTGAATATTTCGCCGCGGAACTGCATTCGCGCCCTCTCGCCCAGTGTGAACATCCGCGCCACCGAGAAATCCAGATTCGTCTGTCCCGGCCCCCTCAGAATGTTGCGCCCCGAGTTGCCGTAGTTGAACCCGGAAGGCGTCACGAAAGCCCCAAGGTCAAACCACATCGCGCGGTCGCGCCGCGAAGCCGGCAGACTGCCTTCCCGCGTCCGGTCCGGCCTTCCAGTAGACCCGCTGTTTGAGTTGTCCGTGGCCATCGACACCGTAAACGGTTGTCCGGTCTGGGTTGAGAATATGCCCGAAAATTGCCATCCACCTGCAAGCGCCGATCCCACCGCGTTGTTCGCAAGCAACGCCTTACCCTTCCCGAATGGCAGTTCATACACCCCGCTGTAGACGAAGCGCTGGCGCACGTCGTAGTTGGAATTGCCCTTATTCAGCCGCAGATCGCGCGAGTTCGGCGGATCGGGATCGTTCTGGTCGTTGTTGCTTTTGCCGCCATCGATAGCATGACCGTACGTGTAACTTGCCAGCAGCGATAGGCCCGCGCGGAATCGCCTCTCGACCTTCCCCAGCAGCGCATGGTACGTCCCGTTAACCAGCGGCGCGTAGTAGAACACGCCGCCGACGCCTTGTATCGGACGCCGCACGTCAATGGCGCCCGGCCCCGGCGTTGGAAGATTGACGTTGTTCACATACAGCAACTTCTTCGTGCCAGAACCGGTGTATCCCGCCTGCACCACCAATGACCCCGGCAATTCCCTTTGCACGTTCAGGTTCCACTGCATCACGTACGCCATCGGGAAACTGCGCGGGTGCGCGTTCACGTCCGGATTCGCCACCTTCGCCGGATCGAGCGCATTAGCCGGAAGCCCATCCTTGAAAACGATCGATGGATTGATCTGGCCGCTGATGAACCGCGATTGAATAAAGTACGGCGGGTTGTTCGTTAGCCGCCTTCCTATCCCGATGTTTTCATCGCGGCCGTAGAACACGCCAGTCCCGCCCCGCACAACCGTCTTCCCCGTCGCCTGATAGGCGAAACCCACGCGCGGCGCGAAGTTGTTCCAATCGGTACCAATCAGCGAACGGTCGAGGCCCGCCTGGCCGCGGTCCTTCACCAGAATCAGCTTCGCGAAGTTCTGCCCGGGCTCAAGCAGGAAGTTCGATTGACGGTCGTTCACCTCAACGAAAGGCCGCGAAAGCTCATACCTCACACCGAGGTTGAGCGTGAGCTTGTTATTGAGTTTCCAATCGTCCTGTACATAGCCCTGTAAGATACGCTGCCGGATCTCGCTGATAGACCGCGTCGCAACCACGGTGTTGTTCGTCAAACCCAGCAGAAAATCTCCGTAGGGATGCCCCGTCCCCGGGCGCGCCTGTGGATTCTGCGTATAGACGCCGTTGAAGGCGAACTGCGGTCGCGCGCTGTTGGTGACGTTTCCATACATGCTCACCTGTTGGATGTCGAAACCCACCTTGATCGTGTGCCGGTTCCTAACCCACGAGAAGTTATCAATGAACTGCCAGATGCGCCCTACCTTGTCGATAGGCATGTTGCCGCCGCCCGATGCCGCAATCGGCAGGTCCCCCGGTCCCGTCGTTCCCAGGCTCGTATAGTTCGTGATGGGCACCGTCGGCAATCCCGTTATCGCCGGATCTTCCTCCGCGCCCTTCACTCCGAACTCGGTGAACCGCCTCACTCCCGAGGCGGTTTGCAGCATCTGCGTCCGAACAAAGGCGAACCGGAACTCGTTCAGCCTCGTGCCGGACAGGGCATGCGTCTCGCTCACCGCGACCGACTGCGCGTTGGGTGACGAGATGCTGGTGTCATTGGCCGGTGGTGGCAGCACCGCGGGCAGTGTGTTGTCGTTGTTGCTCGCCGAATAGCGCCCGAAGATCGAGTCCTTTGCTCCAAGGCGGTGATCGCCGCGAATATTGTACGAGTTCGCGTACACGCGTTCCTTCGGATTCGAATAGAAGTTCCTTACCGTGCCCGGCTGGTTCGGCTACGGGAAAAGCGCGGCAAACTTCACGCTCACCGGATCCCACCGCGACGCCGGCACGATGTTATTCGGAAACAAATCCCGAACGAAGCCCGCGCCCGCCGGATTCGTGCGCACGGTGGCCGGATCGTACATGCGCGTCGCGCCGAAGTTCCCATCTCTTACTGGCTGCAATGGCACCGACCCGATCTGCGGGGCCGCGTTCACCTCGCGTGAAGTCTGCCAACTCGCGAAGAAAAACGTCTGGCTCTTTCTCACCGGCCCCCCGAGTGTCGCGCCAAACTGATTCTGGAGAAACGCCGGACGCCCGCCCGCCGCAGGCTGGAAGTAAGGAAGGGCGTCGAGTTTCGAGTTGCGGAAAAACTCGAACGCGCTCCCGTGGATCTGATTCGTTCCCGACCGCAGCGTGACATTTACCACGCCGCCGGCAGCCTGTCCGAACTCGGCGGAGAATGTCGAGGTTTGCACCTTGAATTCCTGAATCGCGTCGATCACGGGCTGCACAATCTGAGCCACGCCCTTATCGAAGCCGAGAATGCGGTTCTTGTTCTCCACGCCATCGAGCAGGTAGCTGTTCTGAATCGCGCGCGCGCCGTTGGCGATGAAGTTGTCGCGCTCGGCGGTACGCGACGATGGCAGCGTCCCCGCCGTAAGCGTCGCAAGTTGGATGAAGTTGCGCCCGTTCAACGGTAGATCCGTGATGGTCTTCTGCTCCATCACCTGTCCCAGGGAAGAAGTTTCACTCTCAAGAAGAGGAGCGGCGGCCGTGACGGTGACCTCGCTCGCCGAGCTGCCTACCTGCAACGTGAAGTTGATTTCGAGCCGCTCCTGCACGTGCAGGTCGATGGAGGTTCGCATCTCCGGACGGAATCCCTCGGCCGTGGCTCCCACGGTGTAGCGTCCCACTTTGAGGGACGGGGCGGCGAAGAACCCGCTGGCATTCGTCGAGAGAGCAGTCTTGATGTTCGTGTCGAGGTGAGTTACGGTCACCTGAACATTTGGAATCACGGCTCCACTGGCGTCGGAAACCGTTCCGGAAATGGCGCCCGTGTCCACTTGAGCGAGCAGGGGCAAAGCGAGGAAGGCAGCGAGGAACCTCATGCCGGGAGGATATCACACCTGTTTCAAAAGGGGGGCTGCCGGGCCTCGTCAACGAAATTCGAAACTTGCCGTGCCAGCCTCGCCAGCCTGTAACGTAATGCTCTGCGTCGTCTCGCCGAACGCTTCGTGCCACGCGGCCACCGTGTACTGGCCCGGCGGCAAGCCGTCCAGAACAAACTCTCCCTTGCGGCTGGTCACGGCGAAGAAAGGATGATCGAGTACGCCAACATACGCTTTCATCCATGCATGCACATTGCATTTGACGGGAATCGCGATCTCCGGGTGCGAGAAACGGCGCTCGATATCAGGAGCCTGTGGCGCCTGCTGTTGATTCCAATCGCGGTTGTTCTGGGGCGAGGGATGGACGTTGTGAGAAACGGGGTCGCTGTTTTTCACCGTGAGTGTCTGACCGGTGCGCAGCGCGATCACCCGCGGCGCGAACTGGCAACCAAGCTGTTCGAGAACAACCGCCTCCGCGGCCGGCGCGAATACCTTACCTTCCAGCCCCGCCTTGATGTAAACCAACGCGTTTGCAAGCTCGCCGCCCTTGCCTGTGAGCACTCGTTCATCGAAGACGGGCGACTTGTGCAAGGCTTGGCACGCCTCCTCCGCGTCCATCGAAATTCGCTTAGCCGCTGGAAGTGTTCCCTCGAAGCGCGTCTTCCCGCGCACGCTCGCTGCCTTGGCCGCGTCAACCCTGAAATACTCCGGAGCCGCTTTCTTCAAGGGTGCGGCGGTTTGCTTCGATTGATTACATCCGATCAGGTCGCATCCGATGGCGGCGGCCGCAATCGCCAGGAAGCTTCTACGTTTCATTTGGTTGCCAATACGAGGACGCCCCAAGGCCGGTCGCCTGTCTTTATCTTGCGAACTACTGTCTGAGTCGAAAGGTCCACAACCGACATATCGTTCGAGGGACCATTTGCCGTGAAGAGGAGTTTCTCATCCGGCGAGAGCGCGATTCCCCACGGACGCTGTCCAACTTCCATGGACGCCACGACCTTCCCCGCCGTCGTATCGATGGTGACGACCTTCTTGCCGCGGCCCGTGCTCACGTACAATCGCGAGCCATCCTTTGTGATGGCCGTGCCCATTGGCTTCAGGCCCTCATCGAGCGCGATGGTACTCGACACCTCCTGCCGCGCGCAATCGAGCACCGTGACGCTGGCGTCGTTCTCATTGGTGACAAAGGCGCGTGAGCCATCGGGCAGAAACGCCACTGAGCGCGGACGGCGTCCCACCTTGATCGTCTTCACCACCGACCCGGCGGCTGTGTCCACTATGGCAACCGTCCCTTCGTTTTCCGAAGTAACGTAGACGAACTTTCCATCCGGACTGAGCGTGACTCCTTCCGGCTCTTCGCCCGTCGGTACCGCTTTGAGAACCTTGCCTTCCGCGAGGTCGATGATGCTCACTCCGGACGCATCCTCGTTCGCCACGTACATCAGTTTTCCATCTTTGGTAATCGCGAACTGTTCCGGGTCCGACCCTCCGAACAGCCTGCGTACAACCCTCTTCTGATCGAGATCGACGACGCCGATGCCGTCCGCGCTCTTGTCCGGCGGCGGAAGCGTGCTTTCATCCACGCCTGGAGGCGCGGCGGGTGAACCGCTGAGAGCGACGTAAATCAGCCCGCCGTTCGCGTGGATCCCCCGCGGGCGCTTACCCAATGAAATGGTTGCCAGGGCCTCCGGCCGGCCGGGGTCGATCACCGTCATGTCGCCCGATCCCTCGTTCGAAACATAAACCAGATAGCCGGGGCCGGCAGGCCGGTTGCACGCCGTGGAAAACAACGCGGCAAGTACCGCGGACGTAAGAAAGCTGTTTCTCGTCATGATCCCCGGCCTCCTGAAACCGGTCTAGAAGGCGATGCGATCCTTCTTTTCGTCGATCTTGGCGGCATCAATCAAGGGGACCTTCTTCAGATCGTCAAGCGACTTGAAAGTTCCGCTTTTCTCCCGGTATGCCAGTATAGCGGCGGCCTGCGACCGCTTGAGGCTAAGGCCGCTTTCGAGCTGAATGGCCGTTGCCTTGTTGACGTTGACACGCGGCACGTCCTCGGCGGGGAAAGTTTTCGCCAGGTACTCTAGAACCAGATTGAAGTCCCGGTCCGCGCACTTCATTCCGAAGGCAAGCATGCGTGTCATCGTATGATTCCAGGCGTCACGGTCCTGGCGAG
>SHUI01000264.1 GCA_009697455.1 Bryobacterales bacterium
GGCCGCCGATTGCGACGAAGTGCAGATCAACTTCGGCGTAAGTCTCGACGAATCGATGGGGGACGCAGTCAAGGTTACGGTGATCGCGACTGGATTCCAACCGGGAGACTCGCCCGCCGTCATGCGCCGCGCTCCGGTCTCCGACTGGGAAGCCATCCCTGTTGAGCAGCCGGTCTACGAGGAGGCCGGCGCCGCACTGCAACCGGAGATCATCACATCGGCGTTTGATTCGGACGATCTGGATACGCCGGCCTACCTGCGACAGGGCAAGATGCTGAATTGAGTAGGACAAGGCTAGCAGTTGCTGAACAGCGCCCGCCTGACAACCGGATCACACGAATAGACCTGATCCAGCACTGACAATTCCGCCGAACTGGGCGGAAGTGCGCCGGGCTCACCGCGGCTATGTTGGCTGGCTAACCTCTTCGAATTTGGAGATCGACCTGGAAATCAACTTACGAACTTCTTCGACGGCGGCGGTACGACCTTCTTCGGCATCTCTAAATGCCGCGATCGATATCGCAACCAGGGTTTGAGCGTCGACCTCAGATGGCGGAAGCGCAAGCGCCTGAAGCGTATTCAACGGACCCACCGGGATCTCACGCCGCGATCGGTCCAGCGTTTCGGATCGCGTCCGCTACGGGCGGGAATTTTTCGAAGTTCTTGTTGAACAACCCGGCCAGAGTTTTCGCGGCCCGGTCGTATGCAGCTTTGTCGGGCCACATTCCACGGGCGTCCAGCACCTCCGGCGGCGTATCAGGGCAACTCAGTGGTACGTGGACTCCGAACACGGGATGCGGCTCCGTGGCCACGCCTGCGAGCTTTCCCGAGAGCACAGCGGCGAGCATGGCGCGCGTGTGGCGAAGCTTCATGCGCTCACCCACGCCGAACGGGCCGCCCGCCCAACCGGTGTTCACAAGCCAGCAATCCGCCTTGTGGTTGCGGAGTTTTTCGCCGAGGAGTTCTGCGTAGACGCCAGGATGACGGGGCAGGAACGGCGAACCAAAACAGGCGCTGAACGTGGCCTGCGGTTCCCTGCCGAGACCTCGCTCGGTCCCTGCCACCTTTGCCGTGTAGCCGCTCAGGAAGTGATACATGGCTTGCTCGGGTGAGAGGCGCGAAACGGGTGGGAGAACGCCAAATGCGTCTGCAGTAAGGAAAATCACATTCTTCGGATGCCCACCCGTGCTGGGCATGAGAGCGTTATCGATGAAATTCAGCGGGTAGGCCGCGCGCGTGTTTTCGGTAATCTCTTCGGAATCGAAGTTCAGCAGCCGCGTCTCCGAATCCATCGCGACGTTCTCGAGCACGGTGCCGAACCGGATGGCGTTCCAGATTTGCGGCTCGTTCTCCTGCGACAGCCGGATGCACTTCGCGTAGCAGCCGCCCTCGAAATTGAAAACGCCGCGGCTGGACCAGCCATGCTCGTCGTCGCCGATCAGCCTGCGGTTCGGATCGGCGGAAAGTGTGGTTTTGCCGGTTCCGGAGAGGCCGAAAAACAGCGCCGTATCGCCCCCCTCGCTGGCATTGGCGGAGCAGTGCATCGGCATCACACCCGAAGCAGGTAGCAGGTAATTGAGAATCGTGAAAACGGATTTCTTCAGTTCGCCTGCGTAACTCGTCCCGGCGATCAGCACGATGCGCTTCGAAAAATTGACCAGGATGCAGGTCTCGGAATTGGTGCCATCCTCCGGCGGATGGGCCTGGAAGCCAGGGGCAAACACAAGTGTGAACTCAGGTATGTGATCCTCGGTCTTGAGCGGATCGGGACGGATTAGCAACTGGCGCGCGAACAGACAATGCCACGCAAACTGCGTTACCACTCGGATGGGCAGACGGTACTCGGGGTCCGCCCCGCCGTAGCAATCCTGTACGAACAGTTCCTGGCCCTGTAGGTAAGCCATGACCTTCGAGTAGATGCGGTCGAACTTCTCCTCTGAAATAGGCTGGTTGACCGCGCCCCAATTGACTTGTGATTCGGTCCCGGAGTCGCGAACGATGAATTTGTCTTTGGGTGAACGTCCCGTGAACTGGCCGGTATGCACCACGAACGAGCCACCACTTGCAAGCGCGCCCTCGCGCCGGGAAATTGCGTGTTCGAGCAGTTGCGCCGTACCGAGGTTCCAGTACGCGGCGAGGAAATTCCGGATTCCGCTCGCGCCCAGATCGTGCCTGCTCGGACGGTTTCCCAGGTTCACGCCGCGTTTTGATCCAAAAGTGTCCATATTTGTTTCTATCGTAATATGGAACTATGCCGTCTCGCATTGCCCACGTATTCCGGGAAAGACTGGCGGTACCCTCGCTGGCCGCGTTGGCCGCGCTGCTCGCCTTCGCTCTACTGTCCGTGGCGCAGGTAATCGAATTCGAGCAGAACGGCTTGAAATACCAGACGCTTTCAAAGCAGGGTCTGACCGTCATGGTTGCGCAGATGCCTGCTCACATTCGTGAATACGCAATTGTTCAGGTTGCGGTCGCCAATGGATCGAAAGCGGCGCAGGTCATCCGCCCGGAACAGTTCCGCTTCGAGCGAGGAGAAGGAAACGTGCTTCGCGCGGCCGCGGCGCGTTCGGTTGTAACGTCCCTGATCGAAAAGGGCAACCGCAACGACGTGATCAAGCTGGTGTCGGCCTACGAGTCCGCGCTGTACGGCATGGGCAGGATGCAGTCGTCGGGCGGTTACTACCAGCGGCGTCAGCAGGCTCTGGCGGAAGTGAGTTCAACGAAATTGAAAGCGGCGGCCGCGGCTTCGGCGATCGCGCTCGTCGAGATCAAGCTACCGATGGGACAGTCCACCGACGGCGCGGTGTTCTTTCCATCTGAGGGAAAGCCTCTCGGAAACGGAAGGCTGATCGTACACACGGCGGCGGACGATTTCGTGTTTGAACTCACGGGCGACTCGCACGCCCACGCTTCGCTTGGAAAGTAGGAGGGGCGGACCGCCGGTACTGGCGCTTTGCGGCAAGCGCGATCTCCGCTTTAAGCCCTCGATCGCGTTTGTATGCCGGGCGCAAAGAATTTCGCCGGGAAATCGTTGCCGGCGCGCTGAAAGATGGATGCATCATTGGTCAGTTTCCGCGCGTCCTTGCGGGCGCGGGCACGAATAGGATCTTAGCAAGCGTCATGAATGAAGCAATTAACTCGGACCCGCGCGCAATGTCTACATAGCGCAGCGCGAATTCACGCCACCTGAAGGTAGAGCTGGCAACGTCTGCATCAACAACGAGTTTTACCGTTGCGATCGTGGGAGAAGTCATCATTGCGCTGCTCCTTCGTCCCTCGTTCGGTCTGGGTTGACAGACGATCCAGCAAGAACGCGCCGGCCCGGATCAGGTTGGGCGGCGGAACAAGATCCATCTCGACCACCATTCAGGCGTGGCCGGAGGATGTTGAGGCGGCGGTCCATGGAGGCCGCTGCTGAATGCCGAGGAGGTAAAGACGGAAGAGACACCGAAACGAGTCTTGGACCATACAAACCTCGAACAGTCTGAGACAGCGGTCCTTGACAGCCTAGCGTCGAGATCCCAAACGCACGCCCGACCACGCTCCATCACCGATTTCGCCGGTCGTCTGGCGATACGGAATCTCTCCCTAACGGAAACTGTATGCACCGGCGACCATCAACCTGCGCTCACAGGGGGCCGCCGATTCCGGCCTGCTCAGTCCGGAGCCTTCGGCCAGAATCCGACGGGCCATAGGAGTGGCCGATTGGAGTGCGTGTCGGGGAGCTGGCTCACGCCAAGGTAGGGCGAGCATTTGGTGTAGCTCGCTAGATTTCCGATCACGATCACAACCGCCGAGCCGTGCGATAATTCAAGGCGCCATGCCCTTCACTCATCTACCACGAGCGGCGTTGCTCGCCCTCCTGGCGGCATCCTTCCTTTTGGTCGCAGTTTTCTCGCAGCAGTCCGAAGCCCCTGCCGCCGTGTCTGTCGACACCTCCGCCATCTCGCTCCGGGTTCGGTTTGGCGTCATCGACTCCGCTCCGAAGAAGTGGGACGGCACTCTCTCCGCGACAAACGGCTCCGTCATCGCGTTGCGCAACTGGCGGCCGCGGCCCGGCGATAAGGTCACCGGGACGTCCGGCTGGTCCTTCTCCACAAAGCAGGGCGTGAACTTCGTCCGCCGAGCATGGGAGCCGGAACTCCCCACGGCACCCGTCCCTTACATCAATGAACCCGGCCTTGTGGTCGACGCCAAAGCGGGAACGAAGCTAAACTTCAAGACCCCTCAAGGCGAATTCCAGGTTGAGGCGAAGTTGCTCGCGGCGCCTGCACACGCTCTGGGCGGAGCCGTGATTATCGATAGCGCTCCCACCGCGCTCGACGTCTCGATGCCCAGCTATCAGAACGACTTTCCGACGATGGCCGCGGGCTCTAACGGCGAGCTTTGGATGGCTTGGGTGGGATACCGCAATAAAGGCAATGAAGTCTTCGCGCGTCGTCTAAAAGATGGCAAATGGGAGACGCCGCTCAAAGTGACTCCGAACCCCGGCGACGTATTTCTCGCGAAGCTTGGACGCGACCGCAACGGGCATATGTGGGCGATATGGTCCGCCCAAGTGGAAGGGAACTGGGATCTGTACGCGCGAAGGTTCGATGGCAAAGACTGGTCAGGCGTCGAAAGACTGACCACCGACACTCAACCTGATGTCTACCATAACGCGGCGACGGATTCGAACGGCAATCTGTGGGTTGTCTGGCAGGGATTCCGAAATGGAAAGTCCGATATCTTCGCGCGGCGTTTCGACGGGTCTTCGTGGCTCGCGCCCGAGCGCGTCTCGGAATCTTCGGCGAACGACTGGGAGCCAGCCATCGCCGCCGACACCGCCGGGCGCGTCTACGTGGCCTGGGACAGCTACGGCAAAGGCAATTACGATGTAGCGATGCGCTCGTGGTCGGGTAGCAAATGGAATAATGTCGTTGACATCGCCTCGACGCCGAAATACGAGGCGCATGTCACGCTCACCGTCGACACCCAGGATCGCCTTTGGGCCGCCTGGAACGAGAGCGGCGCGCAGTGGGGCAAGGACTCGGGTTTTCTGGTGCGAAAGGAAGCGACGCGCCTCTACCAATGGCGCACGATGGCGGTCGCCGTCTACGAGGGAGGGGCGTGGAAAGAGCCGATTGCCGATGTGAATCGGTCGTTGCCGGCGGAGCTCCAGGAGTACAACGATTTTCCCGTGATCGAGGCCGACGGCGCAGGGCGCCCGTGGCTCTTCTTTCGCCACAGGCT
The DNA here is from genome assembly GCA_009697455.1 of Bryobacterales bacterium. GTDB lineage: Bacteria > Acidobacteriota > Terriglobia > Bryobacterales > Bryobacteraceae > SYKU01. The sequence goes on from SHUI01000264.1 coordinate 5,233, forward strand.
CTCGCGCATTCGCGATGTGCACGACAACGCTCCCTTGCACCGGGCGGCTTGGGAGATTTACGGAACATCCTACGATGGCGCGCGATGGAGCGCTCCCATACAAGTCCCGTTCAGCCAGGGCCGCACCGACGTTCGCGGCGGTTTCGCGCGCGACGCGCAGGGGAATATCCACGCGGCGTGGGCAACTGACAATCGCGATTACGAGAATTTTCTTTTCAAGCGCTCGGACGTTTACACCGCGAAGATTCCGGCGGCCGCAGCAGCGGCGCGCACGCCTCAAACTGCTAAGCTGCAACCTCGCGTTCAGCCTGTGCTGACGACTTTCGCGGCGCATTCGAACGAAGCGGGCGACCTCAAACGGATTCGTTCTTATGAGGTTCAATCTTCCGGAAAGAGCTATCGAATCTACCGCGGTGACACGCACCGGCACACCGAGTTCTCGATGGACGGCAACAACGACGGAACGCTCGCGCAGACGTATCGATATGCGATCGACGCCGCCGACCTCGACTTTCTCGGAGTGAGCGAACACAACGGCCTCGGCGGTCCCGACGAGGAGTACATCGCGTGGCTCCAGCAGCAAGCGGCGGACGTCTGGACCCTGGGAACGAAGTTCGTGCCGCTGTACGCCTATGAGCGCAGCGTCGTCTATCCAAACGGGCATCGTAACGTGATTTTTGCCAGGCGCGGCAACCCGACCCTGCCGATTCCTGAGTCCGAACACAAGGGCGAAACCGGCGCGAAGATGCTCTACGAGTATCTGAAGAAGTACGACGGCATCGCCATCTCGCACACCTCGGCAAGCAGCATGGGAACGGACTGGCGGGACAACGATCCAGTGGTCGAACCGCTGGTCGAAATCTATCAGGGCGACCGTGTTTCAGCCGAATACGAAGGCGCCCCGAAAGCGGCGCACCGGGGAAATCTCGCGTCGGCTCCGGGCGGCTTTCGACCGGCCGGTTACGTGTGGAACGCCTTAGCAAAGGGATACAAGCTCGGCGTGCAGGTGAGTTCGGACCATCTGTCCACGCACATTTCCTACGCGTGCACGATCGCCGAGAATCCCACGCGCCAAGGGCTGCTCGACGCCATGCGCAAGCGGCACTCCTATGGAGCGACGGACAACATCGTCCTCGACTACCGCATGCGGACAGGCGGGACGGAGTACTTGCAGGGAGACATCGTCGAAAACGTGAGCGGCGACTTCATGCTGACCGTGAAAGTGCTGGGCACCGCGCCGATCCGGCAGATCGACATCGTCCGCAACAACAAGTTCGTCCACAACCTTCAGCCGGCCGAGAGCAACGTCACCTTCAGCTACACGGACCGCGAGCCGGCGCCGGGCGAGAGTTATTACTACGTACGAGTCATACAGGTGGACGACCAGATGGCCTGGTCGTCGCCCATTTGGATCAGGAGACCGTGAGCAAGAACATACTGGCAATACACGCGCACCCGGACGATGTGGAGATCCTTGCGG
>SHUI01000265.1 GCA_009697455.1 Bryobacterales bacterium
ACCCGCGAGGGTTTTCCGTGGTTCGGCGACGAGATGGAGTTACTCATCAACGCCTCGAACAAATGGAAAGGCGATGAGAACGCGGCGGGAGACGGATCGTCCTGGCAGATGGTTTGCAATCTGACGAAATCCCGAAAGGGCGGCGTCGGAGTGGGCGGTCTGCTCGAAGGCGAGCCGCGGCGCGACCAGAAGGCCTGGGACACGTATCAGAAGTGGATTCTCTCAGGGGCGCAGGAAGCCGTGGCCAAGGTTAAACCCGGCGGGAAGGGCTACGTCATCGAGTGGGCGGTCAGCTTCGACCCGTGCCTCGAAGTCTCCCCCGGACAGTTCTACTCGACCACGATGGGCGACCGCGCCATGGGCATCAACATCGCATTGGGCGATCTTGACGAGAAAGAAAAGGGAGCGGGGAACTTCGGACATTTCCATCACGAGGACTGGTTCGCGGGAATGAAGAACGTCCGCACCAATTTGAAGCAATGGGGAACCCTATGGATCAGAACAACCAAGCCCGTCCGCCGCTGACCACGTACGAAGACGTGGCGAAGATGATCGATCACTCGCTCCTACGGCCCGAGTTGACCGAAGAGCAGATGGCGGAAGGCTGCGAGGTCGCGAAGCGGTATAACGTCGCGAGCGTCACCGTGCGTCCGTGCGACGTCGATATGGCAGTCCGCCTCATGGAGGGAAGCGGCGTTCCCGTCGGATCGGTGTCGGGCTTCCCGCACGGCTGTACGACGACGGCCGCAAAGCTCTACGAAACGAGAGATCTTCTAGGGCGCGGCGCGAAGGAGATCGACACGGTGATCAATATTTCGAAGTTACTCTCGCGCCAGTTTCAGCACATCGAAACCGAATTGCTCCAGATGGCGGACTCCTGCCATCAGAAGGGAGCCATTCTGAAAGTGATTTTCGAGAACGCTTATCTGACGGACGAACTCAAGATGATGGCCTGCAAGATTTGCCGCAGAGCCGGGGCCGATTACATCAAGACCTCCACAGGTTTCGCGCCGTCAGGTTACACGCTTGAAGATCTGCATCTGATGCGCAGGTACGCGGGACAAATGAAGATCAAGGCCGCCGGCGGCGTGCGGACGCTCGATAAAGCGGTCGAAGTCTATGATGCCGGTTGTTCGCGATTCGGCGCAACGGCAACGATCACGATTCTCGAAGACTGGAAGGCACGGCTGAAACAGATGGCTGAGGTGAAGGCCGCGGTCCAGGCGGTTCAGTCGTAGCGAGCCGGAGCGCTGCCCGCCTCCAGCCGCTCGCGCATAACCGCAACGTCCAAATCACCGGTCCACTTCGCGACCACCAACGCCGCCACGCCGTTGCCGATTACATTCGTAATCGCCCGCGCCTCCGACATGAAGCGATCTATCCCCAGAATCAGCGCCAGGCCGCCGACGGGTACGCTGCCCACCGCGGACAACGTTGCGGCCAGCACGACGAAGCCGCTGCCCGTCACTCCGGCCGCGCCCTTAGACGTCAGCAAAAGCACGGCGAGCAACGTAAGTTGCTGTGCCGTTGTCATCGGCGAGTTCGTTGCCTGCGCGATGAACACGGCCGCCATGGTCAGGTAGATCGAGGTGCCGTCCAGGTTAAAGGAGTAGCCTGTCGGGATCACAAGGCCCACGGTTGAACGCCCCGCGCCGAGGCTTTCCATCTTCGCCATCATGCGCGGCAGAGCGGCTTCGGACGACGACGTACCCAGCACTATCAACAGTTCCTCGCGGATATAACGCAGGTAACGGAAGATGCTAAAGCCGTGCGCTCTGGCGATGGCTCCGAGGATGATGAAAATGAACGCCGCGCAGGTGAGATAGAACGTCGCCATCAACTTGGCGAGTGAAAGCAGGCTGTGCAGGCCGTACGCGCCTACGGTAAAAGCCATCGCGCCGAACGCTCCCACGGGCGCCGCGTACATGATGACTTTGACTATTGCGAACAGGATTTCCGAGAACCTTTCGATCATGGAGAAGATCACATTCGAATGCGCGCCGAGCTTCTGCAACGCCACGCCGAACAGAATGGCGAGAAACAAAACCTGCAGGATTTCGCCCTTCGCGAAAGCATCGATGAACGTTGAGGGAATGATATTGAGGAGGAAATCTTTCGTGGTCTGCATTTTTCCCGGGCCAGCGTACGCCGCGATGGATGATGCGTCGAGAGTCCGCACGTCAACGTTCATTCCGTCGCCCGGGCGGATCACGTTGATGATGACGAGTCCCAGAACCAGCGACAGCGTGCTCACGACTTCGAAGTAAAGCAGGGCAAGACCGCCCGTGCGCCCGATCCTCTTGAGATCCTCGGCTCCGGCAATGCCGATTACGACCGTGCAAAAGATGATGGGCGCGATGATCATCTTGATCAGCTTGATGAAGCCGTCGCCGAGCGGCTTCATGGCCGCGCCCGTCGACGGAGCGTAGATGCCCAAGGCGACGCCAATACTGATGGCGACCAGGACCTGAAAGTAAAGCGAGCGGAAAATAGAGCTTCTGGGAGATTTCATTGCTTCGTACGCCAGTGTAACGTCATTTACCCCCCGCGCGCGGAGGTTTCGGCAAGCCGGTCAGAGTGGCCGGATCCCGTGCGCGTATCGCGGGTATGTTGAAAGTTACGGCGCCACTGGCCAACCCAGGGGCGGTTCTCGTTCATTACCCGAACTCGAACGCTTCGAGCACGCGAAGCTCATGCCGGGCGACGTGAGCGGCCCAAGCGGCGGGATTCCCCCAATGTCGAGATGCTCTGGAGCCAGGCGATGTCGCCGAAAACCGCTTCGACGAAGCCAGAGTAACCTTCCATCTGGCCGCGAGGTTGAAGCCGAAACTCGAGATCGTCCATTTTCAGCTGGGCGCGACTTGTCGGAAGCAGCAGCAAGCCTTTGGCGCTCGATGAATGGCGCAAGGAACTGGCGCTCAGCCTGAGAGCTTTCAGCCGAACTACACGCTGGGTGAGGTGCTGGCGCTCGCCGGAAACCCGAGGCCGAGCCGCTGCTGAGGAAGGCGGTGGTGCTGAAGCCGCGTAGCACGCAGGCGCTTTACCAGTTGGCCAAACCTGTGATCTTGCACTTCAAAACGTCATGCGCAGCACCATGACGACAATGCGCGGGTCGAGCGTCGGAGTCGCGCGCAGGAATCCGAATTTGGATCGGGTCACGTTGTTGCCATCTCCATCGAGCCTACGGAAATAGGTGCTGTTGAAGGCGTTCAGCCAGTCGGCCCGGTACTCGAACCGGACCCGTTCGCCAACCCTGAATTGTTTTGCGATCGTGAAATCCATGTTGTTCATGCCCTTGCCGCGCACGTCCGCGAAGCGGGTCGGGAAATCGCGTAGCGTGAAGGGAGCGGGACCGGCCTGCCGCGGGAAAAGAGAAGTGTCGAACCACGGCGAGTACGAGATGTCCCACCGCTGCTGGCCAAACGACTTTGCCAGTTCGTCGCGCTGCGCGTCGCTTAGCTTCGCGCTCCTTGCCGCGACCGGTGCGGCGTTAGGGAAGTCGAGCGGCAGTCCACTCCGCCGGTTGTAGTTGACGCTCGTGTTCCATCCACCCAGGAAGAAATTCGCGAACGGATGCAGGCTCCCGCCCCAGGCGCGGCCGCGTCCGTACGGCAGGTCGAAGCTGACCAGCACGCCCAGATGCTGCGGTGCGTCATAATCGACCAGCCGCTTCTCCAGGCGCGATTTCGAGGGATCGCCAGGATTGAAATCCTGCTGGTTGAGGAAGTTAGTCTGTTCGAGTGTTTTTGCGATCGTGTAGTGTGCAAAGAAACTCAGCCCGTGGCTGAAGCGCTTGCGAAAGCTGGTTTGCAGCGCGTCGTATCGCTGCCTCCCAATGGGCACGTCGGACGCGTTTACCGCCGTAAAATGCGGATACGGCATCAGCAGATCCTGACGGGGAATGGTTGCGCCATTCTTGGCCGCGTTGTCAGGCAGCAGTCCCGCCAATGGGTTCGTCACTCGTTCGCTGTAGAAACTGGCAGGGCGGCCGAGGTCGCTCGCGGAAATGAAATTGTACGCCGCGCCAACGGGCAGCTTGCGCGTTTGGTTTCCCACATAAGAAACGTCGGCCAGAATGCCCCAGGGAAGCTCGTACTGGAATCCGGCGGAATACTGTTGGGAGTACGGAAGCGGGCGTTCGCGGAACGGAAATCCGGCGCCCAGACCCAGGTTCGTCGCCAGGCCGAGAGTGTTTCCAATCGGTTGCAGCAAACCTTCCGGGAACGGGTTCACGAGATTCACCCGCGGAGTCAAGCCCCCGTCCAGCGAATTGACGATTCCCGTGGGGCGGCTGAACCCCGTGCTGGCTCCGACGCTGTTCTGCCCAAGATACACGAGTCCGAAGCCGCCGCGAAAAACCAGTTTTTCGCGGACCTTGAACGCGACGCCGATCCTGGGCGCGAAATTGTTCAAGTCCCGATTGAACGCTTGCCGTCCATTGCCACCGCCTCCGGCGTACAGCAGTCCTCCTTTCAGGTTCAGGCCCTGCACGCGGTTCGCAATCGGACTTGCCTGATCGAAAGCGAATCCGCGCACCATGCGATCGAAGCGCTCGGCGGCTGGGGCCTCGTAATCCCAGCGCACGCCGAGATTGAGGGTCAGGCGAGTGGTGGCTTTCCAGTCGTCCTGAAGGTAGCCGGAATAGAAGCGCCAACTCGCGGCCGGGTTGATGTTGCGGTCGACCGAGCCGCTGGCGGGATAACCAAGAAGGAAGGAGGCGAACTCGTTGCCGGAACCTGCGTCGGCGCGCCGGGCGTCCATCTGGCTCCAACCGCGTCCGAAGACGTAGCGTCCGCTGGCATAGCCGGGACCGATGTTGTTCTGATTGTACACGCGAAACTCGGTCCCCACTTTGATCACATGACGGCCCCTTACCCAGTTGAGATTCGGTTGCAAACTCCAGGTGTCGCTGAAGTCCGCGCTGGCCGGGGACGTGCCTAATTCCGAATAAGCGGAGTTCTCAAACTCGAACCTCGGATATTGGAGATAGTCGAACCGCGAAACCAGATTCGCGTCGAACCCGAGCTTCCGCGCGTCGAAGCCGACTCCGTAGATGTTTCCGCCGAAGTTCTCCGTTCGCGAAAGTCCTCCCCGAACGTTTAGAACGAGTCTCGGAGTAAGGGTGCTGGTCCAATCCATGGCCCAACTTACGGCGCGCCTCGTGGATGGCGCTTCGGAACTCGGCTCGGCTTCGTTCGTGCCCCACACGACTCTGGCGAAATTTTCCCAAGGCGTCTCGCCTCGCCGGAAGAAGATGTTGTTGCTCGCGTTGATCCGGTAGTCGAGCTTACCGACCCATTGGTTGTAGCTGTTGTGGGTATTTTGCGTGTTGACGAAGTTGTTCAACAGCGCCGAGGTCTCCCCCGCGGCGTTCGGCTTCGGGTAGAAGCCTGCGACCCTCGCCGCGACGGGATTGATCCGGCTTGAGGGAAGCCGGTTGCCCGGAAAAGCGGTGCGAAGCCCGGAGACCGGGTCCGTGGTGAGCGGGTCGAATATGGAAATCTGACGGCCGTTCCGGTCGCGCAAGTTCGAGAAATCGCCGTTGAGTTGCTCGGCCTGCGGCAGCGTGCGAACCTGGCCCGAGGGATGCAGTTCACGCAGTCCTTCCATCGAGATCATGAAAAACATCCGGTTACGGCCGTCGAAGACCCTGGGAATGAAGACCGGGCCATCGAACTCAAACCCGAACGTATTGTTCCGGAACTTGCGATTCGGAAGAGGCGATGCCGGATTCGCAGCCAAAAGTTCGCCCACGGTCTTGTTGTAGTCCCATCCGGGCGCGATAAATTTTTCATGCTTGAGGTGCCAGTACATTGCTCCGTGGGCGGTATTGGTTCCGGATTTGGTGCCGAACACATTGACGCCGCCGCCAGTGCGGGCAAACTGCGCGTCGTAGACGTTGGTTTGAACCGAAACTTCCGCGAGCGAGTCGAGCGCTGGGATGAAATTGACACCGCGGTTAGGGCGCGTGTCCGTGACGCCGTCGATGACAGTTTCGTTTTCACCTGCCCGGCCGCCGCCGATCGACACGCCGCCCACCTGCCCGTAAGCATAGAGTTCAGCCGACCCCCAATAACCTCCCTTTTCCACGCCAGGCAGTGCGTGGGTCAGAAGGAAGGGATTCCGGCCATTGTTGGGTACCTTCTCGATCAGGCTTCGCTCGACGGTTGCGACGCGCGTCGCGGTTTCGGTCTGGAGCAATGATACGGTATCCGAAACCGTGACGCTGTCTGAAACCTGTCCCACTTGAAGCGCGATGTCGAGCGCCAGGCGATCCGAGACGCCAAGGACGACATTCTCCCGGTTAAACTTCTTGAAGCCGGATTGTTCGACGGCTACGACGTAAGTGCCGGGGCTGAGAAAGCTGATCAGATAGCGGCCGGTTCCGTTCGTAACCGCCTGATTGGCGGCGTTCGAAGCCAAGTTCACCGCAACCACTTTGACGCCTGGAACCGCCGAGCCGCTCGCGTCGGTAACTACGCCCGAGATCAACGCGCGGAATTCCTGCGCCCGCGCGGGGCCGAGCAAGGTGAGCGCTACAAGGGAAATGAAGCAGGCACGAGTCATCACAAGTCTCCAAAGGTCGAATTTGCGTCGAGTATAACATCGAAACCGCCCTGAGATGAGAAATCCGGGCTAAACGCAATACTGTTCACTTAAGTACTTTGACGCAGCCGGCATAGTTGGCTGGACCCGTGGC
>SHUI01000266.1 GCA_009697455.1 Bryobacterales bacterium
GAAGCCGGCCCCCTCCAGAGCCTTGTAGAAATCCGCGTCCACCTGCCGGATCTTGTCGTAGATCGGCTTCTGGAACTGATTCATGATCTGATAAGGAATCGACGCGAAGATCAGATCCGCCTTCGCCGTCGTCATCCCGTTGGTTACCGCCTGCTCCGAGTAAAGCGGGGCCAAGGAAAACTCCATCAGCGAATCCGAACGGGCAACGTGAGTGCTCGACCGCTGCACCATCGTCACGTCCACGCCAGCTTCATAAAGCGCGGCGCAAATATCGTGCGCCGAATTGTTCGAGCCGATGACGACCACTTTCCTGCCGGCGTAGCCATCGGGCCCGGGGTGCTGCGAGGAATGATGTTGTTCGCCCGCAAAGGTCTCCATGCCTTTGAAGTGAGGCATGTTCGCCTTGCCAGACATGCCCGTCGCAAAAACCACGTGCCGGGGCCGGAGCGTGATCTCGCGGCCCTCGCGCTCCACCACCACGATCCATTGTTTGCCGGCCTCGTCGTAGCTGGCGCGTTTCGCCGTCGTGCTGTTCCAGTAGTTGAGCTCCATGACCCGGGCATACATCTCGAGCCAGTCGCCCATCTTGTCCTTGGGCGAGAACACCGGCCAGTTGTTCGGAAAATCAATATAGGGCAGGTGGTCGTACCAGACCGGATCGTGCAGGCAGAGCGTCTTATAACGCTTACGCCAGGAATCGCCGGCGCGCTCGTTCTTCTCCACGATAATGGTCGGCACTCCTAGTTGCCGAAGCCGCGCTCCGAGCGCTATGCCGCCCTGGCCGCCGCCGATGATGACCACGTAGGGTTGCGTCTGCAATCCCAGTGTCGCCGTCTCTTCCTCGCGCAGTTCCCTCCAGGTCTTGGCGCCGGGATTCACCCCGTGCTGCGCACCCAGCGGACGGGTGAATCCGGCCTTCTCCTCATGGCCCTTTAACTCGACCATGGTGGTCAGCAGGGTCCGGATCTGCCCGTCCTGAATGCGCATCAGGCCGTAGCCGCGCGCCACATCAGTCTGGAATGTGATCCACGCTTCGAAGCCATCGGCGCTCTCGGTAACCGTCTCGCCGGCGGCGAGCCGCCAGTCATGAGGGTTCACGCGCTCGAGGCAGGACGCCAGCATTTCACGCACCTGATCCCGGCCCTCCATCGTCTTGACATTCCAGGTGAAGGAGACGAGGTCACGCCAGTAGCATTCCTCAGCGAACATGCCGGCGACAGCGTCGAAATCTCGCGCGGTCAGCGCGGCTTCGAATTTGGCCAGAAATGTTTGGGCTCGCGACATCGGCATCAAGTCAAGCATAACTCGGCCGCTGACGAAAATGCTCTGGCGGCTGCCCTGAACCTCAGCTACTTGTCGTTCCGGTTTCGTTGCGAAAATCACCGTTGGAACAATCCCGGCATCAGGCAGCGGGCGGCCACGGAGCACCTTTCTCCGTCGCCTCCATCATCTTTTCGACCTTGCCGGCAATGTACCGGGTGGCGATCTCGATCAGGCGCTCGCCCTTTTCCTTGGTCGCATACAGGGCTTGTTCCTGGCGCGCCCGGTCGCGCGCGTTTTCCGGATTGGCGCCCTTCGGCCACCCTTCCCTGGTGCACGGTTCCAGGTAACGCGCCACCGCGGGTGAGTACCCGGACTCGAAGTTCTGCGCCGCGCGATCGTACTCTTCCATCGTGAAAGCGCGAACTCGCCCCGGGTGGGCCGCCATCAGAATGGATGTCTCTACTTCGGATGCGTGCGTCATCGCGGTCCGGCGCGCGATCGTATCGAGCTTGCCCTCCTTGAGCAACCGGTAGCTGGTGAGGAACCCCGCCAACTCGTCATCGCGATAGGCCGATAGGTAGGTTTCCGTATCGAGGGTGATACCGAGTTCCTTGCGCCACTCGGGGATCGATTCGGCGAGCGGAGTGTGATTGCCGAAGTGTCCGTTCACAACCAGTATGGTGCGGACTCCGTGCGTCGCCAGACTGTGAATCACGTCGTAGACGTAGGCCTGGAAGGTCTGTTTTCGCAGGGTGATGGTGCCCTTGCGCGCCATGTGATAGGGCGCGTAGCCGAGCGGGCATGCAGTGCCCACGGTCACGGCCGGATACAATCGCAGAGCCGCCTGCTGCGAGATCAAAGTGGCGCACGTGGCGTCGCAATCGAGCGCGAGGTGCTCGTTGTGCTGCTCGGTGGAGCCGGTGGGAATGATCGCGGCTTTGATGCGGCCCTGCTCCAGCGCTTCGCGAAACTCCTTGCGCGTATTCTCGCCTAAAAACACGCGCCGGGGATGAACATACCGCTGCGCCTGTGCCGCACCGGCCCAACCCGCGCTGGCGCCCGCGAGCGCCCCCCTTAGCGAAGCGATCCATCCGCGCCGTGTTATCGAATCGTTCATGGCGTTTCTCCTTTTTCGATGGCTGAAGGTCTACCGCTCCAGGATGCGCAGGGCGTTGTCGCGAAAGATGCTCTCCACTTCGGAATCGGTCAGCCGCAGTCGCATGACCGCGAGTTTCAGGGCGCGAAGCGACTCGAGTCCGATCAGAAGCGGCTCCACCTTTGCATGCTCCGCGACCGCTTTCCAGTCGACCGAATCCTCGTAAAACCTAGCGAGTGTGTCGCCGATTGCGACGCAGCGCCCGCGCTGATGACTCAGCGGATAGTCCGAACCCCACACCAGCCGGTCAATTCCCAGGGTGTCCACGATTGCCTCGAACGCACCGCCTTCGGTAACCGCGGAGGTGTCGCACCGTACGTTCCGCAGCCCCTGCAGCGCGCCGATCCCCTCGATAGTGTGATACGGATTGAAGCCGCGCGCCGCGTGCGCAAGGATGAGCTTCATGCCGGGATACTTTCGGCAGAAGAATTCGATCCGCTCCTGATTGGCGGGTTCGGCCATCGCGCGGTCCTTGACCATGTGTAACGTGACGGTCAACCGTTCTTCGTGGGCGATGCGGACATGCTCCTAGACCAGGAACTCTCCGATGTCGGCTTTCGCATCGTGGTCTCCATTTAGCCGGGGCTTCCATTGTTGGCTTCTCCGGCTCTGGGTAAGCAGTATACACCGGTCGTCCGCGATCGGGTGCTCTCGCCGGCGGGCGGGTCTCAGCGGCTCAATTCAGGCAAGCATCTTCTCGACGACCCGGCCGGCGACATCCGTGAGGCGGAAGTTGCGGCCCTGGTATCGATACGTCAGTTTGTCATGCTGGATACCAAGGCAGTGGAGCATCGTGGCGTGGAGATCGTTCACGTGAACGCGGTCCTGCACCACCTTCATGCAAAGCTCGTCGGTGCGGCCGATGGTGACACCGGGCTTGATGCCGCCGCCGGCGAGCCACATGGTGAAAGCATCGGGATGATGATCGCGTCCGGTGGCCGATTCCCGGCCCGGTTCAAGGGTTTGTGCGAGTGGCGTACGGCCGAACTCGCCGCCCCAAACGACCAGAGTCTCGCCGAGCAGACCGCGTTGCTTCAGATCCTTGATGAGGGCCGCCGCCGGGCCGTCGGTGATCGCGCAATTCTTCGTGTGTCCGGAAACCAGGCTTCCGTGATCATCCCAACTCGCGTGCGACGCCATCACGAAGCGCACGCCGCGTTCGACCATCCGGCGGGCGAGCAGGCAGTTCCGTCCGAAGGCTCGCGTGGGCTCGCGATCGGCGCCGTACATCGCGATGGTTGCGGGCGATTCGCTGGACAGGTCGAGCAGATCGGGCGCGGCGGCCTGCATGCGAAACGCGAGTTCGTAGGAGGCGATGCGGGATGCGATTTCGGAATCGCCGCTCGACGCGAGGCGCTCTTCGTTCAGTGCACGGATGGCCGCCACGCGCGCCGACTGCTCTTCGGGATCGACCCCCGGTGGACTCGACAGGTAAGAAATCGCTTCGCCGCTGCTCGAGAAAGGGACACCCTGATACTTCGATGGCAGGAATCCGGAGCCAAGGATTCCGGAGCTCGCCGATCCACCGCGGCCGGAAGTGAGCACGACGAAGCCGGGCAGGTCTTTCGATTCCGAGCCAAGCCCGTACTGCAGCCATGCGCCCATCGACGGCCGGCCGGGCATCGCGCTGCCGCAATGCATCAGCAGTTGTCCCGGATGATGATTGAACTGCTCGCCGAACATCGATCGGACCATGCAGATGTCGTCGGCACATTCGGCAAGCTTCGGGAGCCAGTCCGAAATTTCAGCGCCCGATTGCCCGTGCTTGCGGAACGGACGCGCGCTTGCCCACACCTTGGAGTTCGGCTTGATGAACGCGAACCGCAGGCCCGCGCGCATCGATTCGGGAAGCGGCTGGCCATCGAGCTTCGTCAGCGTGGGCTTCGGGTCGAAGAGATCGATCTGGCTCGGTCCCCCTTCCATGAACAGGAAGATGACGTTCTTGGCTCGCGGAGGGAAGTGCGGTTTCTGCTCGGCCATCACGCTTTGCAGGCCGAGCGCGCCGAAGCCGAGCGGGAGTCCGCGGAGCCAGTCACGGCGAGAGACGAGGGCGCTATTCACGGGTGATGAACTCATCGAGGTTCAAAAGCACGCTTGCCGTCGCGGTCCATGCAAAGGCATCGCCTTTCCTGCCGCGGCGGGCGTGCAGATAGGAGGCGAGCTGGTCGCGCTCCGGCGAGGTGGCGTCACGCCCGAGTGCCGCGCGGAAACCGAAGCCGATCGGGTCCGGCGCGGCAGCCATTCGCTTGCCCAACGCTTCGGCTGCTTCCCAGAAGACGGGATCGTTGAGCAGGTTCAATGCCTGGAGCGGAGTGGTGGATCGAGCGCGGCGGCTGCAAGAGATGAGCGAGTCGGGCGCGTCAAAATTCTTCAGCATTGGATGGGGAACGCTGCGCCAGAAGAAGGTGTAGAGGCCCCGGCGATTGCGGTCGGCTCCCTTGCTCTCGTCCCACGCGCGATTCCGGTAGGCGACTGCGATCACGCCTTTCGGCATCGGCGGGCGAACACTCGGCCCGTAGACCCGCCGCTCGAGGAGTCCGCTGACCGCCAGAGCGGAATCGCGAATCGCTTCGGCGCTGAGACGGAAGCGCGGCGACTCCCGATACCCGCGCGATCGTGCGATAGTGCGGATCAGGCGCTTGGCGTTCCAGCCGTTTTCCATGAAGTCCGCCGCGAGCCAATCGAGTGCTGCGCGATCGGACGGCTCTTCGCCACGGGTTCCGAAATCCTCCGGCGTCGCGACGAAGCCGCGGCCGGTCATCTCCTGCCAGATGCGATTGACGAAAACCCGCGCGGTTAAAGGATTGTCGCGGGAGGTCAGCCACTGGGCGAGTTCCAGCCGGTTGCGCGCGCTTCCTGGAAGAAAGGCGGGCGCGGCTGTCTGGACCTCCTCGCCCGGACTGCGGAAGTCGCCGCTCTGGAAAACCCGCGTCTTGCGAGATTCGGCGCTTTGGGTTATCGTCGGCGCCTCGCTCATTCCGGGGAATCGTGCGCCGAGTTCCTCGAGTTTCTGGAAGCCCTCGCCGAACTTGATCCCCTTTGTTTCGGGCCAACTGGCCGCAGGCCCGCTGTCCTTCAAAAACACTCTCGTGAGGTCGTGAGACTGGCGTGGAGTGCGGCGTTCGGGTGGGGTCCGGAGGAGGTCGTGGCCGCGGTCCTGATAGACGGCAATGTAGTCGAGCACCTGCGTCCATTCGAGCCGCTCGGAGGGATCAGCCATCGCCCTCATCGCTTCAGCCTCCCAGCGCGGCTGGAATTCCGCGACGCGGTAGTGCTTCAGCAGGTCCGCGTAGAGGCGATCGTATTCGGGCCGGGAATGGCGGAATCTCTCGAGTTCACCTTCAACGGGCGCGTCGAGGTTGATTTCATCCACTGCGTTAAAAAACGCATACAAGCTATAGAAATCGCGCTGGGTGATCGGGTCGTATTTGTGGTCGTGGCACTTGGCGCATTCGAAGGTGAGCCCGAGCCAGACAGTGGCGACGGTGGCTGCGCGGTCGGCGGCCTGTTGGGTGCGCAGTTCCTCAACATCGATTCCTCCTTCGCGAGATGTGAGCGTGTTGCGATGGAAGCCCGTGGCCGTTCGCTGTTCGAGTGAGGCGTTCGGAAGCAAATCGCCGGCGATCTGGTCGCGGGTGAATTCATCGAACGGCTGGTTCCGGTTGAACGCGCGGATGGCCCAATCGCGGTAGCGCCAGGCGTGCGGACGGAATTGATCCTGCTCATAGCCGTCCGAGTCGGCGTAGCGTGCGAGGTCGAGCCAATGGCGCGCCCATTTCTCGCCGAAGTGGGGCGACTCGAGCAGTTTGTCGATCAACACGTGCGGTTCAGACTGCGGCTCGGCTGGAGGAGGCAGCCCCACCAGGTCGAGGTAGAGCCGCCGCGTGAGACGGTCCTTCGGCATGGGCGCGCCGTCTTCGCGGAGGATCGCGGGCAGTTCCGATGGCTTGCGTACCGGCTCGAACGCCCAGTGCTTGGGGCGTGTAGAATTGGTAGCCCAATCGCGGATGACTGCGATTTCGGAGTCCTTCAGCGCGGGTCCGGCGGGTGGCATCTTGCGGGTGGAGATCATCTCCACCACGCGGGGCGCGATTCGCTGGGCGGCTTCGCGCGAATCGAGCCGAACACCGCCTTGTTGCATCGTGGCGCCGTGGCAGCCACTGCATCGGGTGCGGAGGACCGGTGCGACGTCGCGATCGAAGTCAGCGAGCGCCAACAGCGCCAGCAGGAATCCGCTCATCGCCGTCAGGCTATCAC
>SHUI01000267.1 GCA_009697455.1 Bryobacterales bacterium
AAGAGCTACCGCCGGGCGATCAACCAGTATAAGAAGGCGCTGAAGATCGCGCCCAATTCCGCGTCGATCTATAGCAATCTGGGAACAGCGCAGTTTGCGCGAAAGAATTACAAGGAAGCCGCATTGGCCTATAAACAAGCGCTCGCGCTCGATTCGGAGGTCTTCGAACACCGTAGTGCCTACGGCGTGATGCTGCAGGAACGCAACGTTGAAGAGAGGGCTAAATTTCACTACTATCTGGCAAAAACCTACGCCGACGCAGGCAAGTTCGAGTTGGCGCTGCAATATCTGCGCAAAGCCCTCGAAGAGGGTTACAAGGAGCGGCAGAAAATTCTGGACGAACCGGAGTTCGTGAAGCTGAAGGAACTGGCGGAGTTTCAACAGATACTCCTGCTCGAACCACGCGTGTTGTGAGTGCGAGGCTGGCTGGCGGCGGCCCACAGTCTAGCCGCGTCTCGTACGAGGTTATGCTTGCGCCTCGCGAGACTCGGCACGCTAAAGCACCTCCTCAAGAAAAGCAAAGAGAAATTTCAACAGACTGCCCTACATCGGCGAGTATTGGCCGCGCGTGCCGGGTGTTACTGGCCGTAACCGTGCTCCTGTCCGCGGCCTGTTCGACGAAACCGCAAAGACAAGCAGGTTGGACCGCTGTTCTCCGTTTTGAGAACCTGACCGGCGATGCTGAGTTCAGATGGGCCGAGCGCGCGGCAGCCGAGATTGTTGCCCGCGAGATTGGAGCTTTGGCCCGCACGGCGGCCGCGCCCGGGCCTTCCGGCCAGCGCGCGCAAGCCATCGCTGGAGGCGCCGCGCGGATTGTTACGGGAGCGGTCGCCAAAGCCGGAAACAGGCTGCGTTTGGATGTGTGGACCGAACACTCCGCTTCAGGCGCGCGGGAGTCGGTCTTCGCGACGGGCGACGCCACCGCCGGCATCGCCCCGCTCGCGCATGCGGCGGCACGCAAGATGGATGGCGCGGAGGAGACGTTTCCTCAAACGGACGCAGGCACTCTCCGCGATTACTTCCTGGGCCTCGACGCCGCGACTCCGCAGGAGGCTTCCGCCGCACTAGGCCGCGCCGCCAGCGGAGATCCTAAGTTCGGCCCTGCATGGATTGCGTGGACGGAGATTGAATTGGTCCGTGGAGAACGTGGTTCGGCGGCGAAGATTCTGGAACGGGCGAGCGCCCATGCTGGTTCCTTCACGGCCCTCGACAAGGCCAGGCTTGCGGTTGTCGCGGCGCAGAGCGTTAACGACGGGCCCGCGGCGCTTCGAGCGCTCGATGCATTGTCGAAGATTACGCGGGACGATCCGCTTGTGTGGCGAAGCCTCGGCGACCTTGCGATGAACATGAAGGATCCGCGAGCGGCCGCCGCGGCTTACACGCGAGTGACGGAACTGCAACCAGCCGAGCCGCAGTCACGAAATTCGCTTGGCTACGCGCGCACGGCCAGCGGCGACTTCGAAGGTGCGCTCAAGGCGATGCAGGAATACCGGCAACTTCGGCCGAACGACGCCAATGCCTTCGACTCACTGGGCGACGTCTACTACCGGTTTGGGAAGTTCGCGGAAGCCGAAAAGGCTTATCTCGACGGTCAGGCGCCGGGGAAAGCCGTGTTTGCGCGGTTGATGACCGGAGACGTCATGGGTGCCGACCAAATATTCTCCAGACTCATGGATGCGGCGCGCGCTGCGAATGATCCGGCGGCCGAACTTCGGCTCGGCAGTTGGGAGTTCGATACTGGACGACGCGACAAGGGACTCGCCCGCCTGGAGAATTTTGCCGTTGCGGCGGAGCGATCAAGTCAGCGCGATCTCAGTTCGATCGCCTACTCGCAATTGACGCTGTGGAATCTCATGCTCGGCAACGGCGCGCGCGCGGAGCAAGCGGCGCGCAAAGCGGCGGCAACCGCATCGAACCAGGGCACCGCTCACATTGCGGCTATCTGCGCCGTTTTGGCGGCGGTGAAGGGACTGCCGATGAATCCGAGTGCGCTCGCCCAGGCTTCCGGTTACGGCCTGCTTCTTTCACGCCAGTTTGCGGCGGCGGTTCCGGTCTTGAAGAGTATCAACTCCCGCGCCGTCCTGAGTCCGGACAACGATACCCCCGTGATGCTGGCATGGGCGCAACTGGCGTCCGGTCAACCAGGGGACGCGGCGTCGCTGCTGAGCCTTACGCCTGTACCGCAGGTGTCGCGGCCAAATCCTTTTCATGTATTTACGTTTCCTCGCATCGTTTTCCTTCGGGCCCAGGCAGCCGAGCTCGCCGGGCGCCCCGATGAAGCGCTTCGGCAATACCGTTTGTTTGTAGCGCTGTCCGGCGCCACGCCCTTGGTGTTTGGCGAGGAAAACGTTGCGCGGCAAAAACTACGTTAGTTAGACCGGCATCGCGCGAGCGTTACCGTCTTTTCCTGTGTCAGAAGCCAGCAGCCGGCGGCGTCGACAATGCCCGGCTCCGAGCCGTTCCACGTTACCTTCGCTCCAATCCAGTGGTCCGGAACGGTGATTCGCAGTTCAGAAACAGACCGGCTTAAGATCTCAACTTCCTTGAGCTCGGTAAGGTAGCGCGCTTGTACTCGCGCCGTCACGGTCTCCTCGCGAGCCGGCAGTAGAATCCGCGTCTCCAGCCTGATGCGGGAGCCTCCGCGTTCCACCACTACCGCGACTGGCTTAGCCTCGAAAGTCTGGTCAAGCAGCACCAGGTATTCGGCCGGGCCGCGCAGCGGCTTTCCGGCGATCGAAGCCAGGCGATCTCCAACCTTCAGCGGTCCCCTGTAACCCTCCGGGAGCAATTCGACAAGTACGCCCGGTCCTGCGACCGACGGGTTGAACCCGAATGGTCCGATGGCAAGCGTTGCCCCCGATCCGGGCAGGACTCGCGTCGAAGTAAGTACATCGTTCCGGAGAGCCGTGTTGAATTTCATCATCTCAGCCCAGAAGCAGCGAGCGAAGGCGGGGTTGCCTGTCTCGCAATCGACTTCGGCGGGGAAGGGGTCGCGAGTGTTCGCGGCGAGCCAGTCTAGCGCGGCGCCCGCGCCCGCCTGGCTCAGCCCACGAAGCTCGAATCTGAAATCCGCGGCCGTCAAACGTGGGTCAGTCTGTCTTGAGAGCCACAGCAGGGGAACGGCATGCGAGTTGGCGCCGAACAACCGGTTGGTTTCGATGGCAGCTCGCGGACCGCCCTCGATCGCCACGGCCGCGGCGAAAAGATCGGGCATGCGTGAGACCGAGTAGAACACGCCGGCCGCGGCATCGAAGCTGCCAACGAGGTACACCCGATTCGGATCGGCCGTAGTCGATGCTGCAAGGCCGATGATAACCTTCGCTCCAGCGTCGGTCCAGGGCGGCGGGCTGCCCGCGGGATACGCCGCGTGCTGCCATCCTCGTCCCGCGCACAGTTCCTTCCAGGGAAGATTGTCCCCGCCGAGCGTAATCAGGAGCGGGGCGGCAAGAAGAAGCGCCAGCATGTTATCAGAAACGTTTCAGCCGCGAGCGGATCCGTTTCGCGATCTTTTCAATCTCCTCGGTCTTGCGGATCGTGCCCACGGACACTACGTGACGCTCGTTTTTTTCCAGATCGATTTTCAGTTGTTCCGCCAGTTCGATCAGCTGCGCCGCATCCTTGAGCGATTTCTCGTAGTCGGCTTTGATAATCGCCTCGGCCTGCGACTTGCCATTCGGCAGTTTGACGTCCGAATGATCGATGGGGTCACCTCGCGTGCCAGGGCTCAGCGGTCCCTGGGGGATGAGCGGTACCGCCGCGAACAGAAGGCAAGTCAGAAGCCGTCTCAGCATAAGATCCGCGCCGTCCTTTTCCTCCAAGCTAACATAGCGGAGCCGCGCGGGTTTGCGCGAGTGCCCGTCCGAACTATACTAAGAATATCCGAATGCGCTTCGCCGTAGACGCTCATGCGATTGGCCGCCATTTAACGGGGAATGAAGTGTATGTGCGAAGCCTTTTGAACGGCTTCGCCGCGCTCGACAATTCCTCGGAATTCCTCGCGTACCTGTCTTCGGCGGAGGCGTCGGCGTGGGTTCCCGCGCGATTCGCCAAACAACTAGTGTCGGCAAACCCGTTCAAGCGGCTCGGCTGGGACCTTCCCGCAAGCCTCCGCCGCGACCGCGCGGACCTGCTGCACGTTCAATACACCGCGCCGCTCGCCTGCCCCGTGCCCGTCGTCGTCAGCGTCCACGACGTGAGCTTCCTCGAACACCCCGAATATTTCCCGAGCGCCCGCGCGCTCCAGTTGCGGTTGACCGTGAGGCGCACCGTGAATTTCGCGACAAGGATTCTTACGGGAAGCGAATTCTCGCGCGACTCCATCATGCGAGCGTACCGTTTATCCGGCGACAACATTGTGGTTGTGCCCAACGCGGCCGCGCCCGGCTTCCGGCCCGTATCACATGAGGGCGCGGCGGCCTTCGTCGCCTCGCGGTACCGGATTCCCGTTCCTTACATTCTCACCGTGGGAGACCTGCAGCCCCGCAAGAACCACATCGGGCTCATCACGGCGTTCGCGAAGCTCGTGAAAGCGTATCCGCAGTTGAAACACCGGCTGCTGCTTGCGGGCAAGGATACCTGGTACGGGGCACGCGTGCGAGCCGCCGCGCGGGAATCCGGCGTGTCAGGACGAATCCACTTCACGGGCTTCGTCGCGGACGACGATCTGCTCCAACTCTACAACGCGGCCGATTTATTCGTGTTCCCGTCCTTCTACGAAGGCTTCGGCCTTCCCATACTGGAAGCCATGGCCTGCGGGCGCGCGGTCGCCTGTTCGAACACTTCGGCAATGCCGGAGGTGGCCGACGGGGCGGCGATTCTTTTCGATCCCGCATCGGCGGACTCCATGGCACGTGCGATGGCGGACCTATTGCTCGATGCCGAACTGCGCGCCCGGATGGAAGTGCTCGGCGCCCAGCGCGCCGCTCAATTCAGTTGGCGGAAAACGGCGGAGAGAACGCTGGAGGTGTATTGCGAAGTGGCGGAGAACGGAAGCCGCCGTGGCGCGATGCGGGCGGCGGCCGTGGCGCTCGGATGATAGGACAATTCTCGTTGGCGGTTTCGGCCGTATTTTTCGCGGCAGCCGCATTTGGGCAGCCGGGAGAAACGCTTCACTACAACGCCAATTGGCCGAGCGGCGCGAGTTTTGGGGAAGGGCTCTTGCGGTCCGTTCCCACTGCTGCTGGAGGATGGGATTTCGAACTCACGCTCGACGCTTCCCTGCCCGGTCTCCTCAAGATCGTCGACCGTTATTCCTCGAAAACCGGCACCGGTCTCTGTTCCGTCGAGTTCGTCAAGGAGTCCGAGCATGGACCGCGCAAGACCCGGGAAACCACGCGCTTCGATCAGCAAACACGTTCCGCCACGCGCACCACGCATGGCGGAGGCACGAGCCGGATCGAGATTGAACCGTGCGCGAAGGACGCTCTCGCCTACCTGAACTTCGTGCGGCGGGAATTCGCGCAGGGCCGAGTGCCACCGCTGACGAAAGTGCTGTTCGGTGCGGTTTACGAAGTCCGGCTGCGGCACGCGGGCGCCAGGAGCATGACCGTCAACGGCGCGACGGTGGTGGCCGATCATCTGTCTGCCGTTGCGCAAGGCCCCGCTTCGGAAATCACTTTCGAACTGATCCTTGCGCGTGACGCCGCACGCACGCCACTCGCCATTCGCGCGCCGTTTTCCGTCGGAACATTCTCACTGGAGCTGACGCGCTGATGCCGCGGGTGGCCTTCTTTTCGCCCCTGCCGCCTTCGAAAAGCGGCATCGCGGACTATTCGAGGACGCTCATCGATCATCTCTCGCGCAAGCTTCCGCTTGAGATCTTCGACCACGATGGCGTGACGCTCGATCCGAAACGGTTCGACCTCGCGCTTTATCAAGTCGGCAACAACCCATGGCACGCCTTCGTCTATCGAGAAGCCTTGCGCAACCCGGGCGTCACCGTGATGCACGAATCGAACCTTCATCACCTCATCGCCGAGATCACCATCAAGCGGAACGACTGGGATGGGTATACCGCGGAGGTCGAATACAATGGCCGCCCGGAACATATCGCCTATGCCAGGCGCGTGCGGGCGCTCGAAGTGGGACCGGACTACGAGGGCCTTCCGATGACTCGCCGGCTTCTTGAGCGTTCGAAAGCGCTTGTGGTCCACAGCCAGTTCATGGTGGATGAAATGCGCAGGCAGGGTTTTCAAGGGCCCATCGCGCGAATCCCGCACGGGGCATGGATTCCCGATGCGGACCGCTTCGGATTCCGTCATCGCCTGGGCGTCGACCCGTCGTCCCCCCTCATCGGCATCTTCGGATTCCTCAAACCATACAAGCGCATCGCGGAGTCGCTCCGTGCGCTTCGCCGGCTCGTGCGACTGGAACCGTCCGCGAAGATGATCCTCGTGGGCGAGCCGCATCCGGAACTCCGCGTTCAGGAACTTATCGATTCACTCGGTCTTGAGGGGCACGTGCGCGTGCTCGGCTTTACTCCGATCGAGGATTTCGTCGGCTATCTCGCGGCTTGCGATATCGTGCTCAACTTGCGGTACCCTACCGTCGGCGAAAGCTCCGGCAGTCTGTTACGCGCGCTCGGTCTCGGCAAGGCCGTGATGGTCTCCGACATCGGATCTTTCGCGGAGTTCCCGGACGATGTATGCCTGAAAGTCTCAG
>SHUI01000268.1 GCA_009697455.1 Bryobacterales bacterium
AGCCGGTGAATTGAGCGATGCTCGCGGAGGGCCTGGAACCTTTCCGCGAATCAACACAATGGTTGCGCACCAGCCGCGCCACGCGATGGGGACGCTGCGGCCTATCTATTGGCCCTCACCCACGAAGGAAGCGCGCAACCGCCGGACCATTTACACCTTTCAGCAGCGCAGCCTTGTCGATCCCGTGATTGAGTCCTTCAACGGCGCGTCGATGGACATGTCCTGCGAGCGCCGCGAATCGACGACGGTTCCCACACAGGCCTTCTCGCTGCTCAACAGCGAGTTGAGCCACGAAATCGCATTGTCGTTTGCCGTGCGATTGAGCCGCGAAGGCGGCAATCCCGTGGAACGCGCATTCGAGCTTGCGTTTCACAGATCGCCGAACGCCGAAGAGAAACGCGAAGCGCTCAAACATCTGGCGGTAATGACGGAGCATCACAAACGCACGCCGCCCGCGTCCCCGCCCAAGCTCAGCCTGGAGCGAAGCATTACGAGCGAGCTGACAGGCGAGAAACACGCTTTCCAGGAATCGGAGCCGCCGTGGACGTACGAACCGGACGTGCGGCCCGCCGATGTCACGCCCGCGGTGCGGGCACTGGCCGGCCTGGCGCTTGTGTTGTTCAACTCGAACGAGTTCGTGTATGTGTATTGAAGGCGCATCATGAGAATCTTGCCGGCGTCAATTTCCCGTCGTGATCTTCTGCTCGGATCTTCCGCCGGTTTGGGCCGTATTGCGCTTGCATCGCTCCTCTCTCAGGACGACAGCCGTGCTGGCGCGCTCACGCCGAAGAAAGGACACTTCCAGGCAAAGGCGAAGCGGTGCATCTTCCTTCTGATGGAAGGCGGCCCGAGCCACATCGATACTTTCGATCCGAAGCCGAAGCTCGATCAACTGCACATGACCGAGTTCACGAAAAGCCCCACAAAGTTCGCGGCCGCCATGAATACGGGCAAGCGTTATTATGTGCGCAGCCCTTTCGAATTTCGGGAAGCCGGCAAACTAGGCATCCCGATGAACCGCCTGTTCGAGCGTTTCGCGAACGTAGCGGACGACGTGTGCTTCTACCGCGGCCTGCAGGCCGAAAGCGTGAACCATCCAACCGCGCTGTATCATTTGAACTGTGGCAATCAGTTTGGCGGCGACCCGGCAGTGGGTGCGTGGGCCGCGTATGGGCTGGGAACCGAGAATCAGAATCTGCCCGCGTTCGTCGTGCTTCCGGACAAAGCGTATCCGCAGGGGGGATCGGCGAATTGGTCGAACGGGTTTCTCCCCGCGCACTATCAAGGCACGGCGCTGCGTTCGGAGGGCCCGCCGATTCTCGACATGAACCCGCCGCCGGGCGTGGCGGAAGCCGAACAGCGCGCAAACCTCGGCTTGCTTTCGAAGCTGAACAGGATGCACCAGCGCGAGCACGCCGAGCACGCGGAGCTCGCGGCGCGCATCGAGAGCTACGAACTCGCCTTCCGGATGCAGGCGGAAATGCCGGCCGTGGTTGACCTTTCAAAAGAGTCGCAGGAGACGCGGGATCTATACGGAGTGGGTCATGCGGATGCCGAGGTCGATTCGCTTGCCCGCCGCTTTCTTCTGGCAAGGCGCATGGTGCAGGCAGGCGTGCGCTTTGTACAAATTGGCGTGTCGGGGTGGGACTCGCACGACTACATCGAGAAGGCTCACGGCGCACGCATTCGCTCTCTCGATCGACCGATGGCGGCGTTGCTCGCGGATCTAAAGCGCACAGGCTTGCTCGAAGAAACGCTCGTGATCTGGGCCGGTGAGTTCGGACGTTCACCGGATAACGGCGTCCGCGGCGAAGGCAAGGCGTGGGGTCGCGACCACAACGCGAAAGCGATGACAGTATGGCTTGCGGGTGGCGGCGCCCCGCGTGGCAAGATCGTGGGTGCAACGGACGAAGCCGGCGGAGCGGCGGTCGAGTGTGTTCATCCGCTCAAGGATTTCCACGTGACTCTGCTGAAGCTGCTGGGCCTGGACGACGCGCGGCTCACCTATCTCCACGCGGGCCGCAACAAACAGTTGAGCCAGACCGGCGGTGAAACGATCAGGGAGTTGATCGCGTAGGCTTCGCCGGGATGAATTTCTGTGGCCGCCAGTTCAGAATCTCGGCGGTGTAGATGGCGCCCGATGGGCTTACCGCGAGATGATGCACGAAGCTGAACTCGCCGGGAGCCTTGCCCGGAGCGCCGAACGCGCCGAGAATCTTTCCATCGAGATCGAGTTTGAGAACGCGGTTGTTGTAGCCGTCTGACATGTACAGGAACCCATCGCGTGCAAGGTCGAGACCCCAGGGCGCGCCGATGTGCGTCCATTGCTTGAGGAAGCGACCCTCGGAATCGAAGATCTGGATTCGGTAGTTTTCGCGGTCCGCCACGTAGACGCGGCCCTGCTTGTCTATCGCAATGGAATGCGGAGTGTCGAACTCGCCTTCCCCCAGACCCTTCTTTCCCCATGTCTTGATCAGCTTTCCGTCCTTGCTGATCTTCACGATTCGTGAATTCCCGTACCCGTCGGCGACGAATACGTCGCCGTTCGGCGCGAAGGCGATATCGGTGGGGCGGTTGAAGCGGAGGATATCGTCGTCGCGCAGGCCGCGCGGACCTTTTCCGGGGCGAGGCCAGATGGGCTGCATCGTGCTTGCGGCATCCGAAGTCACGCGCCAGCGGCCAAGCACCATCTTGACGCGCCCGCTCTTGTCGAGTTTGAGGACTGTGTGAGAAGAATCGTCAACGGTCCAGATGTTTCCCTCGGGATCGATGCGCACCGCGTGAGGCCGGTCGTACATCCCGTCGCCGAAGGCGCGAACGAACTTGCCGGCGGCGTCGAATTCCATTACCGGATGCTCACCGCGGTGGATGACGTAGACGTGATCCTGGGCATCAACCGCGACGGCGGGTGTCTCCTTGAAATTCCACCCGGTGGGAAGTTGCGGCCATCCTGGAACCGCCGTGTACGACATGGTAGGCGGGGGGTTCTGGGCCAGGATGAAAGGAATCGCCGCGAAAAGGGCAAAAGCGAAGCGCGTCAGCATGGTGTTCAGTTTACAACATGCGTAACTCGCTGCCACTCAGACCCCGCGCATCCCGGCTCGCGAGGCACGGCGTTTCCGGGACCGTCGCGCCGTACAATTCAGGAATGAGTTCGACAAGCCGATGGAGGTTGTCCTTTCCAACGCACGCAACTGTCCACTGAGCGACGGGGACTTGGCCGCCGCCGAGGAAGAAGCGGCCGTCGCTCGAAATTCTGAAACGTGATCTGGGTTTGCCCCAAATCGCGCATGATTCAGATGGCAAACCTTTCATGGCGTTCTCCTTCTGGCATTGTGCCGGTGATTGGACTTCAACGACACAATTCTACAGAGGAGAACGCCGGCTTTTCTGCTATGCGTTTGCGGCGAAGCCGTGCTGTGGACAACTACGTTCTGATGCTGGCCAGGAGGTACGGGCGCAGGCTGGAGGGCTCGACGCCGCCACCAGACCGCTCGTTCCCGTTGACGCCGTGATTGGTCATGTAATCGAGCAGGAGACGCTTCCACCGGCATCCAGCGAACGCGCTAGACGCCGCTGTGACGCCGTTCGCGGAGCGTTTGCGAACACCGAGGGAACGGCGTGCACTCTGGCGATCCGGGCAATGCTGGCGTTCGGCTACGTGCATTAGGTCCGCTTCGCCTTGCCCCCACCTTTCCGGAATAGCTCCCCATAAACGCGCATACCTTCTCCGATCACCTGGACGTATATTTCACGCGCTTTGGCCGCGTTTCAGGTAGTGCGGAATCGATTTTGGGCTTTACCCTAACGCCAATGAAGCAACAAGAACCGACTGCCGCACCAAGTATCGCTCAGACCTGCGCTTTTTGCCTGCGCTACCGACGTTACCGCGCCAGCGAGCGCACGACGATCCATGCCTTCTCGGTGGCAGGGAGGCTGATCCGGCGCGAAAGCACGTCGTACCCTGAATGTCCGATCTTCGCCAGAAGCTTCGAGTAGATTTCGATCAACGCCCATAGCGACCGTCTGCTGCGCGGATAGACCAGACCGAGCAACGGCAGCGATTCGTCGTAATACCGGCGCGCCCGCGCCGCCTCGAAGCGCATCAGATCGAGAAACGCCGGAGTGGGCGATTCGGCCCGCAGGTCATGGTCGCAGACGCCGAAGCGATCCAGATCCTCCGCGGGAAGATAGATGCGCCCCCGTTCGGCGTCTTCGCGGATGTCGCGAAGAATGTTGGTGAGCTGGAACGCGACACCGCACTTCTCGGCAAGAGGCGGCGCCTCAGGGGAATCGAAGCCGAAGATGTGGATGATGGTCAGGCCAACCACCGAGGCCACGTGGTAGCAGTATCGGTAAAGCCCGTCGAACGTTTCAGGCTGCCTGGGGTCGAGATCGCTTGTGACGCCGTCGATCATCTCGTGAAAGTACCGCGGGGGAATACGGTAACGCGTCACGGCATCGTGAAACGCCGGCCAGCAGGCGTTCGGTCCGTAGCGCCCGGCGAGAGCGTCGTCGAGCGCCGCGCGCCAGCGGTCTATGGCAGCGCGTTCCGCGCCCGGCTCGTCGCTCAGGTCGTCGCAAGAGCGCATGAAGGCATAGACAGCGCACATGGCGTCGCGCTGGGGCGGCGAAAGGAGAAGGAACGAGTAGAAAAAGTTTTTCGCGCGCCTTCTTGCTACGGCGCGGCAGTGTGCATATGATTCGGCGGTTGTCATCAAGCCGCCCGTTTCAGTGCAAATCGCAGCAGGGTTCCAATCAGCAGGCCCACGCGTTCGGCCTTCGAGATCTTCGGACGGGCGGCGAGCACGTTGTATTCCATCCGTTCGATCTTGCGAAGCACTTGGAGACCGCCACGGCTGAACAATTCCAAATCCACCGAGAGGCGCGCATCCACCATTCCAGCGAGCGGCAGGCCTTCCGTGAAGAGATCGCGCGCGCGCTCGACCGCTTCGCGCATGGCTGCGCGAAACTGCGGCGTGAATCGCCGTTGCAGAACGTCATCGAACGAGGATCCGTGCTTCTCCAGCAATTCAAGCGGAAGGTAGATCCGGTCCTTCTCGAGATCGACGGTAACATCCTGCCAGAAATTTGCCAGTTGCAACGCGGTACAGGTTGCGTCGGAAAGGCGCTGCCGGGCTTCGTCCGAGTAGCCGCAAAGATAGAGCACCAACCTGCCCACGGGATTCGCGGAATTCCGGCAATAGCCGAACAGGCCTTCCCATGTCTGGTAGCGGGTTACGCTCTGATCCTGTACGAAGGCGTCGATCAGATGGGCGAAGGGATCCTTTGGAATCCCGTACCGTGTGACGGTCGGGCGTAGCGCCACGAAGACGGGATGGCTGATGCCGCCCCCTTCATACATGGCGTCAAGTTCTCCGCGCCACCATTCGAGGAGGCGCAAGCTCTCGGCGGAGTTGCCCATTTCGTCGGCGAGGTCGTCCGCCCAGCGGCAGTACGAGTAGACGTTGTAAAAATCCTGATGAAGCCGCTTCGGCAGCAGGAAGCTGACGACGTTGAAATTCTCGTAGTGCGATGTGGCGAGCGCGCGTGTGTAGGAGAGTGCGCCGGCCTCGGTCCATACATACGCCATGGCTTCGGGCGATCGGACAAACTCGCGCGGCTGGAGCAGCACGTTAAGGAATAATCGCCGTCTTCAAGTGGCCGTTGTGGCTCATGAGATGGCGCATGACTTCGAGCAGGTTGGTGAGCGGTTCCTCTTTGTTCACGAAGTCGCGGGCGGTGATATCGCCGTTGCTCACGATGTCGAGGGCCTTGCGGATGTGCCGCGGCGTGTGGTGGAAGCTCGCCTTACAGGTGATTTCCGAGTAGTGGAGAAGCGAGGTGTCGAGGCTCACGCGGCTCTCATTCGGACAGCCGCCGAAGAAATTCACCGTGCCGCCGCGGCGCACCATGTCGACCGCCCAGTGCCAGGTTTCGGGCCTTCCGACCGCTTCGATCGCGATGTCGGTGCCGCGGCCGTGAGTGAGGCTTCGCACGGCCGCGGCGGGCTTCGGTTGGTCGGCGGTGGAGATCAACTCGTCGGCGCCCATGGCCGCGGCCCGGTCGAGCTGGGTCTTGCGGCGGCCGATGGCGATCACGCGCGCGCCGTATACTTTCGCAAGCCGGACGAACATGAGACCGATCGGTCCAAGGCCGATGATGGTGACGTTGTCGCCCGGCTGAATGCCTGTCTCCTCAAGACCGCGCAATACACAAGCCAGCGGCTCGATCAGTGCCGCATCCTGGTAGGATACGTGGGCCGGAATTTCGTACGTATTGCTCTTGACGATGCGCGCGGGGATGCGGATATATTCGGCGTATGCGCCGTTGTTGAACAGCAGATCCTCGCAAAGGTTTTGAAGGCCCCGAAGGCAGAAGTAGCAGGAAGCACAGGGCGCCGAATTGGCGGAAACGACGCGCTGTCCGATGGAGAAGTCCGTGACCTCCTGGCCGGCCGCAACCACGTCACCAGCCAATTCGTGCCCAAACACAGCCGGTGGAACAATCATTCGCGCGTGGTAGCCCCGGCGAAAAACCTTCACGTCCGTGCCGCACGTCAGAGCCACTTTGACGCGGACGAGTATGTCGCCGGGACCCACCTCGGGCACGGCTACC
>SHUI01000269.1 GCA_009697455.1 Bryobacterales bacterium
AAAGAGTAAAGCAAACAGCGCGGCGGCGGCGGCGGCAAATCGCTTCATAGACATTACCTCGTGGAGTTTTGAAGCTCAAGACCTGAACCTAGACCTATGTTGAGGATTCTACCAGAAGATGGTGGCCTGTGTAGCAGGGCGTTCGGCTTCGACGGATTTGGCTGCAGGCATCGTGGTAGGGGGGAGTGCGGCGAGAAATGAGGGGTGCCCACTGGCTGCTACACTTAGCCTTGGAAGAGCCATGAATATCACAGTCGAGATCGCGGAGGAACTGGCCCGGCGAGTCATCGCCGAAGGCCCGGACGCAGCGCGTGAAGTACTGGAAGCGATTGCTCTGCAAGGATACCGGAGAGACCGCCTAAGCGAGGCCGATATCCGCGAACCATTGGACTTTGAGGCCCGCATTGAGGTACAGGGCTTTCTTAAGGAGCACGGCACGCACCGTTACACGTACGAGGATCTCGAACACGATCGCCTTGCGGCAGGCCAAGTGGCGAGCGGGGCGCCGGCGGAACATCCTTCAGATTCATCCGGCCGGAATGCGGGAAATTGATAGGTCTGAGGTGTTACCGGCGCCTTGCCGTTGGGCCCTGGTTCCCCCTGCCGTGCGCAAAGAGCTCAAGCGGCCGCAAGCACGGGACGCGGCTGGAACGTCGATAGCGGAATCGCCAGCCTGGTTGAAGACTCGTTCATCGCGCAAGTACCGGGGAAAGGAATTGGCGCGCCTTGAGTTTGCTGGCATCCTCGCGCCAGTTCTGCCGCCTGCGGGTTGGGCCGCCGGCGGCGCTCCAATCATCGCCGCGACGTACCTGTTCCAGACGCTGCTGGCGTTCTGCCTCGAAGAGTTGGAGGGTATCTAGGGCGCGTGCCGCAAGTCCGCTTCGAAATTCAACGCGAGTGCCCTGAGACCGGCGCCCGTGCGGGTTTGCTACACACCGCGCATGGCACGATCGAGACGCCTGTGTTCATGCCAGTCGGCACGCAAGCGACCGTCAAAGGACTGTCGCAGCGGGATCTCGCTCAAGATCTCGACGCACGCATCATTCTTGGGAACACCTATCACCTTTATCTCAGACCCGGACATGAATCAATCCGGCGCATGGGCGGCCTGCACAGGTTCATGTCATGGCCGCGCGCCATCCTGACGGACTCGGGCGGCTTTCAGGTATTCAGCCTCAGTGGGCTTCGTAAGATCACCGAAGAAGGTGTCACGTTCCGCTCGCACCTCAACGGCGACGAGCACCTGTTCACGCCCGAATCAACCGTCGAAGTACAGCTCGCGTTCGGGAGCGACATTCTGATGGCCCTCGATGAATGCCCTGAATACCCGGTGACTGAAAAGTACGCGAAGGAGTCGCTCGACCGGACGGTTCGATGGGCAGGCAAGGCGTACGCCCACTATCTGAAGCGGATCGCACGAATGGAAACGCGCCACGCGTTATTCCCGATCGTACAAGGCTCGACATTTCCGGCGCTGCGGCGGCAGTGCGCTGAGCGCTTGGTCGAACTCGACGCCGACGGATACGCGATCGGCGGACTCTCGGTAGGTGAGCCGCGTCCTCTCAGTCTGGAGATGGTGGACGTCACCGCTCCCGCTCTCCCTCGAGAGCGCCCCCGTTACGCGATGGGCGTCGGCATGCCGGACGAATTGCCCGAGTACGTGGCGCGCGGCGTGGACATGATGGATTGCGTTCTGCCCTCGCGCAACGCGCGCAATGGCTGCCTGTTCACTTCGCGAGGGCGCGTCATCATCAAGCACGCGGAACATAAGGAGAGCGAAGAACCGCTTGACCCCAACTGCCCCTGCTACACCTGCCGGAACTATTCGCGCGCCTATCTCCGCCACCTTTTCCAGGCCGGCGAGATTCTCTATTCGTCGCTCGCCACGCGTCATAATATCCAGCGCTATCTCGACATCATGCGTTGCATGCGGACGGCGATTCTCGAAGGGCGATTCGCCAAATATCTCCGCGAAACCCGCGCCACGGCCAGCAACGCGCCGTGAATCGCACCGGCACTGAATCACACCGGACTTGACATTCATACTCCGTATTTACTATGAATGACACTCGCGCTCATGTGGCAACAAAATTACACACCCATCGCCGATAGCCTTGTCGCGTCCTCTCTTGTGGCGGCAATTCCTATCTTTGTTCTTCTTTATCTCCTAGGCGTCGCACGCAAACCTGCTTGGATGGCGGCTTTGTCCGGACTGGCCGCGGCGGCAGTGGTTGCCGTCGCCGCATACGGAATGCCCGTCGAAAAGCTGCTTGGTTCGGCCGCCTACGGCGCGGCGTTCGGCCTGTTCCCCATCGGCTGGGTCGTCTTCGTCGCCATTCTTCTTTACAGGCTTACAGTGGAGACTGGAAAATTCGAAGTCGTCAAGGATTCGGTCGGCAGTCTGACCGATGACCGCCGTCTGCAGGCTCTCCTGATCGCGTTCGCTTTTGGGGCGTTCATCGAAGGCGCGGCTGGATTCGGAACGCCGGTTGCCGTGGCGGCAGCCATGCTCACAGGGTTGGGCTTCTCGCCTTTCTATGCCGCCTCCCTTTGCATGCTGGCGAACACAGCGCCGGTAGCTTTCGGTTCGATCGGCACGCCGGTTCTTACGCTCGCGGGAATCACGCAACTCCCGCTCGGCCAATTAAGCGCCGCGGTGGGACGCATCTGCGCGCCGGTGTCGCTGATTGTGCCCGCGTACTTAATCATGGTCATGGGCGGATGGAAAGCGCTCAAGGGTGTGTTGCCGGCCGCCATCCTCTGCGGTGTATCGTTCGCAGGCACACAATTCCTTGTCTCAAATTTCATTGGGCCGCAACTTACCGACATCCTCAGTTCACTCGCGTCAATCGGCACGCTGGTCGTACTCTTTAAAGTCTGGAAACCGAAGGACACGTTCCAACTGGCTGGGCACGGGCCAACGCCAAAGCACGACCGCCATCACACCACTAGCGAGTTGATTCTCGCCTGGACTCCATACCTCCTGCTCGTTATGCTGGTCCTGTTATGGAGTTGGCCGGACATGGTGAAGCAACTCAACACCGTAAGTATCAAGTTCGGCTGGCCAGGCTTGCACAATCAGATCGCCCGCATGCCTCCCGTGACGAAGGCCGTTGCGCCTTACGCCGCTGAATTCAACTTCAACTGGTTGTCGGCAACAGGGACCGTCTGCCTCATCGCCACCATTCTCTCGGCGCTGGTGCTGCGGATGAAGCTGTCCGCGTTTGCTCGTGTGTTCGTGAACACGTCGAAGCAGTTGGCGATTCCGGAACTGACTATCGCCAGCGTCATGGCGCTCGCCTACGTGATGAACTACTCGGGCGCGACATCGACGCTTGGCTTGGCGTTCGCCGCAACGGGTGTCACGTTCCCCTTCTTCAGTTCGCTGCTCGGGTGGCTTGGCGTCTTTCTCACCGGCAGCGACACCTCCGCCAACGCGCTGTTCGGAAATCTCCAGGTGGTTACGGCCGACAAGTTGGGCCTCAGTCCGATTCTGATGGCCGCTTCGAATTCATCGGGCGGCGTAATGGGCAAGATGATCAGCCTCTCGAGCATCGCGGTGGCCGCGGCGGCAACCGGGTTGACGGGGCCCGATTCGGCAAAGCTATTCCGGTCAAACATGAAGCACAGCATCATTCTAGCCTCCGTACTCGGCTTGATTACGATGTTTTATGCCTACGTGATGCCGACCTGGGTTCCGTAGTAGAAGGGCAACTTCAGCCTAAACACTGAAACAGCGTGGTAGTCCGGATTCTGCGATCTCGAGTGACCAAAGCGACGTTGTGCGTCAGACTTGTGGCCGCAATCAGCGCATCTGCCGGATCGGAGTCGAAGTCCAGCCGCCTCAGGTTTAGGCAGATCTCCGGTGTTATCGGCCAAACCTGCAGGAGCGCGACTGGCTTGGCCATGAGTGGATGGTCGAGGCCGAATCGAAGACGGCCCTTTTCGTAGAGCTTCTCAATCTCCCAGAGAACAATCGCCGAAACGCCCCAATTCGAGTCCTCGCTCATAGCGGCCATTTCGGCCACTGTCAGCGAGCCGTCAAGAGCGTGGATCAGGACGTGCGTATCAAGATTCAGCATCCCATGGCTCGCCGGTCGAAAAGAGATCATCGTCCGGGTTCACGATCAGACCACGCAACACGCCGATCATGCTGTTGCCCAGCGGCAGTGGGGTGAGCCGCGCGATTGGGTTTCGGTGGCTCGTGATCAAAACCCCTTCACGCGGAAGGTCATCGACTAACGACAGCAGCCGCGCGCGGACTTCCGAGATCGGAATCTGCTTCTCCATGCACGTATTGGACAGTATCCTGGGCTGATTTGTACAAGACTCACCCTTGGCCAAGCGCTCTCCTCATCTCAGCAAATCCAGCAGCCGCTCTTCGCCGATGACTTCCACGCCAAGCGCCCGCGCTTTTTCGAGCTTCGAACCCGCTTCCTCGCCCGCCACGACGTACCGGGTCTTCCTGCTCACCGACCCGCTCACTTTTCCTCCCGCCGCTTCGATTCGCTTCCCAGCCTCCTCACGGCTAAGCCCCGGCAAAGTGCCCGTCAGTACGAACGTCATTCCCTTGAGCGCTCCCTCGCCCCGGCGCGCCCTTACTTCGTGGGTGAACGTCAGACCCGCCGCCCGAAGGCGTTCCATCAGTTCACGGTTCGTCGGCTCGGCGAAGAATTCTCGCACGCTCAGCGCCACTTTCGGCCCCACCTCTTCGGCCTGTTGCAGCGTCTCCACATCGGCCGCCATGATCGCGTCGAGGCTTCCGAATTGCTCCGCAAGAAACACCGCTGTTCGCGCGCCAACGAAGCGAATGCCGAGCGAAGCCAGCAGCCTCGGCAGGGAGGCTCTCCGCGAGGCGTCGATATTCTGGATCACGTTCGCGGCGGATTTCTCCGCCATCCGGTCCAGGGCCGCCACCTGTTCCACGGTCAGATCATAGAGATCCGCGACGCTGCGAACCAACTCCTTTTCTACAAGCTGATCGACCAGCACTTCGCCCACTCCATCGATGTTCATTACACCGCGCGAAGCGAAATGCAATACCGATTCCTTCAGCCGTGCCGGACAGTTCGTGTTGATGCACCGGCTTGCCGCCTCACCCTCCGCGCGCACCACCGCGCCACCGCAGACCGGGCACAACGTGGGCATGCGGAACTCGCGCCGATCCGCACCCTGCGCCTCGACGCGCACCACCTTCGGGATGACGTCTCCGCTGCGTTCGATTATGACCGTATCGCCGATGGCGAGGCCCAATCGCGCGATCTCATCTTCGTTATGTAGCGTCGCGCGCGATACCGTGACGCCGCTTACCACCACTGGCCGCAAATGAGCCACGGGAGTCAACGCGCCGGTGCGTCCGACCTGCGCGCCGATATCCTCGACAACCGTGGTCGCCCGTTTTGGCGCGTACTTGTACGCAATCGCCCAGCGTGGAGCCTTCGCCGTATAACCGAGCGCTAACTGCTGCGCCGTTGAATCGACTTTTACCACCACGCCGTCGATCTCGTAAGGCAATTCGTCCCGATGCGCATCCCACTCCGCGCAGAAAGCGAGCAACTCATCGAGATCCGTACACAGCCGCCGGTTCCGATTCACCTTGAAGCCCATCCGTTCCAGCGCGGCGAGCGAATTCCAGTGGCTGTCGAAGACAGGATCGCCGTTCGCTAGCAGCAGGTACGCGTAAAAATCGAGCCGCCTCGACGCCGTGACGGCGGGTTCCAGCACCCGTAGCGATCCCGCAGCGGCGTTCCGGGGATTCGCAAACCGCGGAAGTTCCTGCCTGTCGCGCTCTTCGTTGAGGCGTTCAAAGGCCCGCCGGTTCAGCAGCGTCTCGCCACGCACTTCGAGATCTCCGCTTATCCCTTCAATACGCAAAGGCATGGACCGGATGGTCCTGGCGTTTTCGGTGACGTCTTCGCCTACCAGACCATCGCCTCGGGTGACCGCCCGCGCGAACTGGCCCGCGCGATAATGAACCGCGAGAGAAAGCCCATCGAGCTTCAATTCAGCCACGTAGCGAAAAGGCGCGCCGCGCAGCAGATCCCTCACGCGTTGATCGAACGCCAGCAACTCGCCCTCATTGAGCGCGTTGTCGAGGCTTAGCATGCGCGCGGAATGAGGTACTTTCGCGAAACCCTCGCGGGGCTTACCGCCCACTCGTTGGGTTGGCGAATCGGGCGTCACAAGCGCCGGATTCTCCTCCTCCAGCGCAAGCAGCCGCCGCATCAGCGCGTCATATTCGGCGTCATCGATCTCAGGCTGATCCAGGACGTAGTAGAGATGCTCGTGGCGGCGCAGCGTCTCCCGTAGTTGCTGTATTTTTATCTGCGCGTTCATTTGAACGCAGGGCCCGAAAGACCCGCCGACTTCCACGCATCAAAGCCGCCCGCAAGATTGGCGATGTCCAGCATGCCGCATCTGCGCAGGAGGCTCGCGCCAATCGAACTTCGGTAGCCGCCTTTGCAGTGCACGACCACCAGCTTATTCCGATCGAGTTCGCCGGATCTGGACGTCAGTTGTCCCAGGGGAATATTGATTGAGCCTTCGACGGCGCCATCGGCAAGTTCCGCCGGTTCCCGCACATCCAGAATCGAGATGCGGCCGCT
>SHUI01000270.1 GCA_009697455.1 Bryobacterales bacterium
GAATTGATCGCGCGAATCAAGATCCAGTTTCGCGGCCAGACGTCGCCGGTGCGCACGCTGAAGGCCGGCGGCTTGGAACTCGACCGCAACTCGTGCCGGGTATTTCTGAACGGCGGCGAACTGACCCTGACGGCGACTGAATTTCGTTTGCTGGAATTCCTGATGTCGCGCCCTGGGGTGGTGTTCAGCCGCGAGCAGTTGTTGAACGCGGTGTGGGGCCATGACCGGGCGGTGACGGACCGGACGGTGGATGTATACATCCTGCGCCTGCGGCAGAAGGTGGAGCTGGACGCGTCCAATCCGGCGTTTGTCCGCAGCGTGCGCGGTTTCGGATATTCGTTTAATGAGACGGGCGGCGCGGCGGCGAGCGGGACGGAATCGATCGCCCAGCCGGCGTGAAAACGCGAGCGGATACAGGCGGAATTCCACCCTACCCGAGAATTTTCTAACTGACCGGCGCATTCAAAATGGAAGCGGTACGGCTCTGGTAAAATCCATGGCAATGAAGTACCGAATCTATCTGGAACCCGACGAAGACGGAGTGTACGTGGCAACTTGCCCCACACTTCCCGGATGCGTTTCCCAAGGTCATACCCGTGCGGAAGCAACCGATAACATCCGCGAGGCGATCGAAGGATACTTGATAAGCCTGCGGAAGCATGGCGACGGTCCCTTCCAGCATAATCGAGGAGGTCACTGAGGTTGTCAGCGGATGAAATTGCCTATAGTTTTCGGCAATGAGGCAGTGAAGGCATTTTGGTGAGCCGGGTACGAATTTGACGAGCAACACGGTAGTCACATGATTCTCCGGCACGTCGCATCGCCGTCTCTCCGTTCCCAATCACAGAGAACTCGCCAAGGGGACTCTTCGGGCTTTGATTCGAGAGGCCGGACTCACGGTGGATAAATTCTCCGAGTTTCTCTAGCTGGGGAATACAACGCCCATCGAAAGCGAAAAACGACGAGAGGCGGCGGCGACTGATTCGCCGTCAACCGTCGGCCAGCAAAGCCTTAGGCGCCCATCGCTGGAGGGTCTTGGAGAGTAGCTCGAAGTCGATTGGCTTTGAAACATAATCGTCCATCCCGGCAGCGAGACACTCGTCGCGGGTGCCAGGCAACGCATGCGCGGTCATGGCGATGATAGGTATCCGGCAGCCGGCCGCTTCCTCCCGCCGGATCGCTTTTGCCGCCTCGTACCCGTCCATTTCCGGCATCTGGCAGTCCATTAGGATGAAGTCGTACTGGCCCGCCCGCCACATCCGCAAGGCCTCCTCTCCATTGCCGGCGGTTTCGGCGGCGCAGCCGAGTTTACTCAAAAACACCGCGGCCAATCGCCGGTTCACCGCGTTGTCCTCGGCCACCAAGACGTTGGCGCTGAGGTTCGGCCATGCAACCCCGGCGGATGCAACGATATTATCCGGCACCGCCACGGCCAGTGCCAGCGGCAGGCGGAGCCAGAACGTCGAACCCTCGCCTAACCGGCTCGCGACACCCACCTCACCGCCCATAAGCTCCGCCAGCTTTTTAGAAATCGCAAGTCCCAAACCCGTTCCGCCGTACTTGCGCGAGCTCCGCGAATCCAACTGGATGAACTCCTGGAACAGCAGCAACTGCGCCTCCTCGGAGATTCCGATTCCCGTATCCACGACCGCTATCGTCACATCCTCTAATACGCCCGTGTTCTCCACGGTCACCCGCATCGTCACCGAGCCGCTATCGGTATATTTGATCGCGTTACCCACCAGATTGACGACGATTTGCCGAATCCGGCTCGCGTCGCCGGAGAAGCTCTGGGGCGCGCCGGCAGGATAGTCCAACTGCAACGGTAGACCCTTCTGCCGGGCGCCGGATTGCAACAGTTCAACCACGTCGCCAAGCAGGGCGCGCAGGTTCAACGGCTGCGGGTGGACAACGATCTTGCCTGCTTCAATCTTCGAGAAATCCAGGACATCGTTGATCACGCTGAGTAGCCCGTCGGAGCCCTTTTTCACTGATTCCGCGTAATCCCGCTGCTCGTCAGTGAGCGGGGTGTCCAGCAGGAGTTGCGTCATTCCCATCACCGCGTTCATCGGTGTGCGGATTTCATGGCTCATCATCGCCAGGAACGCGCTCTTGGCTTGCGTCGCGCCTTCGGCGCGCTCTTTTTCCACGCGCAAGTCCGCTTCGTGACGGGCGAACTGCAGCGTCTGTCGCTTCATCAACACCGCCCAGCACCCGCAAATCGAGACGTGTACGAGCGCGATTCCGAAATGGAAAAACAACTTAGTGAATCCAACATAGCTGTCGGTAAAAAAATAAGGCAGCACGCCCGTGTTGTGCAGAACGGCAAATAGTAAGTGTTGCGCAATGATCAAGAGCGCTCCCGGCCACATACACAGCCAATCCTGATAGACCAGCATCATCGTGAAGGCTGTGAAAAAGAAAAAGTGCATCTCCGCCATGCCGTGGAGCTGGTAAATATGCAGCGCCACGAACATCTGCAACGCGATCCCCGAGACACACCTTGTTATGAAGTGTCCGGGCAGCAGCCGCGCGCTGACCAGAAACATGGTTACGGCGAATACGCTGATGCAAACCGAAAGCAGCCAGGTGTCATAGAACGCGGCCAGCAACATCGCCAGTGTCGCGTGGCTGGCCAGGAATATCGTCATCATCCTGTCGCCGCGGGTTCGGATGCCGTCCATAATCGCGCTTACCTCAGCCTCCGTAAAGCCGAGTGTTTCATTGACGTAAGCGCGGGCCCGGGTCAAGATATCCCAAGAGCCTGATTTGTTCATGCTGGCTGTTTCGCCCCTTTCGCTATTTTGGAGCGCGGACATCCATACGAGATGGCGGCCCCAGGGTCTTCCGGTTTGGCCGGCAGCCCGGCAAGGATCGACTCTAGCGCAATACGGGCATACTCCGTCCCAGGCACAACGCAGTAGCGCGAAATGTTGTAGTTACCGCGGAAATAGAGGCGCTCATTTCGGTCAATTACCACGGCCTGCGGCGTGGCATACACTCCGGCTGCCTCGGCCCAGGCGCCAGTCTCATCCGCCACCGATTCAACGCCCAGGTTCAGCTTCTCGAACTTGGCCCGCAGTAGCGCGCTCCCGCCCTCTCCCTGCAGCACCGCAATAAATCGAACATCGCCCCGATGCCGGCGAATCAATTGGCGGACATGATCCAGATTGAAGCGCGAGCACGGGCAGTCCGGGTTGAAAAAATGCAGAAAAAGCGGCCTGCTCTTATCAAGTGTCAGCCCGGCCAGGGGCAGCAGGATTCGCTCGCCTACGGCCGGTTGACGCCAGCCAGCCGGCCTAACCGCGGGAAGTGAGTATTGCCAATCCTGCTGCCAAAAGACAAAGCCGGTCAGCATCAGGAAGAGGACCGTGCTAAACAGCACTACTGGAATTCGCCAATTCATCTAAGCTCAGTTAGCCTATCGCTACGAACGACTTAAATGCTAGCACGATTGCCACCACCCGGCCGATTTGTTAGGCGCGCGTTAAACCATAGTGAAGCCGGTTAAACCCGCACGCCACGCCCCAACGTTTACTGGCCGAAGGCGTTTATCAGAGATATGACGATCGGCTGCCGCAACTTCTTCACCTCCGCCATCGGGGCGGGAGGCCTCTTCTTCACCGAATCCGGATTGTTCGCGCAGACACTCACGCTCTCCCCGTCCACTACCGAAGGGCCTTATTACCCCGACAAGCTCCCGCTCGACCGCGATAACGACTTACTCATCATCAACAACGCCATCACACCCGGCGTTGGAAGCATCTCCTGGCTCAGCGGCCGCGTGCTCGACCGCACAGGCAGCCCCGTCAAAAAACGCCATCGTCGAAATCTGGCAGGCCGATAACCTCGACTCCTATGTTCCGGGTGATGGTCACCAGATTGCTAAGATACCTTCGACAAGACCGCTCCCCAATCCCGCGGTTCGTACCACAGTCAGTTCTTGCCGCCGGTTCGGTGGTTACAGCGCCCCTGCAGACGTCCACCCCCTGTCACCGTCCGCATTGACTCGCACGACGCCCCCGTCACCTTCGCCGGCCTCACCTCCGCCGGGCTCTATCAGATGCACGTCCCCGTCCCGGCAAATCTTGCCGACGGCGACTATCCGGTCACCGCCGAAGTGGGCGGCGCTCGCACCGCAAAGTTCGCCAAACTCGCCGTCGCCAAATCGATCTCGGCCGCGCGGACCGCGAGACCATTGTGGAACCGCGGCGACAAACAGCAATTCCTCCCCCTCGTCCGCCGCATTCGGGAAGCGGCGTAAACGTATTGGTCTGAACCCTGGACGGCTTTCCTTGGAGCCGCGAACATGTCTCGATATGGATCGAAGAGGGATCCTTAACCCCAAAGAGTTCGGCGCAGTACGTGAAGAAGCTCGACATCAGTCATCAACTGAATTCTGTGACGCGAGCAGAACGCGAGGACGTTCGGTTCGTAAAAATGCTTGTCCACGGTGCAAAGCACATCGACTTGCCCGGCAAGCGCGGTGTAAACGACGGGATCGTCTTTGGGATCTTTTAAGACAATCGGCGGACCCTCTGCCGGTTCAACGATTTCAGAAATGCTCTCTAAGAAACGAACGTGCTCCCAGATGTCGCCGTCCGTTAAGTTGTAGACTGCCTGAAGCCTCGGATACCGCAGCACCCGTTGGATCTCGTCCAGCACGTAAGGGGAGAGTACAAGCCGCGAGCCAGAGGCCTTGATGACCTGGACAAGCTCTCTCTTGTCGGGCCCGCGGCTCTTGCGTTGGCCCGAACCAGAATCGCAGTATCAACCGTGATCCTCATCCGCGATTGTGACGAACGTACTCAACCGCCTCGTCAATCGCAGCATCAATCTCGCCCTCAGGAACACCCTCCGCCTTCCGGGCGGTCGCGTCGGCGCGTTCGAAAAAGCGCTGATAGGCTTCCGTGAGCGCATCGCCAGTGAGTCCCGGCTTCAAGATCCTTCCCTTGGAAGACCTGATCAAGACAAGTTCGTCCTCGCTCAGTGCTCCACCGAGCAGTACTTCGGCAGCGTGCCGCTTTTCGGGTGGCAGGTCACGGGCTTGGACGAAGACACTCTTTTCCATAGGGAACTCCAATTCAATGGTACCAGTGCCGATTCTACGCCGGATGCCGGATTCTGCCACGCGAAGAGAAGAAAGGGGGTGCCGCACTTTGCTCTCCCATGAAGCGCCGTCCGCGCATGAAGCTTGATGAACGCCGCGCTCTACTTCCTCTGCCTGATCCTCCTCCTCCTGATCGCAGCCATGGCCACCTTCGGCTTGCTGATCGGCTCGCTCGTAAACTTCGGCATTTGGGGAGTCTTCAAAGCGCTGGCCGCGCCGCTCTACGACCCGTTCGGCAGGGAATTTTGGATGATCCTGCTTCTCCTGAACCCGTTCGGCTTCTGCGCCATCGCGGCGATTGGCATCCTTGTGCGGCGCCTTCGTCGTGAAAGTTTATCCGAACGATTGGGGCCTCGGATCGGTGCTTTTGTTCATCCCTGGCATGGTCAGCATCGGGCTCAGTATTTAGTGGCAGGAAGCCGCAAACTCGATCAAAATAGGCAGCTACCAACCCGGAACGAACGGGAGTGAATCCTCGGGAAGCACATGCACCAGAAACGGAACATCGATTCCGGCTGCTTTCGCCGCGGCAAACGCCTTGTGCCCATCCACGTTCGCGGCAATCAAGCGGTCGCCATCCACAACGATCCATTGGTCCGCATACTCGGCGCGATTTTCCTTGATCCAATGCCTTTCGCGCCGCCGATCACGGGACGGGACCATTCTGATTGTGTCAACGCTCATTTTACCGCCTGCCTGATCATAGCGGAGATTGCCCCGTCAAACTTGTGCCCGCCCCCCGCCATGGTAACTTCCGAAGGGGCGCGACGTCCTTTACTATAGGTGTATATGCCGATTGTGTCTCCGCGCTCCGTGGCCAAAGCCGTATTGCCACTCTGTGCCGCGCTACTGTTCGCTCAGGGACCCGTAAAGCCGACCTTCGACCATTCCGTCCAGCCGTTACTCACCAAAAGCTGCCTCTCCTGCCACAACGACCGCCTGCAATCCGGCAGCGTCAATTTGACCCCCTTCGTCAACCCCGCCACGGTTCTCGGCAATCGCGAAGACTGGGAAAAAGTGGTGCAGAAAGTCCGCTCCGGCGAAATGCCGCCCAAGGGACTTCCCCGCCCTTCGATGGACCAGATCACCGCGTTTACCGCGTTCATCGAAAGCGAATGGGAAAGGGCCGACAAGAACGTTAAGCCCGATCCCGGCCGCGTCACGGCCCGCCGCCTGAATCGCATCGAGTACACCAACACCATTCGCGACCTCCTCGCCGTCGACTT
This sequence comes from Bryobacterales bacterium, assembly GCA_009697455.1. GTDB lineage: Bacteria > Acidobacteriota > Terriglobia > Bryobacterales > Bryobacteraceae > SYKU01. Next base: position 6,337 of record SHUI01000270.1, read on the forward strand.
TCGCGCTGAAAGAGACTTCCCCACCGATGACTCCGGCTACGGCTTCGACAACATCGGCGACGTGCTCACCATCTCACCTATCCTGATGCAGAAGTATCTGGAAGCCGCCGAGACCATCTCCTCCCGCGCCCTCGGCGCCGATCCGTTACCCGCCAAACCCGTCGAATTCGAATATCACACGAAAACGAAAACCGTCCGCCGGCTCGACCGCTCCAACATTGAGGCTACCCACCG
>SHUI01000271.1 GCA_009697455.1 Bryobacterales bacterium
GTCAGGCGGGCAGTTCGCGCCCCCGAGTTTTCAGGGAACCATCGTGTTGCCGGGATTCGACGGAGGCGGCGAGTGGGGCGGCCCCGCGTTCGATCCCGAATCGCACCTTCTCTATGTGAACGCGAACGAAATGCCTTGGATCCTGCGCATCGTCCCAAAGCCCGCGGCGGGCGCGAGCGCGAGCGGCAGGACACTCTACGTGCGCAACTGCGCCGGGTGCCATCGCGAGGACCTGCTCGGATCGCCTCCGGAATTTCCTTCGCTCAAAGATATCGGCGGCCGGAGAAAGGAAACCGAGATCGCCATGGTCGTCAGGAACGGCGCGGGCCGGATGCCGGGATTCGTGCATCTCGGCGACCCGGCAATCAACGCCATGGCGCGATATCTTGCGACGGGCGAGAATCAGGTCGCGGCGCAGACCCGGACAGATTCCCCTATCGACCTGAAATACACGACCGACGGTTACAACAAGTTCCTTGACCCCGGCGGTTATCCGGCCCTGACGCCGCCATGGGGAACGCTGAACGCGATCAACCTCGACACGGGAGAATATGCGTGGAAGATCCCGTTCGGCGAATTCCCGGAACTCGCCGAAAAGGGGATGACGAATACCGGCAGCGAAAACTACGGTGGAGGAGCCGTGACGGCGGGCGGACTGTTTTTCATCGGCGCGACGAATCACGACAGGAAATTCCGCGCTTTCGATAAAAGAACCGGTAAGCTGTTGTGGGACACCACGCTCCCGGCATCCGGGAACGCCACGCCCGCCGTGTACGAGGTGAATGGCAGACAATTCGTTGTGATTGGCGCTGGGGGAGGGAAGTCCGGCGCGCCGTCGGGCGGAAGTTACGTTGCGTTCGCGCTGCCAAGGTAGTACAGGCCTTTCGAGCACGGTCTCCTGAGCGAAGCACGCGAAATGAACGGTTGACTCCCTGGCCCGGCCGAAAAACACTCGGCACTCGAGCTCTGCCTAATGCGGAACTCGCCTGCGTAAGATCCCGGTTTAGGATCTGCCTTCCACGCGGGGCCCGCGATGATTCACCGGCTTCAAAAAATGTACTTGAAGCCCAACTGTAATTCGCGCATAGTCCTCGCGGTCGTGATTCTCCCGAATGTTGCAGGGGTCCGGACGTCCCCCGCCGGGGCGTTGAAGTTCGGGTGGTTCGCGAAGTTGAAGGCTTCAAAGCGAAACTCCACCTTGTACTTTTCGCGAATCTGGATATCCTTGCTCAATGAGAAATCCCACTGCTTCAGTCCGGGAGTGGTCAGAAGGTTGCGGCCGGTGTTGCCATAGCGGTAGAGCAACTCCGGATTCGTAGCGTTGAACGCGGCGGCGTTCCAGAACTTGTCCGGCGACCGGTCGGTCGGGATCGGGCTGATGCCCGTGGCATCGGGAACGTTCGGCGTGCCGATCAGCAGGGGGTCGCCAATCTGCCCGACGTTGATTGGCGTTCCGTCGGAAAGAGTCAGAATCGTTCCGGCCTGCCACCCTCCGAGAATCAGGTTCACAGCTCCACCTGTATTCATGAACCGCTTTCCTTTCCCAAAAGGCAGTTCGTACAGAACCGACGTCACGAAACGGTGGCCGTTGTGGAACTGCGAAAGCGCGTGCTCGCGGCGGAGATTGTAGTTGTCGGTCGCGAACTGATTCTCACCCGTGTTGTTGCGCACGCTGCTGCCGCCGTCGGTCGATTTGGCCCACGTGAATCCGGCCAGATAAGTCAGGCCCTTCGAAAAGCGCCTCTGCGCCTTCAGACCTAACCCGTGGTAGTTGGAGTTGCCGTGATTGTCGAGCGTCTGTATCAGGCCGTAAGCCGGAAATGGCGAGCGCTGCAAAAGAGTACGGGCGTCAGTCGGACCTTTACGCAAGACGGGCTGGTTCCAAACCCTGAGCAACTCCAGTTTGTGTCCGCCGCTTCCGATGTAACCGGCTTCGACCACGGTGTCCGCGCCGAGCTGGCGTTGCACGTTAAGAATCCACTGCATCATGTACGGTGTGCGACGGTTGGTATTGTTGGCAAGAGTGAACGTCGGACCCTGGCACGGGCCCGCAAAATTGCGGCAAATCCCGCCTTCGAACCGCCACGGGTCGCTAAAGTTGGCGTTCGGCCGTTCGGAATCCGCGGAAAACTGCGAACGCCCCCCGACGTTTCGCGAGAGGTCGAAGCGGGCTTCAACAATATCCTGCACGTAAAAAACCCCGAGACCGGTGCGCACCGTCCATTTTTCGGAAGGCCGGTATGCGAAGCTGACACGCGGCGCAAAATCGTTCTTGTCCCGATTCACGGTTTCGCGGCCGAGCAGGTCATCGCCAGTGGCAGTGGGGACGCCGTCGTTGAAGCGGAACGATATTCCTTCGTGGAAGTCTCCCTTCCCGGGCCGGATCATGACCGGCGTTCTGGCGCCTGGAACGAGATCTCCATTGAAAACGCCCGAGTCGTACACGATAACGTTCATGATGCCGCGATACTTGTCGTGGTAAGGAGGCGTGAACTCGTAGCGGACTCCGAATTCGGCGGTGAGCTTGGGGGTGATCTTGATGGTGTCCTGGAAGTAGCCGGCGAAAATCGTAGCGCGGAACAGTCCGTTCGAGAAAGCCCGCGCGCGGGTTGGAGAAGAGGACTCGCCGAGCATGTAGTCCGCGAAAGGATGGCCGGTTACGCCGCGCCGGGTTGGATCTTCCGTCGCATTCCCGGAGAAACCGAAACTGCCTCGTGTGAAGGCATTGCCCGTCTCGTTATACCGATCGCGGCGAACCTCGGCGCCAAAGCGGATAGAGTGCTTTCCGCGGATGATGGACATGTTGTCAATCCACTGAAAGATCGCCGTGCGGCCGACGAAAGGCCCATTGCCCTGCTCGCCGAAGCCGGAAAGACCAAGGCCGAGACCGATCGAGGGCGTGCCATAGGAAAGTTCAACCGGTGAGTTCAATCCCCGAATTCCCAACTCGCCCGTGACGTCGCGCTTGAACGCGTAAAAGCGTTTCTGATCGTTGTGGAACTCCGTCAGCCCGAATCGAAACTCATTTACCACGGTCGGACTAAAAGTGCGGATATTGCTCGCGAGCGCCTGTCTGGTCTTCGTGAGAATATTCGCTTCCTGGTCCTGAAATGCCGCGACCTCTTTGTAATCCTCGTCGCTCCAGCTAAAGCGTCCATACCAGGTGGACTTCGCGTTCTCGATATAGTCGATCCGCTGATTGAGCTGTTCCCAGGTGATGGGGCGTTCGCGCTGCCGGACAAAGTTCGCGAGGATGTTGTCGCCAGGCGTGGTCGCGCGCGGATAGAATTCAAGCAGTTTCAGGGAGATTGGATGAAAACGATTTTGGGGAATCTGGTTGTTCGGAAACGGCATCGCGGAGGTGGCGCGGGGGTTGCCGGCCGCGTCGGTGGAAAACGCGCGGCTGACGGGATCGAAAATGTTCCGGCCAGAGGCGCTGAAGTCCCCCGCGCGCATTCTGTCCGGCGCAACGTTGACAAGGCCCTGGAGCGTCTTTGTTTCTCGCAAGGTCTCGAAGTTCGACAGGAAGAAGAGCTTGTCTCGAATGATCCGCCCGCCCAAGGTGTACCCAAGCTGATTTCGAAGGAACGGATTGCGGTTGCCTACCTGGCGGTACTCGCGGGCATCCATCGATTCGCTGCGAATGAACTCGAACACCGTACCGTGAAAATCGTTGGACCCGGGCTTGGTGGCGACGTTGATCTGCACCGCGCCGCGGCCGAACTCCGCGGAGTAAACGCCCGTCTCGATTTTGAATTCCTGAAGCGCGTCGATCGAGGGCTGGAGAGCGTAGATGTTGTAGCTCATGTCGGTGTTCTCCAGTCCGTCCAGCGTGTAATGATTGAACTGGTTTCGCGCGCCCGCGACCGAGATCGACTTCTCCGTGCGCGTGCCGCCTTTTCGCGCCGCAGCCTCACCGCCCGCGCCCTGCTCGGCCGAAACGTTGGGGCTGAGCGCCACCATTTGAAGATAGTTCCGGCCGTTCAGCGGCAGTTCGACGATCCTGCGGTTGTCGATGACGGTGCCGACCGTCCCGTTCTCCGTGGTCAGCAGAGACGCGCCTCCCTGGACCTCGATCGATTCGGAAACGCTGCCCACCTCGACGGCGAAGTTGACGCGAACCGAATCGGCGACCTGCACGCGGACCTCACCGCGCGTGGCGGTCTTAAAGCCCTGCTTCTCCACGCGAACCCTGTAGACTCCGGGAGCGAGGAACGGGATAGTATAGTTGCCCGTTTCATTCGTTACTGCTTCGCGCGTTTGACTGGTGGCCGTGTTTGTCACTTTCACGGAGGCGGCGGTCACAATCGCGCCGGTGGAATCGGAAACCGTTCCAGTGATCTCGCCGAACGTCTGGCCGAAGACGGCGGTGTTGGCGGCTAACAGGCAAAGCAGTGCTCCAAGAAGGGAACGGGTTCGCATGGCTATATCCTCATGAAGAACGTTATCATCGCGGGGCGGGCGTGTCAACGATGCGCGATTCGGTGTGATGTAGACGCACCGCGAGACAGAGAAAATCGTGCCGGCATATCACCAACGCCACCCGGCGACCGGCGCGGCCAAGACTCCGGGAGTGGACAGAGAGTCTTCTCAATCCCGAGCGCCGCTACCGGTCAGGCAGGTTCGCTTTAGGAGGCTCGCGTGAGCGCAAGCCTCAGGGTTCGCCGGTCCTGGGGAGATTGAGGCTCCGAACCCACAGCGACGATGCGAATTCATGAGGGACCTGAGTGCGAGATAAAACGACAGGGGTCACTAGGCGCGACGGCGCTTCGACAGGATTTAGAAAGGCGTGGTGAACTTCATGCTGAGCCACCATCGAAAACAGAGCGGACCGTTGTTTGAGTGATTGCGTCCCTGCATTCTCACCCAGCCGTGTAGGATCGATCGCGGAGCCGCGCTGCCTAGATCGCCTACTCGTATCGCAGCGCCACAATCGGGTCGATCCGCGACGCCTTCATCGCCGGATAAATGCCGAACAATACCCCCGTAACGGCCGCGACGCCGAATGCCACGATCACCGAACCTGTGGTTACTATCGTTTTCCAGCCCGCCGAATACGCGATCAGCCACGACAATCCAAAACCGATCACGATCCCCAGCAGCCCGCCGCCAACTGAAATCAGCACCGACTCAATGAGGAACTGTCTCACGATGTCGGGACGCCGCGCGCCGATCGCCCTCCGAATTCCGATCTCCCGCGTCCGTTCCATCACCGTCGCAAGGACGATGTTCATGATGCCGATGCCGCCCACCAGCAGCGATATCGCGGCAATCGCCACCATCACATAAGTGAAAATCATCTGAGTGCGCTTCTGCTGCTCAAGCAGCGCCGCCGGTATCGTGACGCTGAAGTCCTCCGCCGCGCGGTGCGTGGATTGTAGAATCGCCGTCACAACTTTCGCGGCCTCGATACTGTCCGCTCCCGCCTTCAGCCGCAGATCGACGCCGTCGAGCTCGTCGCGCAGGTAGCGCGCCACGTCCCAAAACCGGTACATGGACGTGTTGAACGGGACGAGGATCGTGTTGTTGCGGTCGGCCGCCTGGCCCGAGGCGCCATCCACAATCTGCTCATCAAGAACGCCAACGACACGCAACCAGGTGTCATTCACCTTCACGTATTTTCCGGCCGCAGGGCCGTAGCCAAGCAAACTGACCTTGGCAGTCTGGCCGAGCACGCAAACCGCGGCAGTGTTCGTGTCGTCGTCCTCGGTCAGGAAGCGCCCTTCCACCAGGCGCAAGTTGTGGATCGCTGAGTAGGAAGGGCGGACTCCTATCAGGCTGGGATTCGCGCCGGTGGGCTTCGGAACGACGCGCGCCGGAAACAAGCTGCGCCGCGGTGAGATCAATTCAAGTCCGTCGATATTGGCTTGCAGAATCCGGACGTCGCGCTCGGTGAGGCCGGGCGAGACGCGGCGGCGCTGCTGTAGTTCCTGGTCGTTGGTGGCTGGACGCGAGTCGATCAGGACATTGCGCACTCCGAGTTGCTCGATGAACTGCAACGACTGCTCGCGCGCGCCGGCGCCGATCGCAAGCATGCCAATCACGCTGCCGACGCCGAACACGATTCCCATCGCCGTCAGAAGGCTGCGCAGCTTTTGCGCCCGCAGGTTGTTGACCGCCTCAAGCACATCGCCAAAGATGTTGAAGTTCATTTTATGCCGTGAAGGCTCATTTGGAGAAAGCCTTGGTCGCGCCGCCCGAGCTCCCGGAATTCTCCCGCTTCCTTTGGTCGGGGTTCGCCATCGCGACCAGTTGCCCTTCGGAAACGCCCTCCACGACCACCTGGCTCTCGCTTCGCCGCACCAGTTTGACGTCGTGCGGCGAAAAGCTTTGTCGGCCTTTGAGGTATACGTATGGCTTGCCATCGCGCTCGAACAGCGCTTGCGCGGGAATGGCGAGCACCGAGTCGAGGCGGCCCGTTTCGACCACAATCTTCACGCTCATGCCGGGCCGCAGATCGGGCGTGGGCGTCTCAAGCGCCAGTTTGCATTCGAAGCGCCGGTTCCACGGCGGTCCGGTGGTGCCGCCCAGGTTTGTGACTTTGCCGCT
>SHUI01000013.1 GCA_009697455.1 Bryobacterales bacterium
GGTCGACTTCGACAAAATCCGCCAATACTCCGAGCGGCTTCAAATCGTCAGCGCGTCCCTTTTCGATTGCGCCGAACAATTTCTTTACGCTCTCGGTCGAGTAGGACCGATGCAGCAAAATCTCGCCCAGGGAATCGCGCCTGGCTTTCAGGCGGCCATACTCGCCGCGAAGCGCGTCGATGCGCCGCCGGGCCTCGGCCGCGCCCAGCTTTTGAATGCCAAGCTCTTCTTCCGAACGACGCCGGCCTGAAGCCACGGATTCAAGCTCAAGCTGCCGCGCGGCGATCGACTCGGAAAGGACCTTCTTCGAAGTGTCCAAACGCTCGAGATCCGCCGTCGCGGCCTCGCTCTCGCGCTCGGCCCGCACGCGCTCGCGCTCCACTCCGGCGAGATATTCGCCGATTTGCGCAAGCTGATTCTTTAGCGTGGACGCCTCACCCAGGAGACGCAGAACGGAAACACGGGTGGCCTCCATGGCGCCTTGCCTGTCGCGCAAGCGGCCCTGGAGTGCCTGGCGCAATTCGTTGCGCTCGATCATGCGCGCGCGCGCTTCCGACGTGCGCTGCTCGAATTCAGCGACCGTCGCCTGATGCGCCGTCAACTGTTCGCCGGATTGAACGAGGCGCTGGTCGAGGCCCTGAATCTCCTCCTCGCCGCGGGCCATGCGCTGCTCAATCGCGCCGCTCTGGTTCGCCTGGTTTTCGAGGCGTCCGCGGGCGCGCTCCGCCTCGACTTTCCATTCCGCTACCTGCCGGCGCGCCTCGGTGAGCTTCGACTCCACCTCATAGCAGGCGGCCTGGAGCCGCGCGTGCTCCTCCTCCTTCTCCGAAACCCGAGCGGAGACGGATTTCAACTCCGACGCGGCCTGGTCGAGACCGATGGCCATCTTCGCCGCTTCGGTTTCGAGATTCCGGTACCGCGCCGCGAGCAACAGGCGCAGGCGGCCATCCATGTCAGCCTTGAGTTCCGCATAGCGCCTGGTCTTTGCCGCTTGCCGCTTCAGCGAATTGACCTGGCGGCCAACCTCTTCCAATATGTCGAACACACGGGCCAGATTCTGCTTGGCCGTTTCGAGCTTCGCTTCCGCCAAACGACGCCGCGTCTTGTACTTCGTGATTCCAGCGGCTTCTTCGAGAACGGCGCGCCGGTCCTGAGGCTTCGAGCTGAGAATCTGGCCGATACGGCCCTGCTCGATGATGGCGTAACTCTCGGGCCCAAGGCCGGATCCCATGAAAATATCCTGAATGTCGCGGAGCCGGGCACTGTGCCCGTTAATAAGGTACTCGCTCTCACCCGAACGGAACAGGCGGCGAGTGATTGTGATCTCTCCGGGCTTGTGCGAAGCCGGGTGGCGGTCAACGGCAACCACGCCGCTTTCCGGCGCGGACGAGGACTCGGGGAGACTGACGGGGGACTCCTCGTCCGCGGGCTGAACCAGGGTCATGGTAACGGAGGCCATCCCAAGGGGCTTGCGCTCCTTGGTTCCAGCAAAGATCACGTCTTCCATCCGCGCGCCACGCAGCAACTTGGCGGACTGCTCGCCAAGCACCCAACTGATACCGTCGCTTAGATTGGATTTCCCGCAACCGTTGGGACCAACGACCGCCGCAATTCCGCCGCCCGTGAACTTCAGTTCGGTACGTTCGCAGAACGACTTGAAACCTTGCAGCTCGATTCGTTTGAGTTTAAGCAAACCATTACCTCGTCTGCTCGGGGGAGTTCTTTAAGATTATCCTACTTTGCGATGATTGTAAAGTGCCATACAAGATATAGGGGTAAATTTCTTGATTAGGCTCTTTTTGGTATAGAGAGCGAAGTTTTGGTTTCACCGGCGAAAGGTAACGAGCATGGCAATTCTCGACCTGCTCCGACGGGAAGCCAGGATTGGGAAAATCGGCCGCGTCGGCAGAGAGACTCGCAAGCGGCTTTTTATCAAATACTTGCACCTGGGTGACGCAGAGAATTTGTTTTGTGTTTTTGGGGTGCGCACGGGAGCCCGCAAAGCGGAACGACAGACCGCTGCCTCCGCTTCCGGCCGCGGGTGGCAGGCTGTGTGAAGGGGATTCCCAAAGTATGGAAGAGGTTGCGGCGGAGGAGCGCGGGTCACGCCTTTTCGTGCTGACTTGTAAGCGTCGTTTTATCATATGTTTCCGACAGGGTGACGCAGAAAGTGAATTTGTGTTTGGACGGAGGAGAGCGTCGGGGGGCCCTCAATTCGGATTGTACGCACCTCAGACGGCCTGGCCGAGCCATCCTGGGGCTAAGGTCTCTGAAATCAGTGCCAAAAATAGTTGTGACCTCGTGATCGTGGATCGTGGCGTGAACGGGGATCGTCCCAAGGGGCCTCCGCGGCCCGAGAGGGAGTATCTGATAAAGCTCTCCTGGCACATGCCAAAAATGGCTTCAAACGCTCAAGTAACTCGAGGACCGTATCCTCTTGCGGCAGTTCAGACGCCTTCGCAGAAGGAGAGTCCTCGGAGATGGAAGCCGAGCGGGAATTGTGGGATACCACGTTCGCGGAAGGCTTGGGTGGAGATCGCTGGTAAGATGCGGCGCGGAGCGATCCACGGGTGCGACCTCGAACCGCGCAGCGGTCAGGAGCAGGGTGAACGCCGCCCTGTCGTAATCGTCTCGGCGGATCTCTACAATGCCAGCCGGTCACTGTTGATTGGCATCGTTCCTCTCACTCGCTCGCCCGCAAAGACTCTTCTCCATGTCGCTTTGACGCCCGAAGACACCGGCCTGGAGGCACCCTCGACGGCGCTTGAGGACCATGCCCGCTTCATTGATCGCTCACACCTGCGCCCGGACGCCGCCGGACGCTTGTTCACGGAAGGCGCTGAGCTCGATCGACCGGAATCTCGCCCGCGTGGTGGGGCTGCCAGCGGAAGGTTTGTCGAAGGACTCCCGGCAAACCCAAGAAATGTCCGGAGAGACTGGAAGCGCTCCGCGACCAACCCTCAGGTCACGCCAGGGCCTCGCGCACAGGCGGCATGCGATCCACGAAACCGGCCTTTGTGCGTTTGAGTTCGGCGATGGCCGCGGCCCGGAATTGCTTTAGCCGCGCCTGATGCTCGGGCTTGATCGAGAGGTTGTTAAGTTCGTCGGGATCGGCCTGTAAATCGTAGAGTTCCTCCAGATCGTGGATGAGCGGGCGGACGTATTTGTACCGCTTGTCGCGCAGCATGACATACCAAGGAACGCCGTTGTGGAGCGCCTTCGCTCCCTTGGGGATGTTGTCCGTGTCGGAGCCGTAGGTCTGGCCCGTCGCGACCATCATGCACGGATGCGGCCAGTTAAGGCTGGGATTCTTGAGGAGCGGCGTAAGGTCATGGCCGTGCATCTCCCACGGCGGTTTGATCCCGGCGAAAGAATAGATGGTAGGAGCTATGTTCACCCCAGCGACCGGCGTGTCACAGACCTTGCCTTCGGGGATGCGGCCTGGAAAAGAGAAGACGAGCGGCGAACGGATGTTGGCGTCGTAAGCCGCGATCTTCGTGCCCTTGAAGCCGTGTTGGCCGAAAGCGAGTCCCTGATCCGAAGTGAAGATCACAAGCGTGTTCTTTCGCTGGCCCGTTTCATCAAGAGTTTGCATCAAGCGCCCCACGGCTTCATCGAGCGCGAGCACGCCCTCGTGATACTGCTGTACCCAGGCGCTAAGAGTGCGCCCGCCCGACATCGGAACACCTCCGGGTCCTTTTTCCCAATGTTGGATTTTTTGGGCCCAATCCGGTTTGCCGGGGCGCGGCGCGAAGATGTCTTTTGGCGTCTCGAAGTCCACTCCCTTGAGTTTTCCGATGTGGCGTTCAGCAGGAGTGTAGGGGTCGTGCACGGCTCCAAAGCACAGCCAGAGATACCATGGCTTATCTTTCGGACGGCCGTTGCCCTTCATCAGGTCTACCGCCCAATCGGTGTATTGGTCGGTTGAATAGCGCTTCAGCATCTCAGTCTTGCCGCCCTGATAGGTGATCGGTTGATCGTAGTAGTAGTGCGTGCTGGTTTCGAAATATTTTGGACGGTTCCAGACAAGTTGGAAATCCCACTCGCGGTTGAAGCCGGTGTCCTGCCCGGTGTGCCATTTCCCGATCTGCGCGGTGAAGTAGCCGTTGGCGCGGAGGTGCTTGGGCCAGAAGGGGCACTTGGCGGGGTCGTAGGTCGAATCGGGGTAAGTACCTTGCATGCGCATGGATTCGACCCCGTGCTGGTGATGTCCCGTGAGCATGGTGGCGCGGGAGGGCATGCACCAGGCGCCGTTATAGGCGGCGGTGAAACGGACGCCCTGTTTGGCGAGCTTGTCGATGTTGGGAGTGCGAACCCATGAATAGGCTTCCGGGTAAGCGGAAATGGTGCGGTAGGAGTGGTCGTCGGTGTAGATGAATAGGATGTTCGGACGCTCCTCGGTGGCGGCTTTTGCGGCCGCGCCGAGCGCGAGGACTCCGAGCACTTCGCGGCGGGTGTGTTTGGTGGTGGGCATCGGTTCTCCGTTGACGTAAAATTATCGTGTCAAGTCTACATGAGTTGGCTCCACGATTCAACTCGAAGACCGAACATGACTCAGCCGCCATCGCAGCCGCCGCACGCCGCCGTGCCCGCAGGGGGGCGCGAAGGGTTTCGCGGCGGCCCGCAGCAACCCCGCAATAGCGGCAAACCTTGAGCACTACGCTCTTATCGCTGCGTCGGCGCCGGCTGAAAACCGGCCTGATGCGTGGCCATCGCATCCCGCATCCGCGCTACTACATCGGGATGATGGGCTGCGACGTTGAAGCGCTCGCCGTAGTCGGATTCCACGTTATAGAGTTCGATCTTCGCGGGCTGTTTCGGGTCGCTAAGTCTCAGCTTCCAGACGCCCCGGCGCAGGCCGTGCAATATACCGGAGTGGTAGTAGAAGAAATCCTGTTGGGTGCGGCCGGCGCCTTCCCACAGCAGAGGAGCAAGGTCGGCGCCGTCGAGCACAAGGTCTTTGGGCGGAGGCCCACCGGTCAGGCGGGCGAGGGTCGGGAAGATGTCGAGTGTCGAGGCGACGTCCACGCTGACTCGGCCCGGCTGGATACGGCCCTTCCAGCAGGCGATAAATGGCTCGCGATAGCCGCCGTCCCATGTGGTTCCTTTGCCTTCACGCAATGGACCATTGGATCCGCCATATTCTCCTAACTGAACCGGCGCGCCGTTATCGGAGGTAAACACGATCAGCGTGTCCTGTTCGAGCTTCAGTTCGGCGAGCGTCTTTCGGATTTCTCCCACGGACCAATCCAGTTCTTCCACGACGTCGCCCAAAAGCCCGCCTCGGCTCTTTCCGCGGAACCGGTCGCTGGCGAATAGGGGTACATGCGGCATCGTATGGGCGAAATACAGAAAGAACGGCTTGCCGCCGGTGGCCGCTTTCCGCAGGAATGCCGTGGCGTCGGCCGTGTAGCGAGCCGTGATTTGAGTTTGGTCCGGATCGCGTTCGAGTACATCCTCGTTCCGCATGAGCGGCACTCCAGGCAGATTCTGGTAGCGCGAGAGCACGTCCGGAGAACGGGTTTGCCCTCTCCTTTTGTTGATCTCGTCATAGACCACGTTGGTCGCCAGACTCATGTCGTTCGAGTAAGGAATGCCGAAGTAATTGTCGAAGCCATGCCTGGTGGGCAGGTACTGCGGCAGGTGTCCCAAGTGCCACTTACCCACCATGTGGGTCGCGTAGCCGCGTTGCTTCAGCAACTGAGCGATCGTCAATTCCGAGTCGGGCAGTCCGCCGTTCGAGTCAGGGAACAGAACGAAGTTGATGCCGCTGCGGACCGGATACCGGCCGGTTAGCAAGGCGGCGCGGCTGGGCGAACACAAGGGAGCGGCCGAATAGAACTGCGTGAAACGAATGCCATCGTCCGCCATGCGATCCAGGTGGGGAGTGCGAATTGTGGGATGGCCGTAGCAACTGAGATCGCCCGACCCCAGATCATCCGCGAAGATCAGAACGATATTGGGTAGTTTCGGGCGTTGCGCCAGCGCAGGAGCGGCGAGCAAACCAAGCAGGTCTCGGCGTGTCATGGAGACTTACAAATCTATCACGGCGAAACACTTCCCGCGGAAGCATCGTGGTGGCCTCCGGAATGGCCTCGACATTGGGAGAGCAGTTTCGCGTCTTCCGCGGCACGATGGCGAGTTGGCCTGCCACGAGTATTATCGGCCAAGCCCGGCGCGATCATTTAACGAGCCATAAGTGATAGTAAGGCAGTGCGGTGGCCATTCTTGACCATCGCCCGGATTGTTTCCGGATGGTACGACCGAATGTGGACGCGAGGAACAAATCCCGGATCGCGCAGGCGCGGGCCATCGAACACCCGGACCCAGTTCGCAATGCCAACGTATCGGTTGGCCCCCAAAAGGCCCGAATCACCAAGGGGGCGAAACCGAACCAGCAAGCGCGATTATTTGAAGCTCTTGTCTTGCGGCGGCGCCGGGCGCAGGATAAACTTACACTTGTTTGAGGGGCGCACGCGTGAAAGGTGCGGGCAAAAAAGGGATATAGTGTTCTAACAGGGTATGAGAGCTTTCTTCATCGCGGCAGCCCTTGCGCATTCGATGTGGCTCGCAGCGCCGGTCCGGCTCTTGGCGCAGGCTTCGCCCCAGTTGAAGACTTTGATCGGCAAAGGGTGCCTCGGATGCCATTCGGGCAAGTCCGCAAAGGGCGGACTAGATCTCGCATCGCTGCCGTTCGACCTTGCGAGCCGCGCCAACCGGGAGCGCTGGACCCGAATTCACGATCGGATCGAGAAACGCGAGATGCCGCCCGAAGGCTTTGAACTCTCGCCCGCCGCCCGGGCAGCGATGCTGCGGCAGCTTGCCCCGGCGATCCATCAGGCCGATCTGGCCGATGTCATCCGGAACGGGCGGGGGCCGATGCGCCGCCTGAATCGCGACGAGTACGAGCAAAACCTGCGCGATGTCCTGCAACTGCCGAACCTCGACATTCGCGACATGCTGCCAGAGGATCGCGAGGCTCACCACTTCAACAAGGTCTCCGAAACGCTGGACATGTCGCGCGTCCAGCTTGCGGCCTACCTGGACGCGGCGGAGGCGGCGTTGCGGCAAGCGGCAGCCACGGCTCCGGCGCCTCCGCCCGTGACGAAGTTCCACACGTCTGGAAGAAACCTGTTTCCGGGAATTCGCAGCACGGGTACCCGCCACTCGATGTTTTTCATCAAAGACAACAAAGGCGTCAACGTAGAGAGCGAGCGCGCGATGCCATTGTCGAAGGAACTCGAGCAGGACCCTTCCCTCGAGATGGGGCTGTTTCGTTCGCCGGGCTGGCCTTACGGCGCATTCCCGAGGGGGTTCGCCGCTAAACACGATGGCCAGTATCTTGTCCGTTTCTCGGCGCGCGCGGTACTGCAGCATCCGGGTTTTCAGCTTTCAGACGCAAAACACAACGTGCCCATGACGTTTCGCTCGCGCCGTCCGACGAATCACGATATTGCTGAGGACATGAAATCCGTGGGCGGCATCCTCGAGATTCAACCGGGAGCGCACGTCTACGAAACCACGGTCCCGTTGGTTGCGGGCCAAACCGTGGAGTATGGCCTTCTCGGGCTGCCAGTCCCGCAAGTCGACGCCGAGGGGAAGACCGGGTCGTACCGCTATCCGCCGTTGCCGGCTGGAGGACAGCCGGGCGTGGCTTTCCATTGGATTGAAATCGAAGGACCGATTCCGCCGCCGGTTTGGCCGCCGCCGAGCCACCGGGTGCTCTTCGACGATCTCGGCGTCAATCCCGCGCCTTCGGATCCAAGGCAGGAAGCGAGCCGTTTGATCCGCCGATTCATTACGCTCGCCGCGCGGGGTCCGGCGCCGAAGGAGGCGGTGCGGAAGTTTGAGCAACTCATCGAAGCCCGCCTCGATCACGACGAAACATTCGTCGAGGCCATGCTCGCCGGGTATCAGGCTTTCCTGTGCTCGGATCTGTTCCTCTACCTGCGCGAGCCCCATACCGGCTTCGCAATCGCGGACCGGCTTTCGCACTTTCTCGCGAACACCAGGCCAAGCGCGGAGCTCGCCGCTAGCCGGTTGACCAACCCGGAAACGCTCCGCAACGAAACGGATCGCCTGATTGACGGCAGCGGATTCGAGCGCTTTGTCAGGAGCTTCACCGGCTACTGGCTGAACCTCCGCCATTTGCGCCGCGACGATCCGGACAAGCGTCTCTATCCCGAATATCAGCTCGATGAGTACCTGATCGATTCCCTGGAGCGCGAGACGCTCGGGCATTTCACGGCGATGGTGCGTGACAATCTGCCGATCCGTTACCTGGTGCAGGCGGACTTTGTGTATGCCAATGAGCGTCTAGCGAAGCATTATGAACTCGAACCGCTGCGTGGATCGGCCATCCGGCGGGTCCCGTTGCCGAAGGATAGCCCGCTCGGAGGCCTGTTGACGCAGGGCGCGATATTGAAGATCACGGCGAACGGCACATCCACATCGCCCGTGCTGCGCGGCGCCTGGATCATGGATCGCATCCTTGGCGAGCCCCCGCCGCCGCCGCCCCCCGGCATTCCCGCGGTGGAGCCGGATATCCGCGGCGCAAAGACGATTCGCGACCTGCTCGCGCTGCACACGAAATCGAGAACCTGCGCCGCGTGTCATGCGAAGTTCGATCCAGCCGGACTCGCGCTTGAGAACTTCGACGTGTTGGGCCGCTGGCGAACGCACTACCGCGGCACTACAGAGGGTGAGCGCGTCGGCGGCATCGATCATACGGGGCACGACTACGTCTACACCATCGCGGGCCCCGTGGATGCAAGCGGTACGCTTGCCGACGGACGGAGCTTCCGCGATGTCCGGGAGTTGAAGGCGATCTTCGCCTCCAATCCCCGCCAACTGGCGCGCAATCTTCTGCGGCAACTCACGGTATACGCCACCGGAACGCCGGTGCGCTTTTCGGATCGCGCGGAGATCGAGCGGATGCTCGACCGGTGCGCCGCGGACGGCTATCGCACCCGCGATCTCATTCACGCGCTCGTTCGAAGCAAAGTCTTCCTGGGAGAATCCTGAATCATGAAAGCACCACATGTTGCCGCCCGCCCGCTGCCGCGCCGCACGCTGTTGCGCGGAGCCGGCGTTACTCTCGCCCTGCCGGCGCTCGAGTGCATGACGCCGCTCTTCGCGAAGACGCCGGCGCCGCCACGGCGGATGCTCATAATCTCCAACAACCTCGGCGTGCTGCCGAAGTTTTTCTTCCCGGTGGCGGCCGGGCGGGACTACGAAACCTCGCCCTATCTGACCGCCCTTGCCGATTTCAGGGACGATCTCACCGTCTTCAGCGGACTCTCTCACCCGGGCGTTTCCGGCGGGCACAGCGCGGACAACTGTTTGCTGACAGCGGCGCGCGGCGCGTTCAAGAGCGGCTTCCGAAACTCGATCTCGCTCGACCAATTCGCATCGGAGAAGCTCGGCCAAGTTACGCGCTTCCCGGCGCTCAATCTTGGCGTCAACATCGACAAAGGCAACCGGAGTCTCTCCTGGACCCGGGACGGTGTGCTGCTACCCGCCGAAGACAGCGCACCGAAACTCTACGAACGGATGTTTGTGCAGGGAGACAAGGAGTCGGTTGCGCGGCAGATCCACCGGTTGGAAAGCCGCGGCAGCATTCTCGACACGCTGCTCGATGAAACGAAACGCTTCAGCCGCGATTTGGGGAGTGACGACAAAGTCCGCCTCGATCAATATGTGACCTCCGTCCGCGAAGTAGAAGAGCGGATGCAGACTGCGCGCGCCTGGGAAACGAGGCCCAAGCCCACCACCGCCGAGCCGCCCCCGGCGGACATCCAGGACAAGAAACTGTTCTTCGAGAAGTTTGATTTGATGCTCGCGATGGCGCAATTGGCGCTCGAGTCCGACTCCACGCGCATCGTAACGCTGATGGCCGATGCGTTCGTGACGCCGGTGCTCAAGTTGAACGAAAACGAGACGTCCACGGAAACTTATCACGGACTCTCGCACCACGGCCAGGCGGAAGAGAAAGTGCGGCAGTTACAGGAAATCGACCGGCAGCAGATGAAGCTGCTCAACAAGACACTATCGAACCTGGCGGCGAAGAAAGAGAGCGGCGAGCGTTTGCTCGACCGGACCATGGTTTTCTATGGCAGCAGCATGGGCGATGCGAACATTCACGACAACACCAACTTACCTATTCTTCTGGCAGGCGGCGGATTCCGGCACGGACAGCACATCGTTTTCAGACGCGACAACAACGCTCCGCTTTGCAACCTCTTCGTGAGCATGATGCAGCGCATGGGCATCGAAACGGAGTCTTTCGCCAGCAGCACGGGGCGGGTGAGCGGGCTCGAGATGTCGTGAGATCCGCCCGGGCGTGGAGACGCACGGCCCAGTCGCATGATTCCGGGCGGCCGATTCGAAACTGAGACGGGTCGCGCTTTCTGTTCGCGGCGCTCAAAAAACGCCGGTCTCAATGCGACGGGAATTCTCCGCGTCGGATCGTCCACGGGGTTCATTCAAGGCAGGCGCCTTCCGGCCCCCGGTCTTCAAACCACTTATGTAAGCATTTCCCCTTCACTTCAGGCATCTAGCCTAGCGGACTTCCGCGACAATCGACACTCTCCTCGTGTAATCTAGATCCAAGGTTTGTAGCGGTACGATTTACGTAAAAGGGGACCGGTTCCATGATTCACACTCGATTTGCCGCCGCATGTGCGGTGCTTCTTTTCTTACTCCACGCAGCCCAAGCGCAGGAGACGAGATCCATGCTGTTCGGGCGGGTGCTCGATCCGCAGGGCAGCGCCATAGCCGGTGCGACTGTACACGTCCGAAACTCGGAGACCGGCGTCGCGCTCGTATTCAAGTCGAACGACGCCGGCTATTACGAGGCGAACCTGCTGCTGCCCGGGAACTACGAGTTGACTGTGGAATCGGCCGGCTTCAAGAAGCTGATCCGAAACGGGGTGACGCTGCCGGTTTCTTCGCGTCTCGAGGTCGCCCTGCCGCTTGAGGTGGGCGGCGTCTCGGAGACCGTGTCGGTGACCGCGGAAGCGCCTCTGCTTGAAACCAACGCGGTCAGCTCCGGCCGCGTACTCGACAACAAGACGGTGATGGAACTGCCGGTCCTCGGGAACAGCGCCATGCTGCTGGTGAAAATTACACCTGGAATTCAGACCGGCGGCGTCAACAACTATCTCGCCCTGCACTCGAACGCAGGCGGGTCCGACTACAGCGTGGGCGGCAACATCGGGGGCAACTCGTGGACGCTCGATGGCTCGCCCAACCAGGGACCTGGCCGCCGCAGCGCCTACCTTCCTTACACGGACGCGGTGAGCGAGTTCAAAGTCGAGACGAACAACTTCGACGCCTCCATCGGACAGAGTTCGGGCGCGGCGATCACGATGATTTCAAAATCGGGCGCGAACGACTTTCACGGAACGGCAACGTGGCAACATTGGCAGCAGCGCTGGCAAGGCTCGCCGTTCTTCGTGAAGCAGAACTATTACCGCCGCATCGCGCAAGCTTCGGCGGCGGGCAATCGCGCGCTTGCCGACGAGATTCGCGCCACCGACCTGCAGCCCGCGGGGCGGTCGAACAACTGGGGCGCCTCGGGCGGCGGTCCCGTCACCCTCCCGAAGATCTATAACGGAAGGAACAAGTTGTTCTGGTTTTTCACGTATAACGCGTTCAAGGACGTGAAGACCGAAGACGCGAGCACCTTCAACCGCACGGTGCCTTCGCTCGCCGCGCGCAATGGCGATTTCAGCGATCTGCTCAGCCTGCCGAACGCCGCGAGATACGTGGTTCACGATCCCACGACGGTGGTGGCGGACCCGGCGCGGGCCACGCACTTTCTGCGCACGCCTTTCCCCGGCAACACGATTCCGAGGAGCCGCTTTGTCAACCCGTCCTACGATAAAATCGCGAAGCTTTACCCCGTGCCAAACAATCCACCGCTCCCGGGCCGCGATCCCGTGGACAACTATCTGGCGTCCGCAACCCCCTACAACTGGGATTACAAGGCCTACTCGAACCGCGTCGATTACCAACTGAGCGACAATTTTCGCATGTTCGGGCGCTGGTCCTATAACAACTTCGGGCCGGAAGATCGCGGCGACTGGACCTATGAATCGGCTCGCGGTCTGAATGTCGGCGGATTGGTGCGAAATAACAAGGCCGGCAACATCGACGTGGTTTACACACAGACGCCTACCACGCTCTGGGACTTCAATCTGGCCGTGGGACAGTTCCGCGAGGGCAGCATCCAGCCCACGGCGCTGGCCCTGAAGCCCGGAGACATCGGTCTGCCTGCGTATCTCGATCAGAAGGCGGGCGCCCAGCATATTCTTCCGCAGATGGCGGTGAGCGGCTACACGACCATCAGTCCTGGCGGCGTCTCGAATTGGACCCGCACGCGCAACACGTCGGCGAAGCTTGAGATGACCCACATCCAGCGGAACCACACGATCAGGGCCGCGTTCGACAATCGCTTCATGTTCCGAACGGGCGGGGGCGGCGGCAACACCAGCGGTAACTTCACATTCTCGAACTCCTACACGCGACGCGACGACGATGGCAACGCGCCGAGCACCAACCTCGGCCTAGGCTGGGCGGCTTTTATTCTCGGAGTGCCGAACAGCATCAGCATCGCAACCAACGACAACTACGCGACGCTGACGCCCTATTACGCGGGCTACGTGCAGGACAGTTGGCGCGTGACTTCGAAGCTGACGCTGAACCTGGGGCTTCGCACGGAGTGGGAAGGCGGTGCGACGGAACGTTACAACCGCATGATCGCGGGATTCGATCCCACGCTATCGCTGCCTATCACGGCCGCGGCGCAGGCGGCCTATGCCGCCAGCCCGATCCCCGAATTGCAGGCATCGCAGTTCAAGGTGACGGGCGGAACGCTTTACACGGGATCGAACGGCCAGCCGCGAAATTTGTTCAAGGGCGAGTTGATGTGGCTGCCGCGCATCGGCGCGGCCTATCAGATGAATTCAAAAACCGTCCTTCGGGCGGGCTACGGCATCTTCTACGACACGCTCAACGTGATGAACTTCGGTCCGGATCAGTCCGGCTTTAGCCGCGGTACCGGCACGAATATCACGACGGACTTTGGACAGACCTGGAATTTTCCGGCGGCGGCGAATCCGGCGAGCGGCAAGAGCCCGCTCGTTGACCCATTTCCGGTTCGCGGTGACGGCACGCGCTTCGACGTTCCGACCCGCGACGCGCTCGGGAACATGGCCAAGGCCGGGCGGGGCTTCGGCTTCACGGACTACAGCCAGCCGCATGCCCGTCAGCAGCGGTGGCGCGCGGGCTTCCAGCGGCAGATCGGGAAAGATATCGTGATCGACGCCGCGTACGCCGGTTCCTATTCCAACCGCATTTCGATCGGCCGCAAGCTGGATTTCTTGCCCGAACAATATTGGGCCACGGGGAGCGTTCGCAACGACACGATTGCGAACAATTTGAACGCGAATGTGGCGAATCCGTTTCTGTTGCGCAACTTCGCTTCGCTGCAGCAATCGAATCCCCTGGTCTATCAGGACATGAGCACGCAGGGCTTTTTTACGTCCACTACGATCCGAAAGAGCCAGTTGCTGCGCGCGTTCCCTCAGATGAATGGCGTTACGAAGAACACGACGCCTTCCTCCTACACACGCACCCACGAGATCCAGTTGAGCGTCACCAAGCGGTTCTCGCATGGTTTTAACTTCAACTTCGGATATACCGGCCTCATGATTCGGGAAGCCGATTTCTACGCCAACGAATTCGACGCATTGCCAACGGAACGCACGTCGAACGACGGGCGTCCACATCGGCTGGTGGGGAGCGCAATCTACGAGTTGCCTATTGGGAAGGGCAAGCGCTGGCTCGGGAGCGCCGCGAGGCCGCTCAACATGCTCGCGGGCGGCTGGCAGTTGGGGGCGACCTACGAATGGCAGCCTGGACCGCTGATCGATTGGGGCAACCTGTTCTACTACGGCGCGGATCCAGGCGAGGTAAACAACGTTTCGCGGAACTGGGATACGTGGTTCAACACGGCGAACTTCGAGCGCAACGCGGGCAGGGGGCCGGCGGCGTTTCAGCGGCGCGTTTTCCCCACGCGCATCGACGGCATGCGGCGCGACTCGACCAACCAGTGGAACGTGAACCTGGCGAAGAACGTGCATCTCAAGGAACGCTGGAACGTTCAATTGCGGCTCGACGCTATCAACTTGACGAACCGGTCGCAGATGAACAGCCCGGTCACCGACCCGTTCTCGACGAACTTCGGCCGCATCACGAGCCAGACGGCGGCGACGAATCGCTGGATACAGGTTCAGGCGCGCATGACGTTTTAGGTTGCGGCAGGAAAGGCATGCGCCGATGCCGTGTTCAGCCATTTGGTCAGCTCTTCAGGCAAGCGGACTCGACTGCGGCGCCTGAATATATACTTCGACGATCTGGCCGCCACGGTGATTCTTCCGCGGATTCAGAACACCTTTTTCACGCAACCTGAATCTCTGCCGCTCTGCGTTCCCTGGAGTACCTTCAGCACGGTGCCTCCGTCGATTGTTGGCACTTCGATCAAGGCCGGTTCCTGGGAAGAATATCTGTATTGGAGGGTCCGACGCACGGAATAGCCGTAATTCCGTTGTTTGGTTTCGCACGCGACGCGGAATCGCCAAGCGGAGGGTCCAAGGAGGTCACTGGTTCGTCGTTATGGCAGATCAACGGCCTTCCCAGTAGGATCGCCAGATTCTACAGATAGGAAACACCTAAAAAACCGGCCACGGGTGTTTCTTCCCGAGTTCACGGAGCGCCCAAAACAAGGCTTTCACAACCATGCCGTCGCGATCGGAGACCGATGGGGGTCCGGGCCGGACGCTTGAAATGAAGAAGGGAGCCGCTAACTCTCGCGGATCCTAACCACGGGAATCAGCGAGTTCTTCTCCACCTTGGGAGCCGGCCGGTTCTGCCACGCCAGTTCCTGGTTGAGCCGCGTCATGAACTCCTCAATCTGGCTCTGCATCTCGCTCATCTTCTCCCTCATGTTCAGGATGATCTCGACACCCGCGAGATTGACGCCGAGGTCGCGCGTGAGATGGAGAATGACTTCGAGGCGCTCCACGTCCTCGTCCGTATAGAGCCGCGTGTTGCCTTCCGTGCGCGACGGTTTGAGCAGCCCCTCGCGTTCATAGAGGCGTAGCGTTTGAGGATGGATCTCGTACTGGCCGGCTATCGCCGAGATCATGAAGGCCGCCTTCGTCTTCTTCTTTGGCATCCCGTTTTCAGGCCTCCGCCTTCGCCCACACATCCGCGCGCGGGTCCTCCGGATGGAGTTGCGCTAGTTCGCGGAGAATTTCGCGCGTGCGTTCATCGCTCGACTGCGGCGCCTGAATGTATACTTCGACGATCTGGTCGCCACGGTGATTCTTCTGCGGATTCAGAACACCTTTTTCACGCAACCTGAATCTCTGCCGGTTCTGCGTTCCCTGGGGTACCTTCAGCACGGTGCGTCCGTCGATTGTAGGCACCTCAATCTTCGCGCCTAAGCCGGCCTCGGTCACCGTCACCGGCACCTGAATCTCGATATCGTCGCCCACGCGCGTAAAAAAGGGGTGCGCTTCGACGCGCGTTGTGATGTAGAGATCCCCTGCCGCGCCTCCCATTGTGCCGCTGTTTCCTTTGCCGGCGACGCGCAAGCGCGAACCGCTCTTCGCGCCGGGCGGAATGCGAATTTCGACCGGTTCCGACCGTGCCACGCGGCCTTCGCCGTGACATGCCGTGCACGCGTTGGCAATCTTGCCCCGGCCATTGCAGCGCGGACAGCTCAGCTCGAAGCGCATCGCACCCGCCATCTGAGACACCGTTCCCTTCCCACCGCACTGCGGACAGGCCGGGGAAGAATGTCCGGCCACTCCGCTCCCGCCGCAGGGACCGCAAACCTCCTGCCGCATCACGTTGAGCTTCGACTGCGTGCCCTTAATCGCCTGCCAGAAACTGATGTTAAGCGCGTATTCGAGGTCCGATCCTTTCTCCGGACCTTGCTCCGGCTCCGCACCGCGCCGGAAGAACTGGCTGAACAGATCGCCGAAGCCACCGCCGTCGCCGCCGCCAGTTGACCTGCCCTTCGAACCGGCTCGATTCCTCGCCATCTGCTCGAAGTCGAAACCACCGAAACCCATGCCTGGACCGTGCTGCGCTCCCCCAGGCGGAGTTCCGCTCGCGGAGTAGTAGCCCACCTGATCGTAGATTTGCCGCTTCCCGGCGTCGCTCAAAACGTCGTAGGCCTCCTGGACGTTCTTGAAACGCTCCTCGGACGACTTATCCCCCGGATTCAAGTCCGGGTGAAACTTGCGTGCGAGCTTCCGGTACGCCTTCTTGACGTCCTCATCGGAAGCTTCGCGCTCAAGTTGCAGCGTTTTGTAGTAGTCGTGTTTCGCCGCCATGTCTCCGCGCCAACGCTTTCGATCTTACTTCTTCTTGTCTTCAACGTCCACGAATTCGGCATCGACAACGGTGTCGTTTGGCTTGGACTGTGAGGCTCCCGCGCCCGCTTGCTGACCGTCCCCGTTTGACTGGGCGCCGGGCGCGCCCGTTCCGGCTTGCCCGGCGGTAGCCTTATACATGGCCTCCGCCAGCTTATGGCTTGCCTGCGTGAGTTTGTCGGTCGCGGCCGTTATAGCGGCGGCATCTCCGCCGGATATCGCCTTGCGCGTTTCCTCGATTGCCGTTTCAATGCTCTTGGCTTCCGCCTCGCCGATCTTCTCGCGATGCTCCTTGAGCGTCTTCTCCACGCTATAAATCATGGAGTCGGCGCGGTTGCGGGCCTCGATCTCTTCTTTAAGCTTACGGTCCTCGGCGGCATGAGATTCGGCGTCGCGCGCCATTTTCTCGACCTCTTCCTTCGAAAGGCCCGAAGACGAAGTAATCGTGATCTTCTGTTCGTTGTTGGTCGCGCGGTCCGTGGCCTTCACGTTCATGATGCCATTCGCGTCGATATCGAAGGTGACTTCAATTTGCGGAATGCCTCGCGGCGCCGGCAGAATGCCCACCAACTGAAAGACACCCAGCAGGCGGTTGTCGCGCGCCATGCCACGCTCGCCCTGATAGACCTTGATCTCAACCGAAGTCTGACTGTCGGCCGCGGTCGAGAAGGTCTCGCTCTTGCGCGTAGGGATAGTCGTGTTCCGTTCGATAAGCTTGGTGAACACACCCCCAAGCGTTTCGATGCCCAGCGACAGCGGCGTGACATCGAGGAGCAGCACGTCCTTCACTTCACCGCCCAGCACACCGCCCTGAATCGCGGCCCCCACGGCCACGACTTCGTCCGGATTGACGCCTTTGTGCGGTTCCTTCCCAAACAGGTCGCGCACGATCTGCTGCACTTTCGGAATTCGCGTCGATCCGCCCACAAGCACGACTTCGTCGATCTGGGACGGTGTGACACCGGCATCCGCAAGCGCCTGCTTGCACGGGCCCACGGTGCGCTGAAACAGGTCGTCCGCCATCGATTCAAAGCGCGCTCGCGTCAACTTCATCAGCAAGTGCTTCGGACCGGTGGCGTCGGCCGTGATGAACGGCAGATTAACCTCCGTTTCGAGCAGCGTCGAGAGCTCCATCTTCGCCTTCTCGGACGCTTCTTTGAGGCGCTGGAGCGCCATCTGGTCGCGCGAAACGTCGATGCCCTGCTCTTTCTTGAACTCGGTAACAATCCAGTCGATGATGCGCTGGTCGATGTTGTCTCCGCCGAGGTGCGTGTCGCCGTTGGTCGATTTCACCTCTACGACGCCTTCGCCGACTTCAAGAATGGAGACGTCGAAGGTGCCGCCGCCGAAATCGTATACCGCGATGGTTTCGTTCGTCTTCTTGTCCAGCCCATAGGCGAGAGCTGCAGCCGTCGGTTCGTTGATGATACGCATCACTTCGAGGCCAGCCACTCTGCCTGCGTCCTTGGTCGCCTGCCTCTGAGCGTCGTTAAAATACGCCGGGACCGTGATGACGGCTTGCGTGACCTTTTCTCCCAGGTAGGATTCGGCCGCCTCTTTGAGCTTGGTGAGGATCATGGCCGAGATTTCGGGCGGAGAATTTTTCTTGCCTGCGATATCCACGCGGGCATCGCCGTTGTCGCCGCGGACAACCTTATAGGGAACCATCTTCATCTCTTCGGTAACTTCGTCCGACCGGCGCCCCATGAAGCGCTTGATCGAAAAGATGGTATTCTCGGGGTTCGTGATCGCCTGACGCTTCGCCACTTGTCCGACAAGCCGCTCGCCAGTCTTGGTAAAAGCTACAACCGACGGAGTAGTTCGGGTGCCTTCCTGGTTGGCGATGACGGTCGGCTGCCCGCCTTCCATGACCGACACTACGGAGTTGGTTGTGCCGAGATCAATTCCGATGATTTTGCCCATAAAATTTAGAAATCTCCTTGCTTATTTGCGTCCAGATGGTCCGTTATTATTATTAACCTTTAGTGTTCTATTGTCAAGTTTTCCTGCTTCTTCCCCTATGATAGGAGCGGAAATACTCGTGGCGGCGGCAGCCGATTTGGCACTTGCCGGACCCGCTCTCGGGGATGCTTTTCATCGGGTTTCCGGGGACACCGTGAGGTACGCATTCGGCGGAAGCGGAGCGTTGGCAAGGCAGATTGAATCAGGCGCACCGTTCGATCTCTATCTGTCTGCAAATGAGCGTTTTGTAAGGGATCTGGCGGGTCGAAACCGGGTGATTCCCGAGTCCGTTTTCGTGTATGCTCTGGGCCGCTTAGGTCTGTGGTCAAAGAGTGGAAAATACCAGGCTGTGAGCGATCTCGGACAGCCTGGCGTCCGCTATCTGGCACTCCCGAACCCTGCGCTTGCTCCCTATGGAGTCGCGGCCAGGGAGTTTCTCGAAACGCAGAAAATCTGGGCTGCGATTGAGCCGAAGATCGTCTACGGAGAAAACGTTCTTCAAGCAATGCAGTTCGCCGAGAGCGGGAATGCGGACGCAGTGATCACAGCTTGGTCGCTTGTGAAGACGCGCGGCGGAGTGCTGCTGCCGGAGGGCGGGCATCGGCCGGTTCGTCAGACCGGAGCGGTGGTTCGCACGGCAAGGCAGCCTGCGGCGGCTGGACGGTTCTTGAAATTTCTGGGTGGCGCCGAAGGCAGGGGGGTGCTCGAGAGTTTTGGATTCGCGGCGGCGGTTCGCGGCAACTGAAAGTTGGAACCTCAGCCGCCGGTCATTCGTAGTCCCTACATGCGCTCGACACCGCGTCGCGTCGCCATCCTCGCCCTCGGCGCTTTTGTCCTACAGGCTCAAGACCCGCCTATAGCCGTCTTCGGCACTACTGTCGTGATCCCGGCCGGTCTGAAAGGGGACATCTACCACCTCCCGCACTCCACCAGGTCGCTCGCGGAGTTGGCGAACCTGAAGCCCCTCGGTTCCATCTACACAGCGTCCCTAAATGTGCCGCCACAGGATTTCTCCTATGGGTTTCCAGGCGTCACGTCGCGCTTTGAATGGTTTGCGATCGACTACTCCGGCAAATTCTGGATTGAGAATCCCGGCCTCTATCGCTTCCGGCTGATTTCCGACGACGGCGCGATGCTTTACATCGATGGGCAACTGATTGTGGACAACGACGGAGTGCATTCACCCGAAGTACGCCGCGGCAGCGTGCGGTTAGCCGGCGGCTCGCATACCATTCGCGTCCCCTATTTTCAAGGCCCACGCGACACCGTGGCCTTGGTGCTTGAGGTTGCCGGACCCGGCGAGGGGGAACCACGCGTCTTCAGTACGGAGGAATTCAAGCCGCCGTCGAACCCCGAACAGTGGCGCTTTCCCACGGCACTGCCGCCTCCAGTGGAAGACCGGGATCTCGATCGTTGGTTGCCGGAGCGCCGTGCCGCGCCAAGCGGTCCCAGGGGCAAGAACAGGCGTAACAACCGGCGGTAAGGTTGATTTCTGGGACAGCACCGCCTCAGGCCGCTGCTGGCCGGGTTCACCTGGGTCGTTTGGATCGCGATTTGAGGATTCCAGCCATAACGCGAGGGCTACGGTGGCCGTGCATGACGGCAATCACGCGAAGCGATTTTTCATCCCGCGGGTAAGCGAACAGGTAATCGCGCACGCGGGTAGGACGTGAAGGGCGACCGGCGGGGTCCGGGCGGTGAGGTCCGCACTGCGGGAAAGAAAACTAACAGATGAGCCGCGCGGGGTTCCTCTTCTCAGCGCCGTTCGGACCCAGGAATCCGAGGATCTCGCCGGCGACCGCGCTTCGAGCATCCAACCTCCAAAGGGCGTCAGACACCGGCGCGTCCGTAATTGTTCTGGCGCTACTTGTAAATTCCGGTATACTCTTTCGGATTCGTCAGCGTAATGGCGAAACCGTTCGGGACGAACGCGTACTGCTTCCTGGTCAGCGTCGTCGTGGTTCCGTTCAAAGGCGCGATCTGCACGCTTCCCGAAAGAACCGCCAGATGCGTGTTCGCGCGAATCATGAACGGCGGCGTCTTGCGGCCGCCTCGAATCCGTAT
This sequence comes from Bryobacterales bacterium, assembly GCA_009697455.1. Taxonomy (GTDB): domain Bacteria; phylum Acidobacteriota; class Terriglobia; order Bryobacterales; family Bryobacteraceae; genus SYKU01. The sequence continues at coordinate 20,475 of SHUI01000013.1, forward strand.
TAGGCGCACTGTCACACCCAGCGCCGCATCGCGCTCAACGAATTTTTCGTCGACTCCCTGCGGCCACCCCACGTTCGGATATAGCTTGTCCCAGCCCTTGAATGGAATGATGCCCATGAACTGGCCGAGCGTCAACACATACTCGCTGCCCGTCTTGTCCGCCGGGACCATCGATCCCTTGAAACTCGGGTCCGCCGCTTGAATCAGCGGGAAAAAAGGAGCTGCGGTCCAGAGAAACGAATTCGCCTCAAGAATGGGAAGCTCCGGCCCAAAGTCGACACCCACTGGGAATGGCGCATACAGACCAGCCGTCAGATCCACCGGCTCCTTGTCTGGAATTACCAGGCGGTCGATCCCTTGCATGATCAACACCTTCCCGGCGCCCAAAAAACGGTTGTGCTGCGTAAGGATGTCTTCCTTCTGAATGACGAAGCGGAAAGAGTCGTTCGCCTCCGAGTGGAGCGTAACGAAAAACTCGCCTGGGAAGTCCGGTCCGAAAGGCTGCGTGGGCATCTTCAGCGGATCACGAGTTTCGAAATCCGTCGCCGTATTCACCGTGGTCGCAGGGACCACAACCGGGTCGCCCACACCCTTCGCGGAGACCGCGTAGATCACCACGTCGCCCTCTCGGCCGCCAAACTGGGCAAGAGACAAACCCGACGCCAGTAGGCCAATCAACGGCAATAGAATAATGCTGCGCATTCGCTGTCCTCGCTCTCCTGTAATGACGCCGGCGGAATCCGGCTCGCGCATTACTGCTGGGCCCGCAATTGCCCGGATACAGCCCAACCCGGAGACGTCACCATCACCATCGCGGTTTCCCCGTGGCCGCCCAGCGCGCCGTTGATCGCGAGGCTCTCCCCGCCGTACGTATATTTCAGATTCACGAAGCACTTGGCACTGACGTCGTAGGTGCCGTTGAAGTCTTCCTGAACAAGTCTTCCGGCGTAGTTCCCCAGCGTCTTTGCCGTAAAATTCCCGGCTCCGTCGGCTACGAGACGCCCAAGCCGCTGAAAGAGCCCGGCTCTTTCCCGAGGCTGGGAAATGCTGCCGCTGATGTCGATCTGATAGGCGCCATTAAAATCGGCGAGCCCGCAGAAACGCTGATCCTGCTTGGCGTGCCGCCCAACAATCACGGACCCCGGCGGGTCGGTGATCATGACGATATTCTGGCGGTTGGAACCGCTGAGAACACTGGCAAACGTCGAAGGCACGGCCAGTGGGAACGGCAAGTTAAGGGAGAACGTCACCAGGCATTCGGGTGTGATCGTGTATGTGGCAGCCGAGTTTCCGCTCTGGACGAACCCGTTATAGCTGGCGGTGGACTCGATGATCACATTCCCCTGTCCGTCCGATGTGAAAATGCCCGACTGGGAGAAGGGACCAAGCAACACGGCGGCCTGCGGAGGTAGTTGGAGGAGTGAGCCCGTCGTGTAGAAGGCGTACGTGCCCGAATAGTCCGACATGCTGCACGTGATTGCGCCCTGCACAGCCATTCCGGAACTCAGAAGCAAAAGGCTGGTCAAGCTGCCGACGAAATGAAATCGTTTCATTAAACCTCCCTTTTTTTTAGAACCCGCGCGCTAAACAAAGCGACACGGCTTGCGCATTAACTCAAGATTTAGACGTCAGCGTCAAGGATACTGCTAGGCAAGGCCGGCTGTCAAGGAAGAGAATTGTCCAACTTTTCCAACAGCGATTCCGCAACCAGGTGAATAAATCCCGACAAGTGCAATGAGCGGCTGGAGATCCCGTCATTTTGGCGCGAAAAGCGGATTCTCGTCGGGAACTTTGGCCGGAAAAGGCAGGAAGGAAGTGATCGAGCACGCCGCGACTATGGGGCTGACGCCCCGCGGCACGGTTGAAGTTTGATCGGCGGACAACCCGAATCCTGACCGGACGGACGGATCATGGCGGCATGGCGGCTGCGGTTAAATCTTGACAGATTTCCGTCGCCATGCGCCGGCGTCATGCTTAAACACGTGGTCGGCATGTCAGCCGTTGACCAGTTCATTGAAGCCGTAATTTTCGATATCCCATCGCTAGTGCCCGAAATCAACCGCGTGCAGCTCCCGGCAAACCTGCATTTGCACTGGTTCGACGCCCTGTTTTGCGGTCCGCAAGGGCCGGGCCAAAGGGCTGATGTCAAGCTGGTGCGTTACGCCGGTTACGCCGATGATTTTGTGGCGCTGGCGAAACAGATGGGATCGGAAACCATTGAGTTCATCGAATCGCGGCTGGAAGGGAAGTTCCAGCTGGAGATCAATCGGGAAAAGACGCGGGTAGTGGAGCTGCGGGAAGAAGGGGCCAGTCTGAACTTTCTAAGGGTGGGCAAACTACTTTTCCTTCGGTTATCCCTCCAGTGTCTACAGTGAGATCGACCGCTATGTTCGGGACCGTCCGATCCAACATTTGCAACGACGCAGCCAACGACCCTATCGTCGCCCGCAAGGCGAGGGATGGTTACAACACTTGGAGCGGTTGGGGCTGGTTCGTCTGTCGAGGACTGCGCACGCCTGAGGCGAACGCTTCCAGGAGAGCCGGACGTGGGAAATCTGCATCTCCGGATCGACGAGGGGAGACTGGGCCGCGCTACTCGCCTCGCCCTCTCTCCTACTCTACCCCCCGAAAATTGTACGCGTCATACGCGTCATGTTGGGCCGTTCAAGAAGACAAAAAAGCTCAAAGAAAGGAGGCCCCACGGCGGATCGCGCAGGTGAGTGACGGATACCCCCACGGCAACCGTTACCTCTGGCACTGCCGCCGCGGTTTATGATCTAGAAATAGATCGATGACTCATCAAATCGCAAGAAGGAAGATTCTCGCCTCATGCGGAGGAACGCTGCTTGGCGCCGCATCCGCCCACGCGGCCGGACCGCAAGGCAAATTCCGGTTGGCTTTATTTAGCGCCGATATCACACCACCCGTGGGGACACCCGTGCTGAACGGCGTGCGGAGCCGGTCCGTCGCCGACCCGCTATACGCGAAGGGACTCGTTCTGCTTGGGGCCGGAGAACCGATCGTCGTGGTTGCGCTCGATTGGTGCGAGATCCGCAACGAATCCTATGCGCACTGGAGATCCGTCCTCGCGAAGGCCGCGGGCACCGCCAGAGAGCGTGTTCTTGTTTCGTGCGTTCACCAGCACGACGCTCCCTATGTCGATATCGGCGCCCAACAACTTCTGAAAGCTCACCACGCGGATGGCGACCTCTGCGACCCCAAGTCCAACGAAGAAGCGCTGCGCAACGTTGCGCGCGCATTGCGTTCTTCGCTCTCAGGCGCGAGAGGCATCACCCACATCGGGTGTGGAGAAGGAAGGGTCGAGCAGGTCGCATCCAATCGCCGTTACGTCACCGCCGACGGCAGGATTTCTTTCGGCCGCACAAGCGCCACGCGCGACCCTGCCATTCGCGCGAAGCCAATCGGGACGATCGATCCGATGCTGAAGACGATCAGCTTCTGGGCGGAGGATCAGCCCGTAGCCGCCGTCCATTGTTTCGCGACCCATCCCATGAGTTACTACGGTAAGGGTGACTTGTCGGCCGATTTTCCAGGCATCGCGCGCGCCCGCAGGCAGAAGGATTTTCCTTCCGTCGCGCAAATCTATCTATCGGGATGCGCCGGCGACATCATGGCGGGCGCATTCAACGACGGAGATCCGAAGAACCGTTCCCTTCTTGCCAATCGCCTCTACGAAGGAATGGTGGCCGCGTGGGCGGGGACTAAGAAACATCCGCTCGAAAGCGTCCGCTTCCGCCGCGGCTCCATGAAATTCTCTCCCCGCCAGACTCCTGGTTTCTCGCTTGACGAGATGAGAAAGCAGATCGCCAGCCCGTCCGAACCGTTCCGCGTCAAATACCAGGCGGCTTTAGGTTTGAGCTGGCGGAAGCGCCTGGATGCCGGTCACCTTGTCGACGTGCCATCGGTCGACTTTGGCGCGGCGTGTCTGGTGCTCATGCCCGCCGAGTCTTTCGTGCAATACCAGCTTTGGGCCCAGCAGATGCGCCCGGACGCGTTCATCATGGTCCCTGCCTACGGCGAATGCGCGCCGGGTTATATTCCCACCGCGGAATCCGCGGCAGAAGGTTACGACGATCACTATTGCTGGGTGGCGTTTCCCGATTGCGAACGCGTGATGCGGGGAGCGCTCGACGCGGCGCTCAGCCGCCAGGGCTGAAAGCGTTTCACGAAGGCGGCTCACGCCGTGCCCGATCCTCTGGCATGCTAGTAGTATGGTCGCTGGCGACCGCCGAAGATCCGTCGTTATTTTTATCACCCTTGGCTCGTGCGTCGCCGCCATCGCCGTGGCGTTTAATATCGGCTGGGTGGTGCTGAACTGGCGCGCCGGAGTGCTGCTGCTTCTGGGCCTCGTGTTCTTCCCCTTGATCATCACGGGCGTCGTCCTGAACACTATCTTTCTGGTGCGTGAGATCCGCCGCAACGAACAGCACGACGCTTTCATCAACGCCGTCACACACGAATTGAAAACGCCTGTTGCCTCGATCCGCCTCTATCTCGAGACGCTTCAGCAGCGCGAGGTCGACGACGCCAAGCGGAAGGAATTCTACGGCATCATGCTCGCCGATAGCGACAGGTTGTTGAACACCATCGAGCAGGTGCTGCGCGCGGGACGTTCGTCGCCATCGAAGCGGCGCATCGAACGCATCCCCATCGACCTGCCCGAACTGGTTCGCGAGTGCATGCTGCTTGCGAGGACGCGGCACCATCTTGCCGTCGATTCGATCCACTTCACGCAGTCGGTTCCGGCGGATGCGCCGGCGACCGTCGTGGGCGACCTGGAGGAGATCAAAGCGGCCGTCTCGAATCTGCTCGACAACGCCATCAAGTATTCGGGCCCGAGTGTGCAAGTGCGCGTGGAGACCGCGCGCGTGGACGGGAAGCAGGTCGCCGTTCGCGTCACGGACCAGGGCGTCGGGATTCCGAACCTCGAATTGAAGCGGATTTTCCGGCGTTTCTACCGGATTCCGGGCTCCGTCGCCATGCGCGTCAAAGGCACGGGGCTGGGACTCTTCATCGTGCGCTCGGTGGCGGAGCGGCACGGAGGCCGCGCCTTCGCGGAGAGCGCCGGAGCGGGCCTCGGCAGCACGTTCACGCTCCAACTTCCGAGCCCCGCGCCGAAGCAAACCGGCAAGACGCAATGACCCGGGTCTTGATCGTGGAGGACGAGCGGCATCTGGCGGACGGCTTGCGGTACAACCTGGAAGCCGAAGGTTTCGAAGTGGAAACCGTTGACACCGGGGAAGCGGCGCTGTCACTGCTCCTTCCGCCGGCCGCGCGTTTCGACCTTCTGGTGCTGGACGTGATGCTTCCGGGCAAGGACGGCTTCACGGTAATCTCGGAAGTCCGCCAAGCCGGCCAGTTCATTCCAACTCTGATGCTCACCGCGAGGGGACGCCCGGAGGATGTGCTGCGAGGTTTCGCCGCCGGCGCGGACGACTATCTTCCGAAGCCCTTCGACTTGTCGATCCTGACCGCGCGACTCCACGGCCTGCTTCGCCGCCATCAATGGATCAGCCGGACTCAGGCGCCCGCGGCCGAAGCCGATGTTTTCACTTTCTCCGGCCGGACCATCGACTTCAACGCGCTTGAGCTGCGCGCGCGCGGCCAGACCTTTCCACTCACCTTGATGGAGGCCAATCTGCTGCGCTATCTGATCCGCCACGAAGGCAAATCCGTCACACGCAAGGCGATGCTCGAAGAGGTCTGGGGTGTTCGCGAAGACACCGACACGCGGCCGATCGATAATTTCATCGTCCGCCTCCGCCGCTACATTGAAGAAGAACCGTCGCGCCCGAGGCATCTGCTTACCGTGCGAGGCGTGGGCTACAGGTTTCTCGCCGAACCCGGCGCGTAGGCATGACTTCCGCCTTCTGTATCCTACTTCAACGTCCTCGCCCGTGCCTCAATCTTCTTCGCCTCAGCCGCGCGGCGATTCTTACGCATCGTGCCGGCCAGGTTCCGAAGCACAACCGCCAGGCTACTGTCCGAGGGCCCGAGCGCCTTTTCGGTGAGCCCGGCAGCACGCAGAAACAGCGGCTCCGCTTCGGTGAAACGGCCCATCTGGCTGCAAAGCATGGCCAGGTTATTCAGGGTGCTGGCCTGGAGCGCGAGATCGCTTTCGGGAAACGCTTCCCAGATCGCGAGGGCGCGCCTGTAGAGTGGTTCCGCCACGGCTGGGCGCGAGTCGAGATGATAGGCGTTGCCGAGCGCCGTCAGCGTTGGCGCGAGTGACAGGTGCGACGGACCGGACAGCGCTTCCCTAATCGTCAGCCCTCTTGTGTAATAGCGTTCCGCCTCGGTATAGCGGCGTAGTGCTACCAGCGCCGTCGCCAACCGGTCCGAGGCATCGGCGGTGGCGCCATGAGTCTCGCCGAAGGATTTCCGTGCGATGTCGAGCGCGCGGCGGCAGAACGCCTCGGCAAGCTCGAAGTTTGACCGCACGTAATGCAGGTCCGCGAGATTCGTCAGGACCAGGCCCGTGTCGGGGTGCTCGGGCCCCAGAGCCTTTTCGAAGTTCGCGAGCGCCTTCTTGTAGAGCGCGGCGGACTCCTCCGGGCGTCCTTCCTGGCGCGAGATTGCCGCGAGGTTGTTCAGGACCCTCCCTACGCTCGAATGCTCCGGGCCGAGAGCCTTCTGGTAGATTCCCAGCGTTCGCAGGTACAGTGCCTTTGCTTCGGCGAGGCGCCCTTGCAGCCGGTGGAGGTCGCCAAGATTGTTCAGCACGGCCGCCGTCACAGGGTGCGAAGGTCCGAGCGTTCTCTCGTCCACGGCAATCGCGCGGCGATACATCGATTCCGCTTGCGCAAGGCGTCCCTGGCTCGCGTAAAGGCTCGCAAGATTACTCAGGAGCCCCGCAACCAGCGGGTGCTCCGGCCCCAGCGCGCGCTCGCGGATTGCCAGAGCGCGCAGGTAAAGATCCTCCACGCCATCGAAGGCCGCTCGCTTTACGCGGATTTCCGCAAGATTGGCCAGCGCTGTCGCCACGCTCGGACTCTCCGCGCCAAGCGCCTTCTCCCAAATTTCCAGAGCCCTTCGCGCGATTTGCTCCGATTCGTTGTACTTGCCCGCTTTGTTCAATACAACCGCGAGATTGTTGAGTGTTGTCGCGACCCGCGGACTGCCGGCATCAAGCGCCTTCTCCTGGATGCCCAGAGCGCGCCGGTGAATTTCTTCGGCCTCTTCGAGCGCTCCCTGCGCGGACCGGTAGGAAGCGAGGTTGTCGAGAAGGTCCGCAATCTGAAGCTCGTCGCGACCGGGCGCCTTCTCCCGTATCGCAATGGCGCGCCGGACGAGCGCTTCGGCTTCGGAATAGCGCCCCAACGCGTTAAGCGCCGCGGACAGGTTGTTCATCGTGGCGGCAAGTTCGGAGTGACCCTCCCCGACGCGGTTCCGCCAGATTTCGAGCGCCCGTTCGTAGTAGGCAATCGCTTCGGCGTAGCGTGCGGTTTCGTAGCAGACGACACCGAGGCTGTTCAGGCTCCGCGGCGCGTCCGAGCCCTCGTCAAGCGCGCGGAGATACCACCGCTCGGCTTCAACATGCTTGCTTTCGCGGCGGAGCGCGTTGCCCTTCGCCATGAATTCTTCCCACTGTTCCGTTTGCGCGGAAGCGGCCGCGCACACGAGTACCGTAAAGACAAGAGTCCGCATTTCGTGCTCCAGGAATGAAGACGCGACAACGAAAGAAACGGTGAACGCTACAGGCGGAAATACGGATTCTCCGCGCGGTTTGTTCCCTGACTTAGACGATGCCGCCTGAAAAACGCTTTGCTCTACTTCACGAATTCTTCGACGAAGGCGCGAGCGCGCGCGTCCTTCGATTGCCCGAGCCGCCGCAGCGCCTCTTTGCGGGCGGGCGGATTGTCCTTCGCGCGGGCGATCTCGATCAGCGCCGGTACGCCAAGTTCGTCACCCACTCGCGCGAGCCCCTGTATCGCCTGTCGCATCACTTCATCGGCGGGATCGTTCCGGATAATCGCCGTGAGCGTGGGGATGGCTTCCCGTCCGCCGCGGTCCGCGAGCCTTCCCACCGCGTACGAACGCATCTTCATGTTCTTGTCGTCGCGCGCGATCGCGGTCAGCGCCGTGAGCGCTTTCGGTTCCCGGTTCCGGGCGAGCGCCGAGATCGCACGCTCCCGCAGCCAATCCGGTTCCGATGCGTTCGCCAGCCGTTCAAGTGCCTGTTCGGCTTCCGGGCCTGAGTGCTGCGACATCACCGAGATCGCCGATTCCCGCACCCGCTGCCGTTCCCGCGTGGCGGAATCCGCGGTCTTTACGATCCTCGTGAGCAGCGCCACGCTCTGCGCCTGCGTAACTCCGGTGAACACGGTAAAGCTCTGTCCGCCGGCATCGATCTCACATTCCGGAGGCAGCGTCCGTATTCTCGTCACCGCTCCGCTTTCAAGGCGGACCAGCACCAGAGCACGTTCCGCGCCGTCGAGATGAACCACGTTCGAACAGCTTTGCCAACCGCCGTCGCCCGCGACACCAATGGAATAGCCGAACCACCCGGCTGGCTGCTGGCGCGCGAGCCCGGCAGCAGCCGCGTCCAAACCTCCAGCGGCCGGGCGGGTCTCGAGTTTCGCGTTTCTTACGCGCGGTTCCTGCGCCGCCGCCAAAAGGCACACGAATCCAACTGTGGCAATTCTCAAGGTCTTCATCGTGGACTCCGTTCCGTTGGGAACTCTACTTGTTGAGTACTTCGAGCAGAAAATCCGCCGCTTCCTTCGACTTCATCCGCGACAGGTTCTGCACCGCCTCACGCTTCAACGCCGGGTTCGTTTCCTTGCGCGCCAACTCCACCAGAATCTTCACGTTATTCTGCCTCGCCATCGTGCGCAGAATTTCCTTCTTCACTTCCGCGTCCGCCTCGCCCGGATAGAGGGCCGCGATCGACTCTCCATTCTTCGCCGCGTCGCGCCGCTGCAAGGCGCGCAACGCTTCGAGGCGCAGTTTCGAGTCCTTATCGGTCTTCAGAATCTCCAGCAGCTTGTCCGAATTGCCGCCACCCGCCATCGCTCGCAGAATCTCCTGCTTGATGTCCGGTGCGGCTCCCTGATACATCTGCCACAATTCAACGTCGGCGCGCATTTCGCCCATCAGCCGGATCGCATCCCGTCGAAGTTCGGGCGAGGCTTCCGTCTTGGCCGCGTTCACCACGCGCTCCCGGTCGCCGTTCGCGACGAAACCACGCAGGATCTCCCGCTTCACTTCCACGCTCGTCGCCGAACTGTAAATCTCGCCCAATACCTGACGGCTCTCCTTGCCCTTCATCGCCGTGCCCAGATAGCGCAGCGCCTTCAACTGCAAATCCGGATTCGATTTCCCGCGAGCGATCTGCGTCAGCGTCTCGCGTCCTTTGACGGACCCGCTTTGCGCCAGCACGAACAGCGCGCGCTCCTTCATCTTCGGCGAGTGGCTTCCCATCAGCAGTTTCTCTATCAATGGAACGGCGCGCTCGGGGTCTGAATTGACCAGTCCGTTCAGAGCTATCAGCTTCAACTCGTCGTCGTCCTGGCTTTCGGGCGAAACCGGCTGTCCCGAAGCCTGACTGATCTCGACCGAAAGCGCCTTCGAATCGTTCAGCCAGCCGCTAGCAGGATAACTCTTCGCCAGGTCCGCGAGCGCCGCCTGAGCCTCGGGACGCCGTCCCAGTTTGTGCAGCGCGTACGCCTTCCAGTAGAGCGCTCCATCGGATCGCGAGCCGCCGCGGGAAACGATGCCGGAGAACACGTCCACCGCGCGCTCCCATTTGCGTTCGTCGAGCAGCCGCGTTCCCTCGCGGTATCGGCCGTCTTCCGAGTTGCCCCCCTTCCATTCGTACTTGAAGTCTTTGTCGAAGTTCTGGGCAATAAGTCCGAGCGTCCTGGCTTTCTCCCTCACGGCGTCCATCTGCTCTGTCACCTGATTCATCACATTCATGTTGAAGGTTGCTTTGACTTCGGCCGCAATCCTGCGCGCCTCATCGGCGATGCGATCAAGCTCAAACCGGTCGAACGCCGGCCCCAGCGGAGCAAGGCCGGGAACGGGCCCCGCTTCAGGCGCGGGATCCGGAGCCGGGGGCTTCGGCGGCTGCGGCTGGGCCGTCACCGGCGCCGCGTAAAGAGTAGCCAGCAAACAAGTCTTCAAAATCCAGTCCATATCGTCCTCACTACCTCTTATAGTTTGTCTTGCCGCGCGGACGTTTCCCCGCGCTCTCTGTCGCGAATTCTCGTGCCCGCGACCCGTACCTTGAATAAAATTCCTTCCGCTTCGAGGCGCGCCCGCAATCTTTCGAAATCGCTCCGGGGCAGTGCCTCCGGGCTATGCGCGATCTCGAGCAGCACCCGCTCCAGATCGTCGAGCAGCGACGTCACCGCGCCGTCGTCCGCGGACGCCGCCGTCTGCCGGTACAGCCGATTCGCGTCGAGCAAATCCTCCGCCGCCGCGCGTCCCGCCGACATATCGACCGCGCGCCCGCCGCGGGTGTTCGCGATCTCCATCAACATCAGTTGCGACCGGTCCAGATGATCTCCCACGGCGAGCAGCAATACCCTTTCCCTAACCGCCGGCGAAGCCTGCGCGGCTGCCGAAGGCCCACGCCGCTCCATCGACATGCGCCCGGCGAAAAAAGCTACGGCCAACATCGCGGTCATAGCCGCCAGCGCGGGAGCCCACTTCCACGCCCGAAGGAAGAACCATGTTCGGGCTCTGCGCTCCGGCAGGCGAGGCACAAGACTTCGCCAAACTTCGCCGCCGTACTCGTTGCCGCGCTCGGGTACCGCCTCTTCTGCCACCGCGTTCAGTGCGGATTCGAAACGCTTGTACGCACGCCGGCAATCTTCGCACGTCGCCAGATGCGCACCGATCCCGCCCGGCGCGCCGCTCTCTCCGTAGTAATGCAATACCAGTTGCTCTTCACTTGGATGCTTCATCGTGTAACTCCGCTCATTAACGGCTCAAGCGCATGCCTTAGCTTTGTCGCGGCCCGGAATATGCTGTTCTTGATCGCTCCGCCGCTTGGCCCGAGCGACCAGCTGATCTCCTCGATCGATAGTCCGTCAAAGTGCCGGAGCGAAAACGCCGCCCGTTCCATCGGGCTCAACTCCCCGAGTGCCGCCGCGATCCGCTCGCGTAGTTCCCCGCTAAAGGCCAGACGTTCCGGTTCGGGTTGGGGCGCGCGGAACACGTCGTTCTCCGGCATCGGAGTTGTCCGCCGCCGCTCCCTGGCCCTCACGAAGTCGAGCGAACAGTTCGCCGCAATCCGGTAAAGCCAGGTTCCGAAACTCGATTCCACGCGGAACGAATCGATGTTCCGGTAAGCTCTGAGGAACGTCTCCTGGACCACGTCCTCGGCGTCTTGTTCGTTTTGCGTCATGCGAAAGGCCAGCCGGAAGACGTTTCGGCTATGGCGTTCCACCAGCGCGCGATACGCGCTCTCGCCGCCCGCCTTTACGCGAGCGACAAGCGCCGCGTCGTCCTCAATCGCTTCCATCCGACCTTTAGACTACACAGTTCGCCGGCGGTTAGGTCCCGTGAGGAAATAACTGTTCCAGGGCCGCAGACGGAACTTGTGGTGGCGGTGGGGCAAGCCATCGTTGTTTGTGGCCTGTCATTTCCACGGAAAACGGCAGGCGACAAGAGACGATCAGGCCACGGCGCGCCGGGGTTGTTCAGAAGCGTTACAAGAACGAGCGGCGGCCTGCTACCCGCGCGCCGGGGAGAGACGGGGGCGCAGCCAGTTCAGGAACCACACTTCAAGCCAGTGGCCCCCGAACGAAGGCCAGAGCGCCAATAAGGTCGCGAGCGGCCAGTTAGCGAGGCCACTCCACCATCGCGCGAGCACGGCGCCAACGGCGAACGCAATCATGCCCGTGCGCAATATCGTCATGCGAAGAGGCTCCCGAAAAGGCTGCCATTCGGATGTCATCGATCGCTCCGGCCCTCCGCCCGTCAGCGGTGTCCGAACTGCCTTTCGTAGAGTTCCACGAACGGATTCACTTTCGGTGGGACGGCATTTTCGTTTTCGAGCAACGGCAGAATCTCCGCCCACCATTTCTCGTAGGCCGCGTCCATCCGCTTGACCACCTCCGGAAACTCCGCGGCGGCATCCTTCGATTCTCCCGGATCGGCTTTGAGATCGAACAGCAGCCAGGTGGCCTCGCCCTTCCCGGGGTGCACCAGACTGTAGCGGGCATCACGCACGCGGCAGGTCAGGTGTTTCGATTCGGCCGCTTTTCCAATCTCCCATCGCCCCAAATGCGTGAACAGGTATCGATCGGGCCACGGCGCGTCGGGCTTATTCAGAAGCGGCACAAGACTCCGGCCATCGGGCCGAACTCCGGCTGGAACCTTCGCTCCCGCGATCTCGGCGAGCGTCGGGAACAGATCGATGTGGGCCGCAAGCCTGTTCACATTTCCCGGTTTCAGCCTCCCGGGCCAGCGGAAGAACGCTGCCGCCCTCGTTCCGCCCTGCCAAGCCGAACCCTTCGCCCCGCGCATCCCCGCGTTGAAGATGCGGACTCCGTTTGTGCCGCCGTTGTCGTTCATGAAAATCAGCAGCGTGTCGCGATCGATGCCCCACGTCTTCAAGCCGCCGAGCAACCGGCCCACCGCGTCGTCGATATTCGTGATCATGCCGTAAAACTTAGCGGCGTTCGCATCCACGTTGGGCAGGCCTTTGTACATCGCTTCGTATTTCTCAGGACAGTCGAGCGGCGCGTGCGGCGCATTGGGTGTAATGTAGGCGAAGAATGGAGTGGCCGCCTTGGCCCGGGCTTCGATCCACTTCATCGCCTGACCAAAGAACACGTCCGTGCAGTAGCCCTCGGTCTTCTCAAAGACGCCGTTGTGCAGGATCGCGGGGTTGAAATATTTGTTGCCGGGTGCGTCGCCGCAAGTGCCCGGATAAACCTGCCCAATCCCGCCGCAGCCGTGGATGAACACTTCGTCGAAACCACGCCGGTTCGGCTGGTACGGCGCTGCGTCGCCAAGATGCCACTTGCCGAAAATGCCGGTCGTATATCCGGCGGACTTCAGCACCTGAGCAATCGTCGTGGCCTTCAGACTCAGCCGCTCCCGTTCGAGAATCGTGTGCGTCACACCCGACTTGAATTCGTGACGACCGGTCAACAAGGCCGTGCGCGTGGGCGAGCAGGTCGGGCTGTTATGGAAATCCGTAAACCGCACAGCCTCAGCGTGGATTCGGTCGAGATTCGGGGTCTTAATAACGGGGTTCCCGTGGCAGGCCAGATCGCCGTAGCCCTGATCATCCGTGAGGATCAGAATCACGTTCGGCGGACGCGAAGTCTGGGCAAGTGCAACGGCTCCCGTTGCGTGGATGAATTCCCGGCGATTGAGCATGCGCGCCTCCCTTCTGTCTAACATTCGTCAGGTGAAACCGAGGCAGGGTGGCCGGAGTGGGGAAGGCCCTCGCGGCTTGTGGCCTGCCACGTCCGCGGAAAAAGGCAGGTTGCGGAAAACGATCGCCTGCCACGCCCTGCTAATTGCAACTGTGGTTTCATGACCACCCTCAGACCAGCACGGTAAATGTCGATTCGGTGCGCGACACCGGGCGGTAAAGAGTATCGCGTTCCACCGGTTCCCGCCCCGCGGCGCGAATCAAGCGAAGCAATTCGCCGCGGCGCATGGACTGGCTCGTGGTTGCGCCGGCGTCGTGATAGATTTTCTCTTCGACCACCGTTCCGTCCAGATCGTCCGCGCCAAAGCGCTGCGCAATTTGCGCCACCGATGGCGTCATCATGATCCAGTAGGCCTTGATGTGCGGAATGTTGTCGAGCATCAGCCGCGAGATCGCGATGTTCTTGATATCCA
>SHUI01000272.1 GCA_009697455.1 Bryobacterales bacterium
AAGACGTCATTTTCGCAAGTCAACCGCAGGGTTCGCCATTCTCCGCCGTCTTCCAACAGGAAATGGGGGCATTTTCAACCGGCGTACAGGTGCAGGAAATTTTTCAGGATACGCGCGACCCGGAGAAGCGCTACTTGCCCGGCCATCCGGACGCCGACGAAAAGGGGTATGTCGGCTTTCCTCGAATCAACCCCGCCGAGGACATGGTGGACCTCATGGGCGCGACGCGCGCTTATCATGCCAATGTCGCGGCCATGACGGCTGTAAAGGACATGGTCCAACGTTCGATCGACCTCCTGAGATAACAGCGGAACCCTACCATGCCAATTTCTATCAACCCCGCGCCCCTGGTAAAGATCGGCGCGATTCCGACCCTGGTCAAAATCGACTCGCCGGCCGCCGCTTCCGGAGGATTTCAGGATGTCCTTAAGGCCGCGGTTGGAAGAGTGGAGGAATTCGGCAGGACCGCTGATCAACAGGTCGAGAGCTTTCTGAGCGGCGACAGCGAGGACTTGCACCGGACCATCATGGCCACGCAGCGCGCGGACCTCGCTTTTGAGTTGTTCAATCAGGTTCGCGGCAAAGTCGTGCAAGCCTATCAGGAAATCATGCGGATGCAGATGTGAGGAAGGCGGCGCACATCATGAAACAACTGTTGCAATTGGCAACCATTGGGGCGGGCGATCGTTTTTTTACGCCGGCCTTCCTCAATGCATTTGTCAGGCACCAGACCGCGATGGCCTGCGCCACCACTACGACGGTTCCACAGAGGCCCTAAGAGCAGCAGACGATGGATCAACTCAAGCGGATATTCGCCAGTCTGACCCTGAAACAGCGGATTACCATCGCCTTGGCCGCGTTGGCCGTTGGCTGCGGTCTTTACTATTTCGTCAATTGGAATTCGGAGCGCCAATTCAAGGACCTGTATACACGCCTTTCTCCCGCCGACGCCGGCGCGGTAGTTCAGAAGCTCAAGGAATCGGGTGTCGACTATCGGCTGACCAACAGCGGAACCACTGTGCGCGTTCCCGCCGACAAAGCCGACGGGATGCTGGTGCAGATGGCCTCGGCGCAGCTTCCGCGAAGCGGGCGGCCTGGTTACGAGAGCTTCGAGCGGCCTAGTTTCGGCGCAACAGACGAAGAAATTAAGTCAAAGGAAAAGTGGGCGCTCGAAGCCGAACTTGAGCGCTCCATCAGGACTTTGGAGCCTGTTGAATCGGCGCGGGTGCACATCAGCCAGCCCAAGGATTCGGTCTTCATCGAGTCCCGTCAGGAAGCGAAGGCGAGCGTTATCATCAGCCTGCGCTCAGGCGCGAAGCTCGCGCCGCAGAGCGTCATGGGAATCTGCCACCTGGTTGCGAGCGCGGTTCCGCAACTGGCCTCCGAGTCCGTGTCGGTAGTGGACACACAGGGAAGAATCCTCCACAGCCCGCGGAAGGCCGGCGTCGAAGGGGGCATCGAACCGCCGGAGTCGTCTCTTGAATTCCGGCAGAAAATGGAACGCGACCTGATCAACAAGATCGGGGCGGCGCTTGAGCCCGTACTCCCGCCGGACCGGTTTCGGGCGGGCGCCACGGTCGAGTGCGACATGTCGCTAGTCGAGCAGACGGACGAGACTTATGATCCGTCGAAATCGGTAATGCTGACGTCACAGCAAACCGAAGACGCAGCAGGCAACACTTTGGCGGCCGGCGCGCCTGGCACCGCCGCGAACCTCCCACGCCCTCCACAAAGGCCAAACGGCGGAGCCACGGGATCAACCAGAAAGACGCAAAACACAACGTATCAATCGAGCAAGACTCTCAGGCACGTACGCGTTCCCCAAGGAGTCGTGAAGCGTATTTCCCTTTCCGTTCTGGTCGATCAGAACGTTCGCTGGGAAGGAACCGGCACGGCCGCCAAGCGGATTCTTGAACCGCCGCCGCCCGAGACGCTAAAGAAATACCGCGACCAGATTGCGGCGGCCACGGGCCTGGTTCCCGAACGCGGGGACCAGCTTATCATTGAGAGCCTGCCCTTTGAGAGCACACTCAATCTTCAGGCCCCAGGCTTACCGGTGCCGCAGCCGCCGCCGGCCGCTCCACCGCAGACATTTCCCATACCGCCCGCCTTGCAGAAGTACCTCGTTGGTGTGAACGCGGGGATCCTGCTCGGCGTCGCGGTTACCGTGCTGCTGTTGGTTGCTGGAGCCGTCTTCTTGTTAGTCCGGCTGCTCCGCAAGAAGAAGAAGGTCTCGGCCGCTGGATTCACGGCGCTGCCCGCGGCCGCGGGTGGCGACGGGTTGGCCGACATTCAACAGAAGATCGCGCAAACGGCTGCCGACCGGGAGCGGATGGAGGCCGAGGCGGTGGCAGCGTTGAGACTCGGTCCGGCGGAAGCGAAATCTTCTGACGTGATGATGAAGCATCTTCGCCAGTTGTCTAAGGAGAATCCACAGGCCATGGCGCAACTGTTGCGCACGTGGATACAGGAGAGTAAGCGCTAGCCATGGTTGCGAACCTGCCGAAAGTAAGCGAACTGCCCGGAATTCAGAAAGCCGCAATTCTTCTGGTCTCGCTTGGCGAAGAAGCGAGCGCCGAAATCCTCAGGGAACTCGAAGAAGATGAAGTTCAGAAACTTGGGCGCGAAGTGGCGCGTCTCGGTTCCGTTTCAGCGGACCAGGCCGAATGCATCTTAGATGAGTTCCATCAGTTGAGCCTTGCGCACGACTATGTACTCAAGGGTGGTATGGATTTCGCGAAGAAGCTGCTTGCCAACGCCTATGGGCCTGAAACGGCGCGAAAATTGCTCGACCGCCTGACGAAGACGCTCGGCACGGAAACGGTCAGTTTCGACGCCCTGCAGAACGCGGACCCGCAGCAACTCGCGAAGTTTATTCACAACGAGCATCCGCAGACGATCGCCCTCGTGCTGTCCCACCTCAATCCCACGCAGGCCGCGGCGCTGCTGGTTTCGCTTCCGCCGGAAATGCGGTCGGACATCGCGCTAAGGATGGCGAGCCTCGATCAGATTTCGCCGGAGATTATCGGAAAGATCGCCACCGTGATCGACCAGAAGTTGAAGGCCCTCGGCGAATTCAGCCGCGAGTCCTACGGGGGCGTGCGCGCGGTTTCGGAAATGTTCAACCGGCTCGATTCGAGCGCAAGCAAGGAAATACTTGGAAGTATTGAGCAGCAGGACCCGAATCTGGTCGAGACTATCCGTCATCTCATGTTCGTCTTCGAGGACCTGCTGTTGATCGATGTCGGAGGTATCAAGGAGGTTTTGGGGCGGGTCGACCGCAAGGTGCTGACAGTCGCGCTAAAGGGGACCAGCGACCAGCTAAAAACCCATTTCCTCCAATGTATGTCACAGCGCGGAGCCGAGATGCTTCGGGAAGACATGGATGTGATTGGAGCCGTCAAGATCAAGGAGGTCGAGGCGGCGCAACAGCAGATCATCGCAGTCGTGCGACAACTGGAGAACGAGGGGGCCTTGAGTCTCAAAGGCGCCGTCGGCGAACAATATGTCGTCTAAGGTCCATCAAGGCGGCGCGCCCGCGGGGACGGAGCCTATTGAGTGGGGACGCCCGCCCGCCACGGGAGCCAGGAGACCCGCCAATCTCTACGGCGGGGGAGACAAGGAACGATGTGACCAGCCGGCAGGCGAGGATGAGACCGGGTCACGAGCAGCCACCGAGCAGCGGGAGATCGCGGCGCGCATCGAGGAAGCCTACCGGCGTGGATTCCAGGAGGCGGAAAGCGCTGCTGCGCGGCAGGCGGAGGCCCAGACCGAAAGCGTGGCCGTCCGTCTCGCTCACTCGATCGCTGATCTCGCCACTTTCAGGCCGCGCCTTCGCCGCGAAACTGAAACCGAACTCGTCGATCTCGCGATGGCCGTCGCGAAGCGCATCCTGCGGCGGGAGATACAAATGGATCCGGAAGCTCTGCTGGGTGTCGTAAAAGCAGGGCTCGAACGAGTCAATCGCGTTGAACTGCTGCGCGTGCGCGTTCATCCGGACTTCGCCGGAATCGTCGAGAACTATCTGGCAAAGAACTCTTCCGGGACGGCGGTGGCAATCACGGCGGACCGGTCGCTCGAACGCGGCGCGGCCGTTTTCGAAACCGTGCGCGGGCGGGTCGACGCCTCGATCGACGTCCAGCTTCAGGAGATCGAACGGGGCTTCGCGGACCTTCAAAAACGATGACCAATCAATCTTGCGGCACGGCCGGAATCGACATGAAGCCGTATTTTCACCTCCTGCGGGAGATTGATCCCCTGCGCTCCTCGGGCGAAGTTACCGGCGTGTCGGGGCTGGTCGTCGAATCGGACGGTCCAGCGGTAGCGCTCGGCGATTTCTGCGAAATTCAAGTCGCAGGCAGCGTGCCGGTCCGGACTCAGGTCGTGGGATTCCGCGGCGGGCGGGTCCTTTCGATGCCGCTTGAGGAGACAGCGGGGCTGCGCCAGGGAGACCGGGTTGTGGCGCGAGCGAACGATGCGCGGCTCCGCGCCGGACCCGGCCTGCTTGGACAAGTGCTGGACGGTTTCGGAAGGCCAATAGGGGCTAACCCGGAAGGTCTCTTGCTCGACCTGCCCGAATCCTACCCCTTGTTCGCTGCGGCTCCGGGACCCCTCGAACGGGAGCACATCGTCGAACCGCTTGTAACGGGTGTGCGCGCCATCGATGGATTGCTGCCCTGCGGGAAGGGGCAGCGCATCGGACTGTTCGGGGGCAGCGGCGTGGGAAAGAGCACGTTGCTAGGGTCGATGTGCCGCAATAACTTCGCCGACGTCAGCGTGATCGCGCTTATTGGCGAGCGCAACAGGGAAGTGCGGGCGTTCCTCGAACACGACTTGGGGCCGGAGGGGATGAAGCGGTCGGTGGTTGTGGTCGCGACGTCGAACGAGCCGGCGCTGTTGCGCATCCGCGCCTGCTTCGTGGCTCTCGCCGCCGCGGAGTACTTCCGCGACCAGGGCGCTCAGGTGCTTCTGGTGATGGATTCGGTGACGCGCCTGGCGATGGCGCAACGGGAAATCGGCCTTGCCGCCGGGGAGCCTCCCAGCCAGAAAGGATACACGCCCTCGGTGTTCAACCTCCTCCCGAAAATTTTCGAGCGCGCAGGGAACTTCCAAAAGGGATCCATCACAGGTTTCTTTACCGTGCTGGTGGAAGGCGACGATTTCAACGAGCCTATTGCCGACGCGGTTCGTTCCATACTGGACGGCCACGTCGTCCTGTCGCGCGATTTGGGCATGGCGGGACACTACCCTGCGATCGATATCCTCAATTCGGTCAGCCGGCTCACGTCTCAGATTGCGACGCCCGAGCAGAAGGAATCCTCATTCAAGATACGCGAGGCGATGGCGACCTACCAACGGGCGCAGGACCTGATCAACCTTGGCGCTTACGCCTCGGGATCGAACCCCAAGATTGATGCAGCCATCCGGGCGCGGCCGACTCTCGAGGGCTTCCTGCGGCAAGAACCGGGCCGGAAGGCCCCGCTTGCGGAGACACTCCAGAGCATGAAGGCCCTGGCCGCCATGCTTGAGTAAGCGAGATGTGAGTAACGGTGCCGATAAAGAACAGTCAGCCCCTTCAATCGGATCTTCGCGCTGACTCCGGCTTGATGCGGCCCGTCCGCGCCGCGCGGAAACGCCCGCTTCGCGCCGCCGTACGCGGAGGCCGGGGCCCCCGTTCGGGCCGGGGCACCCGTTCCACAATACCTCGCCATGGACGCCTGGTGCATCTGGAGATAACCGATTGAAGAAATTCGCCTTTCCACTGGAGCGTATTCGGGATTTCCGAAGCCGTCAGGCGGAGGCGGAAGAAATCAAACTCCAACGTCTGCTGGCTGAACGCGCCGAGGGAGCCGCCGCGATCGCGCGGCTCGACATGGAGCGCGACTTGGCTGGCAGGGCGCTAGAGGAAGAGACCGCCGCCCAGGCGCAGGAGCTGGCTGCGCGGGATTCCTACCGCCACTACCTGCTCGGAAAGCGCAAGGGACTCCTGGTTCGCCAAGGCGACTGCGAAAACCGCATCGGAGCTCAAACCCGGGTTCTTCTTGAGGCCCGCCGCAAAGTGAAGCTCCTTGACGGACTTAGAAAGCGCAGACTTGGAGAGTGGACCGCCGAATTCGATCGCGAACTGGAAATCCTCGCGGGTGAGCTCTTTCTGGCCAAGCGGGAACGGGAAACCGTCACCGCCTCCCGGGATCAAGGGCGCGAGTCGCGGCCTTGACCGCGGCGTTCAGTCCCCTCAGCGCCGAAGCTGCCCTCCGGGCTTGCTCCTCCGCTACGTCCCATTTCCCGGCCTCAACCGCCTCGCGGATTCCAGGCAAGGTCTTCGCGGCGTAGCCGGTATACATCCCCGGCGCGTAAAGCAAGTGAGTAAACCAGGGACGTCCCGGCAGGCCGGCGTCAGGCGCGAGCGCTCTTTCGGCTCGCATCAGGACGGCGTTCGCCTCACCCTTCGGCGCCGCCCGCTGTTCCGCCTTGCGAAATTTCCCCTCAAAGACCGACGCGTTTTTTCGTAGTTGTTCCAACTCCGCGCGAAGCTCCTTCAGC
>SHUI01000273.1 GCA_009697455.1 Bryobacterales bacterium
GGGGACGGGTTCGGAGAGGGAAGAAGGGGTGGCGGTGTTGGAATCGGGCACGGGACTATCTTACGGCATATACAGCCGTAAAACAAATACGAAAAATCCGCATGTCCGCTTACCTGCCATTTTTCTGACGTGCACCCCCGGCCGAGAATCACATTGACAACCGTGTAGACAATCAGAACCGCGCCGAACGTCATAATGAAACGCCACGATCCACCAAATCGGGCAACGCCGTCGGCGAGACGCTCGCCAAAGGTCGATTCCTCCTCGATCACCTCGTTCGGATTGCGGGTCGCACGCAAGCGTACCAGTTCCTGGGAGGCATGGAACTGGCGTCCCAGCACGGTCAGCATGTCCATTCCAGCGAGCGGCTTGCGTTCCAGAAGAACGGCGATGTCGTCACGGGAGACCTCCACGCATACCGTTTCTTCCAGTGCGATGGCGCCGGTCTGATGCGGCGTCCGTTCGAGCATGGAGGCGAAGCCGAAGAACTCGCCGTCAGCAGGTTCGTCAACGACAACTTCCTGTTGGTCCCGATCGATGGTCGTGACCCGGACTTTCCCCGACACCATGACGTAGGCGAGTCCTCCCGTATCTCCAATCTTGTAGATACGTTGACGCGGGGCGAAGGTCTTGAGCTCGACCTGGCCGGCCAGAACGGCCGCCTCCTCGTCGTCAAGTAGCGCGAACAGCGGAATGCTTCGGAGGACTTCGGGATTGCATGCCATTGCCCGAGCATTTCACAAACCGGGACGAGGCAGCAACAGAACAAGCGCCAAACCGAAGCGTTCCCCTGAGCACGATACCGAGTGGATTTCCTCGCAGGGCTAAATTCACAACATCGCGAAGCAACCAGCCATGTCGAGGGACGCGTTCCAATCCTTGGCGGATTGGGGCCGGAAAAACCCGCGTGGAAGCCCATGATGCGCTTATGCTCACCAAGCGAGGATCGGCCTCGCTTGCCTCCTACATGGTACGGACGACCCGCCGCGGACCCTTGCGCAAACTCGTTCCGCGCAGGAATGTGCTATGCCCGGCTGAACCACAATCGTTTTGCCGTTCCGCCCAGTATCGCCGCACGTTCGGTTTCCTTCAACGGTAGATCGTGCGTGAAGATTCGCAGATGCTCCGCGTAACTTACCTTGGGCGTCCACCGCTCGGCCGGAAAATCGCTCCCCCACACACAGCGGTCCGCGCCAAAGGCCCCGGCGACCTTCAAGCAGGCGTCGTGCATGTCCCGGCACGGGTAGCCGCCCTCGCTGCCCGTTGGAATGAAGGTAAGTTTCGCGTGCAGGTTCTTGTGGCGCGAGAGGCGCAGCACAGCCGCAAGTGTCACACCCAAATCAGGTCCGGCCTTCAGGTTCATGCAGTGATCGAGCACGACGCTGAGTTTCGGAAACGCATTCAGCAGCGTGGTCAACTCGGCCTCTTTCTCCCGGCCCACGAGTGCGTTGATGACGATGTTTTGGTCCACCGCTGTCTTCCAGAGCGCCCGAACGCCCTCGTGATCCAGCATTCCATTGCGCGCCGGAATGCTTCGCATGCCCCGTAATCCGTACTCACGAACATACTGGGCGAGCAGCGCGGGGCTTTTCGAGTCATCCGGATTGAGAGTGCACACTCCCGCCACCCACTTCGGATTCGCTTTCGCCGAGTCGCAAATGTAGCGGTTGTCGAAGGCATAGAACGTGGTGGTCTGAATTGCGCAAACAGCCTCGACGCCATTTGCCGTGCTCTCCTGGCGCAAGCGCTCGAGCGAGCCCTTTCCCGCTGGAGGGCGGTACGGCTTGTCGATGGGCGGGTACTTCTTCTCGTCCGGCGAATAGATGTGCGCGTGCGTGTCGATGATTGTCATTGAAATATTCTCCAAGCTCGAAACTCTATCATGTCCGGCGAGGCGTGTTGCGCGGAACGTCAGGGGGCGTGCGTGACCGCAGTCCGCTGAGCATCGGCGGCAGCGGAGTCGCGTGTTAAACTGAGGCGTTCCCCCTGACCGGCAAAGCCTGGACCAATAGACACCGACACAGAATGGATTTCCTCGCAGGCCTCAATTCACAACAGCGCGAAGCGGTGGGCCATGTCGAGGGCCCCGTGCTTATTCTTGCGGGAGCCGGCAGTGGAAAGACGCGGGTCATCACGCATCGGATCGCGCACATTATCACAAGCCACCACGTACCGGCATCGGCCGTCCTGGCCGTCACTTTTACCAACAAGGCAGCCGGTGAGATGCGGGAGCGCGCGCGCGACCTGCTCGCCGAAGCTGCCCCTTCCGCGACGCCCAACGTCTCCACTTTTCATTCCTTTTGCGTGCGGCTCCTTCGGCGTGACGGCGAGCCGCTCGCACAGATCCGCCCGGGCTTTACGAAGACCTTCACCATCTACGACGCGGACGACCAGTTGGCGCTGATCAAGGCCGCCTACAAGCGTCTCGGCCTCGACGACAACATGTTCATGCAGCACCGCGCTGCGCTTTCCAGGATCAGCGCGTGCAAGAATCGAAAGCAAGGTCCCGAGGACCTTTATAAGGACGCGAATGACCCGCAGGCCAAGCGCCTCGCGGTACTTTTCGAGGAATACGAGAAGGGCTTGCGTAACGCCAACGCCCTCGATTTCGACGACCTGCTGCTCGAATCGGTCCGCCTGCTTCGCCACGATCAGGCCACACGCGACGCCTGGAACCGCCGCCTCAGCTACCTGATGATCGACGAGTATCAGGACACCAACCGCAGCCAGTATGAACTCATGCGGTTGCTCTCCGTCGCCTACAAAAACGTGTGCGTCGTCGGCGACGAAGACCAGTCCATCTACAGTTGGCGCGGCGCGGATATCAAGAACATACTTGACTTCGAACACGATTATCCGAACGCGTGCGTGATCCGCCTGGAGCAAAACTATCGCTCGACGAAGAACATCCTCGCGGCTGCGGGCGCCGTTGTCGCGAACAACCTCGAGCGCAAAGGTAAGACGCTTTGGACCGAAGCCGTCGCGGGCGATCAGATTGGCCTTTACACGGCTTACGACGGAGAGAATGAAGCCCTCTTCATCGCGGATACCATCGAGAAATGCATGGCGCGGAACCCGCGCGAACGGGTTGCGGTCCTGTATAGGACGAATTTTCAGTCGAGGCAGATTGAAGAGGCCTTGCGGCGCTACCGGCGCAAGTACCTTGTCGTCGGCGGTACGAGCTTCTACCAGCGCGCCGAAGTCAAGGACGTTCTGAGCTACCTGAAACTCGCGATGTCTCTTCGCGACCCCGTCAGCCTGCTGCGCGTGATCAACACGCCCGCCCGCGGCATCGGCAAGTCGACCGTCGAGCAGATCGAACAATATGGGTCGGCCAATGGCCTCAACTTGTGGGACTCGATAGGCCGTATGCTCGAAGAAAAAGCTTTCGGCCCGCGCGCGGAATCGGCTGTTCGAGTATTCCGCAAGCTGATTCAAGAGTTGACCGAAACTGCGGACACGAAACCTCTCAACGAGGCCGTGAAGTTCGCCATCGACCGCACGGGCTACCGGCAAATGCTCGTGGAGGACAAGAGTCCGGATGCCGAAGGAAGACTCGAGAACCTCAACGAACTGTTGAACGCCGCCGCCGAAGCGGTGGAGCGCGAAGAAGGGCTGCCGGCTTTTCTCGACCACGCCGCGCTCGTGGCCGACGCGGACTCCGTCGACGAGAAGGCGCAGGTCACGCTCATGACCATGCACAACGCGAAGGGTCTTGAGTTTCCCGTAGTGTTTGTCGCGGGGCTTGAGGAGGGGTTATTTCCGCACAGCCGCTCGCTCAACGTGGAATCCGCCATGGAAGAGGAACGCCGGCTTTGCTACGTCGGGATGACCCGCGCGCAGAAGAAACTCACGCTCACGTGCGCGCGCTACCGTCGGCGGTTCGGCGGCGGCGAGATGGAGCGGACCGTTCCTTCCCGCTTTTTGAAGGAGGTGCCGCCGCATTTGATCGCCAATTTGAGCGAGAATGGTTCAAGGCCTCAAGTGGACCTGTCCGCGGAGCGGCACGTGGTACGGGAGAGTGCGAAGCGGAACACGTACACCGGGAAGTCGTATAACTCGGTGGCCAACATTTCACAGTTTTTCGCGGAGCGTGGAATGAATGTGCGTCCCTCGGTCCAGGCGCCGGCTCCGGCCGCGCCCCCTGCGGCGAGGCCGCCGTCTCCAGTTGCATCGCGGGCGGGCAAGCCGCCCAGTACGGGAATGACTGTAGAACATCCGAAGTACGGAATTGGAACCGTGGTTCGGCGCGAAGGTGAAGGCGAAGACGCGAAGCTTACAATAAGCTTTCAGAAGTACGGCCTGAAAAAACTGGTCGAGAAATACGCGGGATTGAAGAGAGATCGATGAACACAAAGACGATTAAAGACAAGGTAGAACGAAAGGCCGCCAAACGCGCGTCGCGCAAGAAGGCCGCGCCCAAAGCGAAGCGAGCCGCCGGTGTGGCTCGAGGATCGATGAAGAAAAAGGTTTCAAAATTGGTGCAAGGGCAACGGAAGAGGTAACGTCCGTGGGGTTGGCTGCGGTGTCCCTGTGGGCCGCGTTTTTTTGGGGAGCCGCGACGCTCCTTCCGGCCGCGAAACCCGAAGAGGGGATCGTGTACGGCGAGGCGGGTGGCGAAAAGCTCACCATGGATTATTACGGCCCCGGCCAGACGTCCGGCCGGCCGCATCCGGTCGCTATAATTATCCATGGCGGCGGGTTCACACGCGGCACAAGCCGGAACAACAGCGAAGCGTACTGCGCGGATTTCCTCGCGCCGGCCGGCTACGCTGTCTTCTCCATTAATTATCGCCTTGCGCCGAAGCATCCGTATCCTGCCATGGTCGAGGACGTGGAGCGGGCGGTGCGATTCATACGGCATAACGCGAAGAAATGGAACGCCGACCCGCGACGGGTGGCGCTCGTAGGCGGTTCCGCAGGCGGGTACCTCAGCAGCATGGCGGGTCTGCGGGGCGGATTGGTGTCCAGCAAGGGTGTTCCGGGCGCGAAGGACCGCGTCGATCGGGAGTCCGCCCGCGTGCAGGCCGTCGTCACCTTGTTTGGTCCGAGCGACTTCCGGGGACAGCCCGCGCCGGAGAGTCTCAAAGCTCTACTCGGCCCGCTGATCGTCAAAAAGGGAGAGGAAGCGGCGCTGGCCGAAGCCTCCCCGGTCATGCACATCAGTCGCGGCGCTCCGCCATTCCTGCTGATCCACGGCGATCGCGACGAGGCGGTGCCCTTCGCGCAGTCGACGCACTTTCAGGCCGCGCTCAAGGCCGCCGGAGTGCCCTGCGATTTGATCCTGATTCCGAACGGTCCTCACGCCACCGGGCGATGGCACAAGGTTACGGGCGTCCCGGACTGGGAGATGCGGATGATCGAATGGCTGAACCACGCCCTAGGCCACAGGGGCCCGGCGGGCGAGGGAATCCGGCCGCGGGAGCCGTAAAGCGATGGAAGTTTCTCTTTAGGAACCCATCGTGCACCGCTCCAGTTGCATTCGCCGGCCGCCAAACGTTTGAAAACATTGCGTAAGCGCTGGATGAAAGTTGCGCTTTGGGATGCGATAGTTTTTCCGTGACGCCCGCGCGATTTGTCCGCCGGTTGCGTGCCGCCAGCCGAGCCGGGCACGTAAGCAAGCGGTGGTCAGTGCATCGGAAACAAGGAATCGGCGGTACGGCTCGGCCTGCGGCATACTCCTACCGCATTATGATGTAACGTGGGTATTCCCTTAACTCAATTTTCCGCGGTGACTCCCGAAGGGGGGCCGACAGGGGGCCTCCCGGGCCGCGCGGGACGCCTCGTCCCGCTTGCGCGAGCGGGGGCAGGGGCGTCCGCTCGGGCGAGCGCGCCCGCCATACCCGGCTTCGCTAGAGACATCTGGATGAGTCAACGGATTGCCCAGTTGATGAGTACCCGGTTCGAAATTACACAACTCTTACAGAAAACTTCCCGAAGTCCTGGTAACTTGGATATCGTAGCCTGAAAAAGGGAGCTTACCTTGAGTTCAAAACCAACCGCGGTTGCACCGCGTAAGATCAACTGGATTACCACCGTTTTCATGGGGCTTTTTCATATCGGCGCCGTCGCGGCCCTATTTTTCTGGGACACGAAAGCGGTTGTCACGGCCGCTGTCCTGTACTGGATGACGATCTGCTGGGGCATCGGGATGGGGTACCACCGCCTCCTGACCCACCGCGCATACAACGTTCCGAAGTTCGTGGAATACCTGTTCGCCGTTTGCGGCACGCTCACGCTCGAAGGCGGCCCCATCTTTTGGGTCGCCACCCACCGCGTTCACCATCAACATTCGGACATGGAGGGCGACCCGCACTCCCCGGTCGTGAAGGACGGCTACTGGGCACATGTCGGTTGGATTATCTTCGGCCAGGCGAATCACAACAATACGAAACGCATGTCCCGGTACGCCCCAGACCTCGCCAAGGATTCCTTCTACGTCTGGCTCAACAACTATCACTGGGTACCTATGGTCGTTCTAGGTCTGGTGCTGCTCGCCGCGGGAGGCCTTCCGTTCGTGTTGTGGGGGATTTTCATGC
>SHUI01000274.1 GCA_009697455.1 Bryobacterales bacterium
GGTGCGGCCGCTTTACTGGATTGTGCGAAAGGCTCTGGGCCGCGTGCCCGGTCCTGTAAAGGTACAGGCTCGAACGCCCGGTATCGCCTGGACCATCAACATCGCCGGAGCCGCGGTCGAAAGCTCGGGCCTGGTCGACCGCCGCCTTCATTCCCTTATGCATTTGCGTGGCGCGCAGCGAATCGGCTGCCTGTTTTGAATCGACGCCGGTTCTGCCGTGAGCAGAAAGAACGGGATTACGGACGAAGAAATCGCCGCGGTTGCGGATTTCGCTACGAGCGGGTTTTTCAACGCACGGGAGAAAGCCGCGCTTGTCTACGTGGACCGCATGTGCGACACTCCCGTGAATGTCACGGACGAGGTCTTCGCGGAGTTGAAGAAGTATTTCAAAGGCGATCAAATCGTCGAGATCACGTCGGCCATCGCGCTTGAGAATTATCGCGCGCGGTTTGACCACGCGCTCGGAATCGAGAGCGAAAATTTCTACGCCGGTCCCCATGAAGGAGAAGATCGCTCATGAATCGCCGAACTCTGCTCCAACTTCCGCTGGCCGCTGCGGGGCGCGCGGCGGGAGCCACGCCGTGGATGCTTGGAGCGAACACTGCCATCGACGGATATGGCTTGCTCGAAGCCATTCAGAAGATCCGTGAACTTGGTTTCCAGGCGATTGAGATTCATACGATGGGTGACCCCGAGCCGCGGGCGGGCCGCTTCCCAGGCTTTCAGTTTGACCGCATCCCCGCACGTCAGCGCGACGAGATCAAGTCCGCGCTCGCGGGCTTCGCACGGGTTACGGCCCATCTGCCATACACAGGACTGAACTACATGGCGAGTGCCGAGGCAGTGAGGACGGTCGAGATTGCGATGGAGGGGACCGCGTTTTTTGGGGCAAAACTCGCTGTACTCCACCCGCAACCGCTTCCCGATTCCGAGTTGGAGACACGGTGGGCGGAGTATCTGAAGCGATTCCGCACTTGGGGTGACCGGGCGCTGGGCCTGGGTCTTCGCCTGGCCCTTGAAACGGGATATCCGAGGTCCGTGCGCGGCTTCGTCCGGCTGATCCGCGAGATCGCGCACGAGGCGGTTGGCGCGACCATCGACGTGGGCCATCAGAGCCGCTACGAGGAACTAACGGCTCGCGTCAAGCCCGAAGATAAGGCTGCGCCCGCGGGCATTCGTGCGTATAACGACACGACGATGGCGATCGTTGAGCAGCTCGGGTCGAAGGTGTTCCACTTTCACGTTCATGACATCGACCCGCGGACGTGGCAGGAGCACAAGCCACTCGTCCACGGCTTCGTCGATTATCCGAGGCTCGCGGCCGCGCTTCGGATGAGCGGTTACACAGGCTTGTGGATGCTGGAGATCGGTGGAGCGGCGGAGAATCTTCCTAGCTATCTGAGCGACGCGAAGGCGAAGCTGGCGGCCATCTGAGCCCGCGAGCCCGACGGAGAACATTTTCACGCCAGACGCTCCCATCACGGGCGGCTTCCGTCGCGGAACGCTGCCGCGCCGCTCCCTCCCCTCGCCGCGAAGCCCGCTGCGCCAAGCGTAAGAGAAGTGCTCTCTGCCCATCTGCCCCTGTTCCTCAAAGAACTCCCACAATCCGCCGCGCTCTTACGAAGCCAGCCGCTCGCGCCACTGATCGGTGTTGGTGGGTACCCCTCCTCGCTAACGGCGTCGATCATGAAACCAACCTTCAGCCTGCCACGCTTTCTGGAAGAGGGTTGATTTGACGCTTACGGATTTCCGGGGTCCGTGCGCGGATTTGTGCGCTCTATCCGCGAGATCGGCCATGAAAAGTTGGCGCGAGCGTCGATGCCGGTCATCAGGGCTGGTACGAGGAACTAACGGCTCGCGTCAAGCCCGAAGACAAGACCTCGCCCGGCATTCGGGATCACAACGACACAACGATGGCGATTGTGGAGCAACTCGGGTCCAAAGCTGTGCCACCCTTACTCTTCTTCCCACCCCTTCACCGGACGGCCCAGCACCTGCGACAGGCTTACCGGCTTGCGGCGCCAGGGCAGGCCTGGATTCTTATCGATCTCGTCGCGATAGCTCATCAGTGGTCCCGGATAGCCCACCAGTTGCCAGCCAATCAGCCCCGCGTTGCCGCCGTGCATCGGATCGCAAAGAAAGCCTTCGATCGTGTGCGTGCGCAGCAGCGCGAAAAACGGCGTCTTCTCGATCGCGCGCAGCTTTTCGTTCTGCAGTGCGGGCGCGAGCGCCGGGAAATCGCCCAAGCCGCGCAGCCCTTCGCGATAGATCTCCCGCGGTGTCGCCCTGCCCTGGTAACCATGCTCTGGAACCGATTCGACGAAGGGCCCCTTGGTGTAACGGTTCTTGTCGCGGCCGTACGGCCCGGCGAGCTGGCGGTCGATGTAGATGATGACACCGGCCTCGGTTGCGCCCGGTCCGCTCTCGTCGCCCGGCAGGATACGCTCGGCGGCCGCCGTCACGATGCGCGCTTCGGCCTCGGTGAAAAACTTCAACGGCACTCGCACACTGCCATCCCGCGTCTGCGCGCGCAACGGTTTCCTGTCGAGCGTGAATAGCAACAAGCCGCCGAGGCTCGCCGCCGGTATCGTGATAAATTCGCGGCGCTTCACGCCAAACCTCCCGGGCGCTTGAGATACCGGTTGATAAGCGCGTCCGCCGCGCGGCAGGTGAGCGCCAGCGCGCTCAGCGTCGGATTGCCCCAGCCGCTTTGCGGGAACGTGGACCCGCCCAGCACCCATAGATTCGGAACGCGCCAGTGTTGGAGCCACGGATTCACCACGCTCGTCTCCGGCGACGCGCCCATGATGACGCCGCCCTGCACGTGGCTGCTCTGATAATACGTAACTGAATAGCGCTTGCCAACGCCGCGCAGCATGCCGCCTGGACGAGCGCCCATGGCCTTCGCGAGTCCCATTTGAATTCGCATGGCGAACCGTTCCTGAAGCCGTTCGTGGTCGGTCCAATCGAGAGTCATGCGTAACAGCGGATCGCCGAACTTGTCCGTGTAAGTAGGATCGAGATCCATGTAGTTGTGGCGGTAGGCAAGGTGGTCGCCTTCGAACATGACGCTCCCCATGCGGTCGTACCAGCGCAGCGAAGACTTCTTCCATTCCGCGCCCCAGTTCGCCTTCGCTTCGCCGGGCGGAATTCTCCCGAAGGAGGCGATGGGTCCATCGCCCGAGCTTTGCGTACGGAATCCCCCTCCGCGCAGCATACCCGCGTCAAGCTTCCCTTCGCCTTCGAAGTCGCCTATGGCCTCGCCCATGCCGCCCGCACCCATGAAGCTGTTCAGCGGTTTGTCGAAGAACATCTGGAGGCCGGCGCAGACCTGATGCGTGAGGTTCTTTCCAAGCGTTCCCTTTCCGGTCGCGGGATCATAGCGTTCGCCGGCTCCTGAGAGCAGCAGCAATCGCGCGTTATTCAGAGTCCACGAGGATAGCACCACAATACTCGCAGGCTGCAGGAACTCTTCACCCGCGGCATCGGTGTAGCTGACGCCCTCGGCCTTGCCGCCGCGGTGAATCACGCGCCGGACCCAGCACCCCGGCCGAAGCTCGAAGTTCTTGCGCGAAGCGAGCACCGGCAGCAACGTATTCGATGGCTGCGCCTTTGCGCCGATCATGCACCCATAGCGGTTGCAGAAACCGCAGTAGACGCAACCCGCGCGCGTCACGCCATCGGGGTTGCGGTAGGTTCGCGTCAGCGTCGCCGCCGGAACGGGATACGGGTGGTATCCCAAATCGATCGCGCCCTTGTGAAACGCGGTCATCAGGTAGTTGGATTTGTGCGGCGGATTCGGATACTCGTGCGAACGCGGCGCCTCGAAAATATTTCCGCCCTCGACAATCTTGCCTCGCAGGTTACCGGCTTTGCCGCCGACGCCTATCAGTTGTTCCGCGCGCCAGTAGTCGGACTCAAGCTCGTCATAGGTGACGCCCCAATCTTGAACCGCAAGGTTCTCAGGCAATCGCGCCGCGCCGTGCTTCTCACGGAGATGCGTGGCAAGAGTGAAGTGATCCGGCTCGTAGCGGTAGGAGACTCCGCCCCAGTGTTCACCCGCCCCGCCGACGCCGGTGCCTGGCTGGAAAGACCCGTATTGGCGCACTGGCACTGCGTCGCCGCGAACCGAATGCCGGTGAGTGACCGTCTCCTCGGTGATGTTCTGCATGAGACGCAGGCGGACGTTGTAATCGAGTTCGTCCATCCCAGCGGCGTAGTCGGCCATTTTCCGGGCGGGCCCGCGCTCGAGCACCGCCACCGTGAGGCTGGTGCGCGTGGCGATCTCTTTAGCCATGAGGAGCCCGGTCCATCCGCCGCCTGCGATCACGACGTCGACGGGCTTGAGTTGTTTCACCTCTGGCAGTATACAGCTCCCGGAACTTCCGCATCAAGGCGACGAATTGGGTCACCCAAAGTATGACCGAAAGGGTAACGGCTGGGATGACCGAAGGCCCGGGTGTACGGAGGCTTGCGAGCCTCAAGGAATGGACATGCACTCACGTGCGCAGTACTTGGGGCGGGTCCCGGAGGAATAGCGGAACGCCGGCAAGAAGACGAAGACGAGGTTGCTGAATGAAGCGCGCGAACGAACGGGACTGGACCGGAAGGCTTTGATCGGGAATTTGACGCATCCGGCGGCACCGAAAGTAAAGAGGGAACGGGGACGGAGGTGTCTCGTGAGAGCGGAAAACTGGGAAGCGATCTCAGCAGCGTTCTTGCACCAGCTGCGAGGCGGATCGAGCGGGCGCCTGCCGCGTCCGGCGAGAGGTTCGCCCCAAGCCAAATGGCCCCGTCTCCCACGGCGCTTGTTGACAACATTAAGAAACTTGATCCCGAGCGATTGGCGAACAGGAAGAGTGGGCCTGCACGAACCCGTACTGCCCGTCGTATCCTTTACGCCTGTCCACCCGCTGCCATACTCATATAGATCTTTGCCGTCCGGCCCAGTCCGAACATCACGCCTCCTCCGCTATCCGTACAAGGCGCGCCAGTTCTTCCCGCAAAGTCCCAACTCCTCTTGATCCGTCTTCCATTGCTCAGCACAAGCGCGAAACTGTGGCTGCGCAGTAGATCGAGTATTTTCACCGGTACAAGCACCTATGACGGACCGTGGGCTTGTCGCCGCCGCTCGCAGTAATCAGCGCAACCAGCTACTCTGCTCGGCATCGTCCACCAATCGCGCCACTTCCGCCGCACTCAACTCGCACCTCGTGTCTGTGCCATGGGACCATCCCAACAGATCCCGGCGCCTCATTCATCTGGGGTTGGCCAGCGCATGCTTTGATGGCGTTGAGGGCGCCATTTTCCGAAAAGGCAACGGAAAGTGCGACACGTAGCTGCCTAAGAGGCAGGCGGACCGATGATGTTCCTGCATCGGTCATCTGCCTCGCGGTCAACGCGCGCCGAGATGGTGCAAGCGACGGCGCCAGCGCGCTCGTGAGCCCGCGTCCTCCGTTACCGGTTGTTCCCGGGAACAACCGCGGCGTGTTCACGCGATGCCGCTTGGCTGGCCCCAAATCGGCCGCGGGAAAATCGAAGGGCTCCGCATTCTACCGTGGTACGTCCAACCGTTCCCGGCCGTGTCTTCCGCGGAGCCATCCCCAACTCAGAGCGGCGAGCCCCACGAACGCCAATCCGCTCGTCCCCGGCTCCGGCACGGGCGGTGGCAGTGCCTGTATCTGGTAAATCACGCCCGTGCCCGGCGTCCCAGAGCCCGTGCTCGAATAATCGGCGAGGAACAGGGAGTCCGAGGTAGCAAACAACGAATCGATGTGCCCCACTGGTTGGTCGTTGTTGATGAAGTGGAAATATTCGCCAGTTGTCAAATCGTAGTACACCACGGGGTTCTCTTCGTTTGCGACACCGGCTAGGGACCCTCTGCCGTGAAAACCGACAAAAATTCCGTTATTCAGCCCACCGGGAAATCCTGTGGGCGCGAGGGCAATCTCCGCCGGCCCTTCGCTCTCCGAGCCCGTCTGGGGATCGCCAAGAGGTTGGAACGCCACCAGTGGCTGAATGTGCGTTCCCCCCATGATTGCGCCCGTGCGATAGGTGACATAGTCGTCGGGAAATCCGAATTCTTCGACGGCCCCCCCAATGTCCGCAGCTGCGATTCGGTTCAATTCGTCCGCACTCAACGGCTCATTGCTATCCACCAAACCGTCGATCCCATTGTCCGTAAAAATCAGATCGCCAGTTCCCGGCTGCACCACGATTCCAGCCGCGTTCCGCAGCCCGTGGGCGATCTGTGTGTAGCCGGAAAAGGAAGGCGTACCCGCCGTATTCGACACCGAGAACTTGAAGATCGAGTCGCCCTGCAAGGCTCCCGAGATCAGCCCGCTCGTGGTGACCGCGCCCGTCGTTGGAGCGATGTTATTCTGCGAGCCGACGTTGAAGAACACATCGTAGGAACCGGACAGGCCTGGCGTGTCGCGCACCGCCATCGTGTACGCCGTGTGCGCCCAGCCTGCCGGCAT
>SHUI01000275.1 GCA_009697455.1 Bryobacterales bacterium
ATTGTGTTTCAAGGCGCGAAACACCATCGGGAAGACTCCGGTGGAGGCGGTCCCGCCTGGAGTCGATTACGATATGTGGACCGGGCCGGCCCCGGTGCGTCCGTTCACGAAGAATCGGTTCCACTACAACTGGCATTGGTTCTGGGACACTGGCAACGGCGATCTGGGCAATCAGGGCATCCACGAAGTGGATATCGCGCGCTGGGGACTGGGCGTAACCCACCCGACGAAGGTGAGCGGGATCGGCGGCAAGTTCATGTTCGACGACGATCAGGAGACCCCCAACACGATGACGGCATCGTACGAGTTCAACGTCGACGGCAAGCCCAAAATGATGACCTTCGAGGTTCGCCACTGGTACAGCAACCATGAAGCCGGGATTAACGCCGACCGCCCGGGCAACACCATCGGGAACACTTTCTACGGCTCCAAAGGGTATCTGGTTATCGACGGCTACAACAAGTACTACAGCTTCATGGGGCAGGATCAAAAACCGGGACCCGCCCGGACCGACCGTGACCAGCACTTCGAAAACTTCATCGCCGGCGTCCGCAGCCGCAAGAAGGAAGAGCTGAACGCCGATATCGAAGAAGGTGCGATGTCATGCGTGCTGGTGCACCTCGCGAACATCTCGTACCGGTTGGGCCGCACGCTGCACTGGGACGAGAAAACCTGGACGGTCAAAGGCGACGCGGAGGCGAACAAGATGCTCACTCGAGCGTACCGTGCGCCGTATATCGTTCCGGCGAAGGTCTGAGCGGCATAGCCGCGCGGAATCCGAAGGCCAGACCTCCGTCCAATTACCATAGATCGGTGGGAACCTCCGTCATTCAGGAAGCGTGCTCCACGGCGCCGACGGGGTCATCGACCAGGCGTTAGGACATTTCCGCACGGCCCGCCGCCCGTTTGCATGGTGGGCTGGGCCCCGCTCGCGGCCTCTCGATCTGGAGAAGCGCCTGACGGATAAGGGCCTCCGTGCAGCCGAGTACGAATTAGGCATGTCGATGGCGCTCAAGGATCTCCCGCGAGAGTAACCTGGCCGGACAACCTGACCGTCCGCCGCGTTGAAACCACCCGGGGCCTTGAAGACGCAATCACCGTCTTTGGCGGCGACCCCGCAATCGGCGCATTCAACCGGCAGGCCGCGCCACTGCTTCTCCACGCGGCCTGCCCGATGAGGCTTTTCGTGGAATACTTCGAAGGCGAGCCCGCCGCGACGAGTGAACTGTTTCTCGGAGGCGGCGTCGCCGGGGTTACCTGGACCGCCGCCAACGAAGCGCGCCGGGAAGGCGTTACGACCGCCGTGTTGCAGGCATCGGAGAGCGGTCAGGGAGTCTACTTCCGGCTGGGGTTCCGCGCCTGCTGCCAGTTCTGCGAATACGCACCAGCCTGAATTGCCCCGGCCGGAGCAAGCCTAGGCCGCTTTCGGAATTACCATCACAAAACCGGCGTCGAGCGACGACCAGCACCGCGAGCACTTCTGGCCAGGCAATACCGTTGGCTTTTTCGGCGTTAGCGCGATATCCGCGTTCACGATGTGCGTGCGAATCGGACAATAAACCTCGGCGTTCGAAACTCTCTCAATAGGCGGCTTCATTTTCGGTCTCCTCAAAACCTCACTCATGCAGACGCAGGAGACCGCCGGAAGGTTCTAAGAAATTTTCACCGAAGTGGGTATCGGTGGGTCTGCGCAAGCAGGACGAATGCGTCCCGCGCGGTCCACCGCGCGGCTGGCTGAGTTAAGGGGATACGCATTTGTAACGATTTGTTAATCTCCGGAGGCTGTCGACGGGATCAGCCTACGGTGAGCCAGCCGCTCGCGGACTCCCTCCACCAGGGAATAACCCACCGGCACCACCAGCAGCGAAAGGATCAGGCACAGCAACTGTCCGCCGATGATGGTGACTGCGATTGCGGAGCGCTGCGAAGCGCCCGACCCGGTTCCAAAGGCCGTCGGAAGCAATCCCGCGATGATCGCGAACGTGGTCATGAGGATGGGCCGCAGGCGCACGCGGTTCGCCTCGATGATCGAGTAATGAAGATCGTTACCCGCCTCGCGAAGGTGGTTCATGTAGTCGATCTGGAGGATGCCGTTTTTCTTGACAATTCCCAGCAGCAGCAACACACCCAGAGCGCTGAACAGATTCAGCGTGCGCCCAGTGGCGATCAGCGAAATCAGCGCGAAGGGTATGGAAAGCGGAAGCGTAATCATAATGATGAACGGGTGAACGATGCTTTCGAACTGCGCCGCGAGCACCATGTACATGAAGATGGACGCAAGACCCAACGCCATCATCATGTTCGTCGTGGTCTCCTCCAGAATCTTGACCTGGCCCGAAAACTTGAGCTGGTAGCCGGGAGGCAAGCCGATTTTCTCGATCACGCTCTGCGTATCCGCCGCCGCTTCCTGGAGCGAATGCCCTGGGGCGACGTTTCCATAGACGCCAACGGAGAACTGGCGATTGAAGCGGTCGATCCTGCCGGGACCGAGGCCGCGCTCCAGATGCGCCACCGAATCGAGCCGGATTAGCCCTAGTCTTGAGGACGGAATCAGGAGACGGCTAAGCGCCGCCGGATCGTCGCGCTGTCCCGGCAGCAGCCGCATCGTCACGGGGTATTGCTCGGGGCCCTCTTTGTACGTCGAAATCTGATCCTCGCCCGACATCAGAAGCCGTACGGCGCCCGCGATATCGGATACGCGCACGCCCAGGTCCGAAGCGCGCGCGCGGTCGATGTTCACCTGCATTTCGGGATTGTTCAGGTTCAGGGCCACTCGAGTGTCGACCACCGACTCGAGCTTGTACATCTCGGCGCCAATGACCTTGGACAATTCGGCTAGTTTCTTCAAGTCCGGTCCGAGAAGCATCCCTCGAATCGGCGACATCGATTCTCGCCCGCCGAGCGCGTTTGGAAAATTGATGCGGGGCCGGGTGTAGGCGTAGTCCTTCAGAATCTCGCGAACTTGCGCCGCTATGGTATTGAGATCCGCGCGGCGATCAGGCTCATCCAACAACACCGTGATGAACGCGTTATTCACGCGCGCGCTCATGGACGAAGTCTGCGGTAGAACGGCAAGCACGCCGGGGATTTTTTGGAACTTCGCGGCCAGCGGGAGAGACAATTGTTCCGTGGCCTCGATCGACGAGCCTTCGGGAAGCTCCATATACACGGAAAGTTCGCTCTGATCCTCCTGAGGCATCCAGTCGCGGCCGATGTTCTTGTTCACAAAGTAGGTGGAGCCAAAAGTCACGAAACAGATGACGACGATCACCCACCGGTGACGGAGGGACCATTCCAGCGTGGAAATGTAAACTCTTTCGAAGAAGCCATGTTTCACTTCATGCGTTCGCGGCCCATGGCCCTCCTTCTGGGGCTTCTTGCGCAGCAGTCGCGCGCTCAGAGAAGGCGTGAGCGTAAACGCCACCAACATCGATACCATGATCGACATTGCCATGGTCCAGCCAAACTGGTTCACCAGGCGGCGGGCATAGCCGTTCATGAACGCGATCGGCACAAAAATGATCACGAGCGAAACGGTGGTGGCGATAACCGCCGTGGCTATTTCCTCGGTGGCTCGAACCGCCGCCTCCATGGGCGGCATGCCGCGCTCCTCAATGAAGCGGTAGATGTTCTCGAGAACGATGATGGCATCGTCGATCACGATGCCCACGGCGAGCGTGAGCCCCAAAAGCGTCATCGAATTCAGCGTGAAATCCAGCGCCTTCATCAACGAGAACGTCGTGATAATCGATGTCGGAATCGCGATCGAGCTGATCAACACGGTTCGCCAATCGCGAATAAACAGCCACACGATGAACGACGCGAGCAGGCTACCCAGCACCAGGTGCTCTTCGAGCGAGGCCACGGAGTTGCGAATGTAGATTGACTGGTCCTTGACGATGTCGACCTTCACGCCGGCCGGCAGTTCCTCGGCCATGGCGGCAAGCCGTTTCTTGATCGTGTCGACTACCTGCACCGTATTGGTGCCGGTCTGCCGCCGGACTTCAAGCACGACCGCGGCCTTCTGCCCATAATAAGCAAAGGTGCGCTGTTCAGCGACGCCGTCCTCGACGTGCCCGACGTCGCTTACCCGGATGGGCGAGCCCGCCTCGTTCTTGATAATGATGTCGTTGAATTGCGCAACGTTGGTGACGCGCCCCAACGTGCGCACGCCGACTTCGGTAGGTCCACGCACGATGCGTCCACCGGGCGCTTCAATGTTCTCGGTCCGGACGGCGCGCTCGACATCCTGCGCGGTCAGCTTATATGCGCCCATCTTGTCGAGATCGAGGAACACGTTGATTTGCCGGTTCCGCCCGCCGTTCACGTCGACTCCGGCGACGCCATCCACGGTTTCGAGCGAGCGTCGCACTTGCTTGTCAGCAATCTCGGTCAATTCCCGCGTGCTGCGCTGTCCGGAAACGGTGAGTGTAACTACAGGGTCAAGGTCCGGATCCGATTTCTGAACGACGGGCGGCAGCACGTTCGGCGGAAGACTTCGCATGGCGCCCGACACTTTTTCGCGGACATCCTCGGCGGCCTCGCCGATGTCACGTTCGAGCACGAAGGTGGCGTAAATCGTGGCCGATCCTTCGCTGACCATGGCGCGCAGCTCGTCGATTCCGCTTACGGCGGCAATCGACTCCTCGAGCGGCATTACGACCTGCGTGGTAACCTCTTCGGGTGTCGCGCCGGGCAGACGGACCTTCACGAAAACGGAAGCGGGGTCGCTGCGCGGAAACAGATCGACGCCGAGTTTGAGGAACGACGAGACGCCCAGCACGACCAGGAACATGATCAGCATGAACGCGAACACGGGACGCTTGACGCAGATTTCGGTTAACCGCAAAAGGTTGCTCCTGACGCCTCAAATTGTATCAAAGCCGGGCCGGACGGGCTTTGTTCACGCCGGCGTCGCGTCAGTGGCCAGCCGGTTTCGCGCCGCCGCATACTGCCGGCATGTGCCGCGTTGCGAGGCAGAGCTAAGCTCATTGCAAGTGTTTCCTTTTCCGCATGTTGAGAGAGAGTGACGCAGAGAGTATGGTTTTTCATTTTCGTTCAAGCGCTCACCGGGAGCGGGCGCGGATAGGCACTGACACGGCCCGGCGGTAGCGCCGCCTCATCGGAGAATAACGTGGAAAACTTGTGACTCCCGGCCAGTGCGAGCGAAGCAGAAGTGCCTTGCCGCCTATGTTCTTTCCCTGAGCGGACGTCGACGGACGTTGCTTCGCTGTTTTTCCGCACGAGGAAGTTGGAGCCGGAGATCGACGAGTTGACGGGTGAGGTTGGGGGCGAGCGCTCACCACAGGCATCCGCGCCGGCGCACGACGGAATGCGCGCCATCGGCGTGAAAAGTTCGCACAAATCGCGCTCGCTGAGGACCGAATCGGCGGCCTGCCAGCTCGGAAACTTCACGGAGTACCTGGCGCATGAGCCCTTGAAATGACCCAGCTCCGAATCTTCAGGGCACGGATCGTCCGAGAGGTAGCCTGTGCAACGAACGCGCCCGGACATGCGGAACCGCGCAATATCACCCACGGCGAGGTAGCCGTCCGCCACCGCGACTCTCACGCGCGCGTGCGGGGTTTCCGTTTGGGCCACCGCTATTGCGGCGGCGCGCGCACCCGCTGGGAGACCGCGTTGCACGGGAACATGCCGGCCGGGTGCGGATGGACGAGGGTCTGGCGTAGCTTGCGATGACTGACGCTCCGGCGGCGGCCGGGAGTGATCAAGAAAGCGCGGTTCCGGATGGTTTCGGCCTCCTTCGGGGCGGGACTTCGTGCAGTTTGGGGTTCTCAGGGGTCTCGGCGGGGTGTCCGGAAATGGGATTAGCGTCGTTTCGCATTTTTTCTTCGCTCTGAACCGGACGGCTGGGCACGGCGGACGGCGGGATGACCGGGAGGTCATTTAAGTCGTTACTGTTCAGCAGGTTGCCGCTTGTTTCGGAAGCTGGAGACGCGGATGTGGGCGGCTCGGGCGAGCGTTCGGAAACGGGGTTGGGTGACGCCGGGGCGCCCCGTGGAGGCTGGCTTTGTTCGGCGCAGGCTGCTTCGAGGCGGGCGTCCTCGCGCAGGAGCAAGAGATTGTCCATGGCGCGCTGGAAATTCCGCTGGAGGCGGGCTTCGTAGCGGTGGACCAAGTTGAGCCCGGGCGAAAGGGAGAGGTAGGCGAAGGCTTTGGCGGTGCGCGAAACGACGTTCGGGTCGCGCTCACTGAAGAGCTCGGACTGAATGAGTTCTCGCTCGATCGACCAGGCACGGCGCATGCGCCACCAGGAGGAAACCATTTCTTCGATGAGACCGGCTTCGATGCCGTCAGCGGGGAGGAAGCGTTCGAGGAACTGGCGGTGGAGTTTGTTGAAAACTTCGGTGTCTTCGCCTTTGAGGAGGATGGAGGTGGCGAGGAGACCATGGCGGTA
>SHUI01000276.1 GCA_009697455.1 Bryobacterales bacterium
GGTGTGAATATGCTCACGGTTCGGTACGGGCGGTCCCGTGAACAGATGCCGCAAGCCCACTGGACGCTGGTGATCGAACTCGATCAGAATCACCGGGCTGTGAATCCGGTAGTAGTAAACGCTTTTCTCGCCGGTGCCGCCAATCCAGGCGAAGTAGGTCTTGTCGAGACGCTGCCGCACGTCGTCGAGCTTTACCTTCGCGTGGCCGTCGTCCAGGTTCGCGATGTATAGCCCGGCAAGTTGCATCAGCGATTCCTTCTGCGGCGCCGTAAAAGTTGAAACGGGAACTCCGGCGTAGTCGAGGACGATGTTGTCCTTGAACGCCTCCGCCAAATTGTGGTTTCCCGTCTTCTCCGAGTCGAGTATGGCTTTGCGGCGCTGCGCCTCGTCAAGCGATTGAATCAACTTCAAGCCCTGGCTCTGCTCTTCCTCCAGAATCGACGTGCCCTTGTACTTGCCGGACGTCGCGATCACAGGTTCGGAACCGAGAAACACCGGCGTCATCACCACCTGATCGCCGAGCACGAAATAGTTCAGGATCAGGTGATGTCCGTCGAGTTGCCAGCCCCACGGCTTGCCGGCGGAAGGCTCACCCATGACCGTGATCCAGTAGCGCCATTCGCCATAGCGGACAAAGTCGTTGTTGTTCAACTCGCCTAGTGTGTAGTTGAGCTTCATGATGTCGCGCGAAAGGCGCATGCCCTTGGCGCTCAGCGACGCGCGCATGAGCCCGAACGCGGCTTCTTTCTGCGAGTCGGTCATGTCGATGAAACCCGAACCCTGCCTAAGGTAGAAATCCTGATTCATCCACTTCCGCCACTCGACGTCGTCTACCGCGAACTGGGAATTCTTCCTCTGTTCGGGAGTGAGCGCCGCAAGGAACGCGGACGCAGCCTTGCGGACAGGTTCGGTCGAGACGCCGGTGGAGCGGACTGGAAACAGGCCTGGCTCAACCGTTCCTAAGGCCGTAATGCCCTTAAAAGGTTCGGCAAGACCGCGCGCTTCCGCATCCGCGGACATCTGGCGGAAACGTTCCGTCATGCTCGCAGGCTCCTGGGAACGGGCCGCCGTGTAAATCAGCGCCAGTACCGGCAGTGCCAAGCGTATGCTCCATTTCTTCTTGCTCATACGTACCGGATGCTATCACAGCCGCGCGCCGCGCGTCAGCGCCCGCCGAACCAAAACCGGTGCACCGGCGCGGGCATTACCGACCCCGCACCCATGGCGCTCTTCCAGATAATTTCATTCAGCGCGTGCATGGGGGCCTGGTCGACCTCGTCCAGTTCCATCTCCATCGACGCCTTCGCGCCCCAGGCGAGCGCCGTGTTTTTTTCGTTGACGTCCCAGGTGGGCGCGGCCGCCGTGTAAGCTCCGAGGTCCGCGTGTGTGGTGAACGAAGCGTACATCGGCGGCGCGGCCGCATCGTATTGGGTCATCGGCGGCAAGCCCAGCAGCAGTTCGATCGTGCGGAGCATGGACGAAGTCGTGTATAAAGTCGAATCCACCACGCCTCGTTTCGCATAAGGGCTCGCGATGAGACCCACGGTGCGGCGGGCGTCCACGTGGTCCGGGCCATTCTGCGCGTCATCCTCGATGATGAAGATCGCGGTGTCCCTCCAGTACTTGCTCCGCGTGACACGTTCGACGAGCAGGCCAACGGCGTGATCGGCGTTCGCTACCATGGCGCGAGGCGTAAATCCGCCCGGCCTCGTACCGACCGTGTGGTTCTCGGGCAGGCTCATCACGATGAGATTCGGAAGCCGCTTGTTGGGATCGGCCGCGTCGTAGTTGCGCTCGTACTCCTCGAACTCCCGGATGAACTCGCGAACGTTATCCGTGTCGCGCATCCCCGCGAGCTTAAACTTCGGCGCGACGTGACCCACAAGGCCGCCAACACCGGGCGATGCCTCCATCGTCGTGCCGTCGCTCGCTCGCGAGGCGTACTCGCCGTAGCTTCGGTACGTCAGTCCGGCCTTCTGTGCCAAGTCCCAGAGATGGCCGCCGGAGGGTACGTGCGCGGCTGCCACGCGCCCGGCGCTGTGGCCGCCGTAATTGGCGGGCCAGAGCTTTTCATTGAAGTCGGTAGCGATCGCGGATGTTGACCAGGAATGCCCATCGACGCTCACTTCCCCATCGCAGTACAAATTGTCGAGCAGCACCCACTGCTCCGCGAGCATGTGATGGTTCGGCGTGACCTTGCGCCCGAAGATCGCGAGACGGGCGTCGCCATTGCCCTGCTTCATGTCGCCGAGCACTTGATCGTAGGTGCGGTTCTCCTTGATTACATAGATTACATGCTTGATCGCGGAACCGATGCCTACCTGGTTCGGCACGATGGTAGGGGCTTTCGGTTCCAGAGAGCGCTGGAGCAAGGCGTCGTTATACGGAACGTTGCTGTATACCTGCTTCGTCCAGTTTGCGATATCGTCTTTCAGATTCTTGAGCGGGATTACGTTCACGGTACCCTTCTGAAGAGAGCGGACGGAATCCTCCTTGCCCTTCACGGCAAGCGGACTGGTCGGGCCCGCGACGTTCGAATACGATCCCAGGCCCTTCGCGTTGCCGGAGGCGAGGCGCGGACCGGGCAGGACGGCGAGCGCGGACGGATACCATCCTGACGGAATATAGCCCAGGATCCGCGTGGCGTTCGGCTTCGCGACCGTCAGCACGGCGATCGCATTATTGTCGGCGTTGGCGACGAACAGAAGGTTTGCGGCGCGGTCGAGCGCGAGCGCGTTGGGCGTCGAGCCCGGAGGCGCGCTTGGATAGAGGGCCACGTTCACGGTCTCGACGATGAGGCGCTTCTTCGTGTCGATGACGGATACGGTGTTGAGGTTCCCGTTCGAAACGAAGAGCCGGCCGTCCGCGGCGAGTTCCATGTCGTTCGGATTCTCGCTCGCACCGATGCGCGCCACCACCTTGTTCGCCGCGGTGTCGATAACCGAGATGGAGCGGGCCGACCAATTGGAGACGTAAAGAGTCGCGCCGTCCGGCGTGAGTACCAGATCGTAGGGCGACGCCTCGACGGTGATCCGGTGCAGGATCTTGCCGGTGCCGGTATCGAAGACGGCGACGTAGCCCGCGAGCGGATCGTTGCCCCGGTTCGCGGCATAGAGGAGCGGCTTCAAAGGATGGTGCGCCAAGCCGGACCAATAGGTCTTATCCGCGGGCGCTGAGTCTTTCCATTGCGCGACGGGCGCGTCGCTCAGGCGGCCGTTCGCGTAGTCGAAAGCATACACCGGAGCCACCTGCGTGTCGCGGGCGTGGGCGGCGTTGCCGCCACTGGCGAAGAGCCGCTTTCCATCCGGCGCCCAGGCCAGCCCGAGCCATGCCGAGCGGAGACGGATGCGTTGAACAGCCTCTTCGCGGGCCGGATCGATGACCACCAGCCCGTGGGGATTGAATCCGCCGTGCGTGGCGATCAAGGCTTTCCCGTCTGGGGCGAGGCTCAGGTTGAGGAGCAGGTCTTCGGTGGGCACGGCCTTTCCAACCGGAGTGATGCGCCACCCGTTGGGCAGCGCGTAGCCGTCCGGCAGGGATCGAGGGAGTTGTGCGTTCAATGCCGCGGCGCGAAGCAGCAGAAGAGAGGAAAGCAGGGCGGTCTTCATGGCGTTCTTGATCATATCCAATTGGACACAGCGCGGCTTACTCCGCAAGCAGTCAAAACGGCGGTGAGCTTTCCGCTTCGACCGGTGGCTTGGAAGAGTGGCTAACCGCCGACAGTCTGAGCGCCCGGCTTAATACGCAACGGCGTCTGATAAACTGCAAGGCGTCATGCTCGTAATCATGGCCGGGCTGCCGGGTACGGGGAAGAGCGCTCTCTCCCGAGCGCTCGCGAGCGAATTCGGGGGCGTCGTCATCGACAAGGATATTGTCCGTGCGGCGCTGTTTCCGCCGGACGAGGTCGAGTATTCCGCGGAACAAGACGACTTCTGTCTTTCCGTGATGCTCTCGACCGCGAAGTATTTTCTGGAAAAAGACGCGGCGCGCATCGTCTTTCTCGATGGGCGCACGTTTTCCAGAACCTATCAGATCAATGTCGCGATTGAATATGCGGAGCGAATTCACACACCGTGGCGGATTATCGAATGCGTGTGCGCCGAAGAAATAGCCCGGATGCGTCTCGAACGCGACGTGAACGAAAATCGGCACCCTGCCCGCAACCGCAATTGGGCGCTGTACTGCGCGGTACGGGACGCCTTCGAACCCATAGCGCGTCCCAAGTTGGTGGTCGACACGGGCAGGTCTCTCGAAGAATGCGTGCGCGAAGCAGCAGCTGGCCTGTCCGCTCGCCTCTAAGCCAGAATGTTTACCTGAGAACGGATTCAAGCCGGAAGTTGCCGAATCGGCAAGGTGCGGCACTGCAGAAGGCAACCGGCTGGCTGCAACGTATCGAAGCGCCTCGGATATAATCGGTAAACGCGCAATGCCCCTTTCCAACGGAACCCGCCTTGGCCCCTATGAAATCATCTCCCCGCTTGGTGCGGGAGGCATGGGTGAGGTGTATCGCGGCCGCGACAGTAAGCTCAACCGCGACGTCGCCCTGAAGGTTCTTCCGGAAGCTCTGGCCGGCGACGCCGACTACATGGCCCGCTTCCAGCGCGAAGCGCAGGTGCTGGCGGCGCTGAATCACCCGAATATCGCCGCGATCTACGGTCTTGAAGATCGCGCCATCGTGATGGAGTTGGTGGAGGGAGCGACTCTGGCGGAGCGGATCGCGCAAGGCGCAATTCCCATCGAGGAGGCTCTTGCCATTGCGCGGCAAATATCCGAGGCATTCGAGTACGCTCACGAAAAGGGCGTAACCCATCGCGACCTGAAGCCCGCCAATGTGAAGATCACGCCCGAAGGCGTTGTGAAGGTGCTGGACTTTGGACTGGCCAAGATGGCGGAACCGCCCGCACCGCAAGGGAATCCCGAGAGCTCTCCGACGCTGACACTGACTATGCGCGCGACGGTGGCGGGGATGATCCTGGGAACCGCCGCGTACATGGCCCCGGAACAGGCAGCCGGCAAACCGGTGGACCGGCGCGCGGACATCTGGTC
Source organism: Bryobacterales bacterium (assembly GCA_009697455.1). Classification (GTDB taxonomy): domain Bacteria; phylum Acidobacteriota; class Terriglobia; order Bryobacterales; family Bryobacteraceae; genus SYKU01. The sequence goes on from SHUI01000276.1 coordinate 5,047, forward strand.
GTTCGGCGTCGTGCTCTATGAAATGTTGAGTGGCGCGCGTTTGTTCGCCGGCGAGACCGTCGCGCACACGTTGGCCGAAGTGCTCACAAAAGAGCTCGACTTGAACCGGATCGATCCCGGGATCCGCCCTCTTGTCCGGCGCTGCCTGCAGCGCGATCCCCGGCGCAGGCTCCGCGATATGGGCGACGCGCGGCTGGTGATCGAGGAGTATCAGGCGAACCCGCTACCTGAGGTAGCTCCTCCGGCAGGCCGGCACTCGAAGACCGCGTGGATGGTCGCCGGCGTGCTTGCGGCCGCTCTCATTCCGGCTTCGCTCGGCTGGTTCCGCCGCTCGCCCGAGCTGCTGAAGCCGCTCGTCCGCTTCGATATCAACCCCGGCCCGGACGCCTCCATGGAGACGATTGCGGACCGGCTTGCCATCTCGCCGGACGGCAGGCGCCTGGTGTACGGTACGCGAAGTCCGGGCGGCGTTCCCCGTCTTTCTTCACGCCTGCTGGAACAGCCGGCGGGCGCACCGATCGCAGGCACGGAAAACGCGATTCATCCATTCTTCTCGCCGGACGGGCAGTGGCTGGGGTTCTTCAGCGCCGACAAAATGAAGAAGGTCTCGTTGCTAGGGGGAGCGCCATCCGACTTTGCCGTCCAATCCTGGGGGACCGGTCCGGGCGTCGACTGGAGCGAAGACGGCAGCTTCGTCATTGCACCGAATTCGCGGTCGGCGCTCGTCGTGCTTCCTCCGGCCGGCGGTTCGTTCTTGCCGTTGGCGCAGTTGGACCAGGCATCCAAGGAGATCACGCAGCGCTGGCCGCAGGTGACGCCTGGCGGGCGGGTGGTTCTGTTTACGTCCAACACGCACGGAGGAAACTACGAGGATGCCGAAATAGTTGCGTTTCACAGAAAGACCGGCCATCGCAAGGTACTTTATCGCGGCGGTTATTTTGGGCGGTACCTGGGGCCGGCGCAAGGTCCCGGCTACCTGGTGTACATGAGCCGGGGCAACCTTTTTGCGATGCCGATGGATCTGGAACGGCTTACCGTTACGGAGCCGCCGGTTCAGGTACTGGCGGATGTGGCGGCAAGTCCCATCGTAGGATACGCAAAGATAGACTACTCCCGCACCGGCACGGCCGTGTTCCTGAAGGGCGGGGACGAGGTTCCGCCGGTACTTCAGGTAGCCGATACTTCCGGCCACTTGCGGACCCTCTCCGCCGGCGCGGGCGTCCCGGCTTCCAAATCCTCCATCCGGTGGGCGCCAGATGGGAAACGGATTGCGATGATCGTCACATCGGGCGGCGGCCGCGACTTGTGGGCGATTGAAGGAAGTAGGACGGGACACATGGACCAAGCTGACGTTCACCGGAACCCTCT
>SHUI01000277.1 GCA_009697455.1 Bryobacterales bacterium
ACGGGAACGACGACTTGTTCGTCAGCTATTGGGGCGGCAACGCGCTCTACCACAACAACGGCGACGGCACGTTCACCGACGTTTCGAAGAAAGCCGGCATCACAACCCTGGGCGGCAAGCTGCCGCGCTGGAACACCGGCTGTGCGTTTCTCGATTACGATCGAGACGGGCTGCTCGATTTGTTCGTCGCGAACTACATCGACTTTGACCTCAAGAATACGCCGGTACCCGAAGGCGGTACGTGCCTGTATAAAGGGTTGAAGGTGGCCTGCGGGCCGCCGGGGTTGAAGGGCGGAAAGAATATCCTGTTCCGCAACAACGGGGACGGCACCTTCAGGGACGTCTCGCGCGAGACCGGGATTCTGAATACTCCAGGGACTTACGGATTGGGAGTGCTGGTGGCCGATTTCGACAACGATGGGTGGCCCGACATCTATGTAGCGAATGATTCCACATCGTCCGCGCTTTACAAGAATAACCACGACGGCACCTTCAGCGAGATCGCCATCGAGGCCGGCGTCGCTTATAGCGCCGATGGTAAGTCGCAAGCCGGAATGGGCGTGTCGGCGGCGGACTACGACGGCGACGGGTTGCTCGATATCGTGAAGACGAACTTCGCCGGCGATACCTCCAGCCTGTACCGGAATCTGGGAAAGAACTTCTTCGAAGATCAGACTTTCCAGTCCGGACTCGGCCGCAACACGCGCTTCCTTGGATGGGGCGCGGATTTCGCGGACTTCGACAACGACGGGCGGCCGGACATCCTGCTGTGTAACGGACATGTGTATCCGGAGGTTGGCGACACGGATTCGGAAGCCGGCTACCGCCAGCGGAAGGTGCTGTACCGCAACCTGGGCAGCGGCAAGTTCGCGGATGTATCGATGTCGGCAGGGCCCGGGATCGCGGAAACCGTGGCCGGCCGCGGCATGGCGGTGGGCGATTTCGACAATGACGGTGATCTCGACGTGGTGGTGAATTGCGTGAACGACGTTCCGCAGTTGCTGCGCTGCGATGCGCCCCCGGACAACAGATGGCTGAAAGTGAAGTGCGTGGGAACGAAGTCGAATCGATCAGCCATCGGCGCGCGCGTTACCTGCGTCACCGTGGACGGCGTCCGTCAGACCCAGGAGGTACGGAGCGGTGGGGGGTACCTTTCGCAGAGTGACCTGCGGCTGCACTTCGGCCTCGCGTTGAGCCAACGCGCGGATATTGAGGTACGATGGCCGAGCGGGCGGGCGCAGGTGGTGAAGCAGGCCGCCTCGAATCAAGTGTTGAGAATCGTCGAATCGGATTGAAGGAAACATGAAACGACTCGGATTGCCGTTCGTCGGCCTGCTGCTCGTCAGCCCTGCTCTGCTTAGCGCGCAGCCCGCGGCGCCTGAGGGGATGACGCACGTTGATTTCGAAGGCAGCCCCGCGCTGCTGCTGCGCAACGACAGGATCGAACTCACGATGCTGCCCAAGGGAGGCGCTTTCGTCAATTTGACGCTGCGCGACGATGCCACCCGCATGAGCCCACTCTGGAATCCGGCGCGCATCGCGCGCGAAACAGGAAAAAAGCCGCGCCCGGCGGGAGGAGGGCACTTTGTGTGTGTCGACGGTTTCGGGGAAGTCTCGCCAGAGGAGAAGGCCGCCGGTTTGCCCGGCCATGGCGAGGCCCATCGCGAGCCGTGGGCGATTACGGAATCCGAAAAGAAAGGCGGCACGCTGTCAGTTTCCTTCCTCGCCGAACTGCCGCTGGTCCAGGAGCGCTTCCGGCGCACAGTTCGCATGGTGGATGGCGAGTCGGTTGTATACGTCGAGAGCAGCCTGGAGAGCCTGCTCGGTTTTGACAGGCCGGTGTTTTGGGCCGAGCATGCAACCATCGGCTCGCCGTTTCTCGATCCGGGAAAGACAGTGGTGGATGTGTCCGCGAGGCAGTCGAAAACGCGAACGCACATCGATGAGGAAGGCCCCTATCCGCATCGTCTGAAAGACTTCGTCGAATTTACCTGGCCGAACGCGCCGGGCGAGGACGGCAAGACGATCGATCTTCGAGTCGCGCCGCTCCAGCCCAACTCGCTCGATCACACCACCAGTCTGATGGACCCGGAGCGGCGTCTTGTATTCGTGACCGCGCTGCACACGGAGAGACAACTCCTATTGGGATACGTGTTCAATCGCGAGGAATTCCCATGGCTCCAGTGTTGGGACAACTACGCCCCGGACGGAGACATGGCGAGGGGCTTGGAGTTCTCGACGCAGCCGTTCGACGTGCCCCGCCGGGAAGTGTTGGACAAAGGGAAGCTGTTCGGAACATCCGTGTTTCGCTGGCTCCCGGCGAGGACCACAATCCAATCGCGATTTCTGTTCTTCTACACGAAAGTCCCCGCGGGCTTCACGCGCGTCGACGACGTAACGCTAAAGGATGGGAAGCTTCTGGTCACGGACAGCCGCGCGGGGAAGACGGTCCAATTGGCAGCGAGCCGGGGGCTATGATCGCCCAAGCCGGCACCTGAACGTCGCCGGTGGTACAAGGGTGGTCCTCCCCGTACGAGCCAGCACGCGCTGAGTGTATACTACTGTCCCAGGGGTTCGCGCTCCAACCTGGAATTCCCAGCGTAAAGTTCGTAACCAGGAGGTTCAGATGCGTCGAAGTTTGATCACGTTTTTCTTGATTGCCGCCGCCGCCCAGGCACAGGAGGTTCGCGCCACTGTCACGGGCACCATAACCGATCCCAACGGCGCGGTAATTCCTAGAGCGAAAGTTATGGCCCGAAATTCCGCTACAGGCGCTGCTGTCGATGTGACATCGAATGAAGCGGGCCTCTACGTCGCGCCGTTTCTTCCGATCGGGAAGTACCAGATAGCCGTCTCCGCTGAAGGATTCAAGACTTCGACGCGCCCCGATGTCGAACTGCGCGTGGGCGATCGCATTCGGCTTGATTTCCAACTGGAGATTGGCGGCGTGACAGAACAGGTCACCGTGTCGGGCGAAACCGCGCTCCTCGAAACGTCTTCCGCTTCGAACGGCCAGGTGATTGATTCGGCGAAAGTGAGGGATCTGCCGTTGCTTGGCCGCAATCCGTTCCTGCTGGCCGCAATCTCGACGGGGGTGCAGTATACGCCGGCACGCCAGTCTCGCTCGAATCGTCCTTTTGACAACGGTGGAATGGATAGTTTCTCCATCAATGGCGGCCGTCAGACCACCAACGAGTTCCTGTTGGATGGCGTGCCCGACACAAATACCGAGACCACATCTCCATCGAATTTGTCGTTCGTGCCGTCTCCCGATGCGACTGAAGAGTTCAAAGTTCAAACGAACACGTTTGACGCCCAGTACGGCCGCACGGGCGGCGGGGTGATCAATGTGTCGCTGCGCGCGGGAACAAACGATTTTCACGGCGTTGCGTACCACTACTTCCGCAACGACAAACTGAACGCAAACGCCTTTGAGACGAACGCGGCCGGGCTTCCCAGGAACTCATTCAAGTGGAATCAGCCGGGCCTCGTCGTTCATGGTCCGGTTTTGCTGCCAAGGCTCTACGATGGGCGCAACAAGACGTTCTTCATGTTTTCGTGGGAGAAGATCAAATCGGCAATTCCGCTCCCGCAGAACTATACGGTTCCAACGGCCGAGCAGAGGGCCGGCGATTTCTCGCGCACTCTTCAGACCAACGGCCAGCCCATCGCCATGTTCGATCCGCTGACGACCCGCCAGGAAGGCACCGCATTTACGCGCCAGCCCTTTGCGGACAACCGCATCCCCGCAGCCAGGCTCGATCCGGTAGCCGTAAACATTGCCAAGTTCATCCCGAACCCCAACCAGCCCGGCAATGCGCAAGGCTTCTTCAACCTGATTTCGAGCCCCAATACGGTCTCGGACGAATATGACCAATTCGCGTTTCGGCTGGATCAGCAACTCTCAACCAAACACCGTTTCTTCTCCCGCTACATCCGCGGGAACCGGCACGAGACGAATAGTTTTGCGAACTTCAGCCAAGCCTCCTCGCCCTGGTACAACCACTGGCGGATCAATCAGGGTGGCAACTTTGATCTCACGTCGACGCTCGGACCCACACTGGTGTCCAGCTTCCGAATGGGGTACATCCGCCACCAGTTCGCGATCGCTCAGCACACCGAAGGCTTCGATCTAAAACAACTGGGATTCCCGGCCTCCGCCGTCGACTCCCTGCCGCGGAAGTTCTTCCCGAGAATCGACTATACCGACTACACCGCGTTCGGGCCACAGCGGTCCACTGGATCTGAGTTCACATTCTCCGACACCTGGTCGATCGCCGAAACCCTCTCGAAGGTCGTTTCCACGCACTCGTTGAAGTTCGGTTTTGAAGGCAGGCAGATGTTCAACAACCAGGACCGCCCAACCTCTTCGTTTGCACGCTTTAACTTCCGCCGGAACTTCACCCAGCGCGACCCGCTTCGGGCCGACGCAGCCAGCGGTAATGCTTTCGCTTCGCTCCTGTTAGGTATGCCGGAGAGCGGCGAGTCCGTACGGCAGCCCGCGCTCGCCTATGGCAATCGCTACCACGTCCTCTTTTTCCAGGACGACTGGAAGGTATCCCGGCGCTTGACGGTAAACCTCGGTTTGCGCTGGGATTACGAGACGCCTCAGACCGAGCGCTTCGACCAGCAGAATCGAGGCTTCGATGCGAACGCCGCATCGCCGCTGCAAGTCCCGGGAGTCCAGACAAAGGGTGGCCTGCTTTTCACCAGCGCGGACAACCGGTATCCATTCTCAAGGGATATGAACAATTTCCAACCCCGCGCCGGCGCGGCTTGGCAGCTTTCCGAGAAGACAGTCTTTCGCGGCGGTTATGGCGTCAGCTACCTGCCGACGTTCGACACTGGGTTTAACAACGGCTTTGCCGTAACCAGCACGATGGTCACATCGGTGGATGGCGGTCTGACTCCTCAGAACCGTCTTGCGAACCCCTTTCCGGAGGGGTATCTTGCAGTTGCAGGCCGTTCACAGGGATTGGGTACGCTGCTTGGCCAGGGGTTCTCCTTCGGATTCTCGGGTCGCGAAATTCCATTCGTGCACCAGTTTTCGGCCGGGTTCCAACATGAGCTACCCTGGCGCCTGTTGATCGACGCTTCGTACTCGGGATCGCGTACGCGCGGATTGCAGACGGGCAAGGGTATTAATGAGGTCTCCACAACCCAACTGGGTCTTGGCAACGACCTTCTGACTCAAATTTCGAATCCATTCGCCGGGCGGCTTCCGGGAAGCCCGTTCAACGGAGCGACCGTACCGAGGCAGCAGTTGTTGCGGCCGTTCCCGCAGTTCGCGGGGCTAACCCAGGATCGCCATACCATTGGCCGGTCCACGTACAACTCCTTCCAACTCCGCGTGGAGAAGCGGCTCTCTCACGGCGTGCATATGCTGTTCAGCTACACGCTGTCAAAATCGGTGGAGGCCATCGGATATCTCAACCCACAGGACAATTTCGGAGACTTGGCCAGCGTGCTCACGGGCGTCGATACTCCGCATCGCGGAATTGTTTCCGGCGCCTGGGCGCTGCCTTTTTTCCGCAACGGCCGCGGTATCGCGCATCAGGCGTTAGGCGGATGGCAGTTGACGGGAATCGTCTCGATCCAGTCCGGAATTCCGATCGGAGCGCCCGGTAACGTTTATTCGACTGGCCTCGATCCCAGGCTAGCCGACGATCAGCGCAGCCGCCAGCGCTGGTTCAACACCTGCACCCTTGCCCTGAATGGGGCGCGCCAGAATTGCGCCAGCGCATCTGATCCGGTGACATTCTCGGTTCAACCGCCTTTCACGCTGCGGCGGCTTTCGACGCGTTTCCCCAATATTCGCGACCTGCGTCCGTTGAACGTCGATTTCTCGATCTTTAAGAAGTTTCCCGTCACGGAGCGAGTCAACCTGGAGTTCCGCGCCGAATCGTTTAACATGACGAACACGGCATGGTTTGGCGGTCCCAACCTCACGGTGGGAGGCGCCAGCTTTGGGGTTGTTACACCAAGCCAGGCGAACGACCCACGCAACGTTCAGCTTGCGCTTCGCCTGAGTTTTTGAAGAAGAAGTCCGGATGCCTCCAGTGCTGGGACAACTATGCTCCCGACGGAGACATGGCGCGGAGCTTGGAGTTCTCGACGCAGCCGTTCGACGTAAGCCGGCGCGCAGTGTTGGACAAAGGGAAGTTGTTCGGAACATCCGTGTTTCGCTGGCTCCCGGAGCGGAACACACCCAATCGCAGTTTCTATTCTTCTTCACAAAAGTCCATCCCGGCTTCACGACGCTTGACGACGTGAGTGTAAAGAATGGGAACCTGCTGGTAACGGAAAGCGCGCGGGAAAGGCGGTCCATTTGGTCTAGTTGGCTGCGAGGCGAGGTGCGTCAGCAGTCCGTAGACAGT
>SHUI01000278.1 GCA_009697455.1 Bryobacterales bacterium
CTACCTGCCGCTGATCTACGGTCTGATGGTGCTCGATAGGCCGGGTCTGTGATCAGCGTAGAAAACGTCACCCATCGTTACGGCTCGCGGACCGCTCTCGCAGGGGTCACGTTCCGCGTGAGCAAAGGCGAAATATTCGGTCTCCTCGGCCCGAACGGCGGCGGCAAATCCACTCTGTTCCGCATTCTCTCAACGATGATGCTGCCCTCGGAGGGCCGCACCGCCATTGACGGTCTCGATGTGGATAAGGCCGCGGCTGAAGTTCGGCGGCGTATTGGCGTTGTATTTCAATCGCAGAGCCTGGACAAGCAGCTTACGGTCGCGGAAAATTTGCGAAGCCAAGGCAGTCTTCATGGAATGTCTGGCAGCCGGCTCACCGCCCGTATGGAGCAAGTCATGGAGCGGCTCGGCATCGCGGACCGCCGCAACGATCTTGTGGACAGCCTTTCCGGAGGACTGCGCAGACGCACCGAAATCGCCAAAGGCCTGCTGCACTCTCCGCGCGTGCTTCTAATGGACGAAGCTTCCACGGGCCTCGACCCGCGCGCCCGTCATGAACTTTGGACTTTCGTCGAAGAACTGCGCACCCGCGAGGGAGTCACGATTCTGTTGACGACGCATCTGCTCGATGAGGCCGGCCGCTGCGACCGGCTCGCCTTGCTTCATGAAGGCCGCATCGTGACCGAGGGCAGTCCGTCGGAAATGAGAGCGCGAATTGGCGGCGACGTGGTGGTGCTTGAATCCGCGGACACGGCCACGCTCGGCGGCAACATTGAAGCGCGGTTCGGCGTGCGCCCGAAGGTGGTGGATGGCACCGTGCGTGTCGAGATTGCGAACGGCCACCGCTTCATCGCCGACGTGTTCGAAGCGTTTCCGGGCACGATCGACTCGGTGTCCCTGCACAAGCCGACGCTCGAAGACCTCTTCATCCGCGAGACCGGAGCTGTGTTTACATGAGTTTCTGGCTGCCTGTAATCGCTCTTTGGAAACGCGAGTTGGTGCGTTTCTGGAGACAGAAGAGCCGGATTCTCGGCGTGGTCGCGTCGCCTCTTGTATTCTGGCTGCTCATCGGATCGGGCTTCGGCGATATGGGATTGTTTTTCCCCGGTTCGCTGGTTCTCACGGTGATGTTCTCGGCGATCTTTTCAACCATTACGATCATCGAAGACCGGCGCGAGGGGTTTCTGCTTTCCATGCTTGTATCACCGGCATCGCGCACAAGCATGGTGCTGGGCAAGGTGCTCGGATCGGCAACGCTGGCCTGGATTCAGGGCATGATCTTTCTGGCATTCGCGCCTCTCGCCGGAGTGAAAGCCGGAGTCGCCGGGCTGTTGGGCGCGGCCGGAAGTATTTTCCTCATTGCTTTCACGCTGGCTGCGCTCGGATTCCTGATTGCCTGGAAAATGAATTCAACCCAGGGCTTTCACGCGGTGATGAACTTGGCGCTGCTCCCGATGTGGATGGTCTCGGGCGCGATTTTCCCCGTGGCGAAGGCGCAGGCATGGGTGAAATGGGTGATGCTGGCGAATCCTCTAACGTATTCGTTGGCGCTGCTTCGCGGGCAACTGACTCCGGAAGCCGCGGCTGGCGGACCTCCGGCCCCGGTCTCAATTGGGCTGACTGTCTTGTTTGGCGTCGTGTTGCTGGTCGCGTCGGCGAAGCTCGCGAATCGAAAATCCACCGCGAGCGCCGCATGAAACCCGCTTTCGCCGGCGCTACGGCGCTGCTCGTATCGCTTTCCTGTTCCGCGCCACCGCCCCTTCCCATGCTCGGACAGATCCCGGCGTTCGCGCTCACGGCCCAGACCGGCCAACCGTTTCAGAGCGAGTCGCTCGACGGCAAAATCTGGGTGGCGGATTTCATCTACTCCACCTGCACCGGCCCGTGCCCACGCATGAGCTCGCTGATGCGCCAGGTGCAAGCCGCGGTTTCGACCTACGGGGATGCGGTCAAGCTCGTATCCTTCACGGTTGATCCGGAGCGCGACACTGCGGTGATCTTGGCTCAGTACGCCGAACGTTACCACGCGCAGGACGGCCGCTGGTTCTTCCTCACTGGCGAGCGGGAAACGCTGCACCGCTTGAAGCGGGAAGCCTTCAAGCTCGGTGACGTCGATGGCAGCCTCAATCACAGCACACGCCTGGTGCTGATCGACCGGCGCGGGCGCATCCGCGGATACTACGGGACCACGGACGAATCGCCGGTAGTTCAGATCGTGCGGGGCATCAAGCAGTTGCGGAAGGAAGCTTCGTGATCGGCATGCGCGATCTGCCTGCCGTGAACGCGACGCTGAACTCGACGGCGGCGGCGCTGCTGATTCTGGGTTATGCGCTGATACGTCAAGGCAGGCGCGAGGCGCACAAGCGCGTCATGCTTGCGGCGTTCGCGGTTTCGACCGCGTTCCTTGTTTGTTACCTCGTGTATCACTTCCAGGTGGGTTCGGTGCGTTACCAGAAGACCGGCGTGCTCCGAACCGTCTATTTGAGCATCCTGTTGACGCACACTGTGCTGGCTGCCGCCGTCCCGCCGCTCGCCATCATCACGCTCAGCCGGGGTCTGGGAGGCCGCATCGAGAAGCATCGGAACATCGCGCGCTGGACCTTGCCTATTTGGCTGTACGTCAGCGTCACGGGCGTGGTGGTGTATTGGATGCTGTATCGAGGTTAGAAACTGTACCGCAGTAGCACCCGCGCGTGCGAGTTGCGCCGGTACTGCGCCAGAAAATCGGCGGGATCCCCGCGAATCCACGTAAACCCTCCAGTCGCGCGAAGGTTTGCACCGAGCGCCTGTGAATACTCGAGCCGCATCCAGGATCCGTTTCCGTTCTGCCGGGCCGCGACGTCGAGGGCAACACTACGGTTTGTGTCGATCGTGTATCCGGCGCGCCCAAGAAAGGCCCTTGTGAAGCCGCGGTCGGGCGAGAAGTTGAAGCGCGATCGCCGGTTTGTAACTGTCTCGCCCGCATATCCGCCGACAAAGAACCACTCACCGGCTTGCCGCTCCACTTGCAGGACGTAGAGGGCGTACTCGTCAGCCTTGCGGGACGAAGACCCGAAATACGCCACTTCTCCCTTGACTGTGACAGGGCCGAACGGAACTGCGCCATCTAGGCCGTACATGCGCAGCTTTGGATACTCGCGCGCGATGAAAACACGAGGTGGAAGCGCCGGAACCAACGCGGCGTCAATGAGCGGCAGGTGGTTGTACCCTTCGTAGAACGAAACCGCATACTCCACTTTGCGTCCAATGTGATTCCAGCGCGCACCGGCTTGCTGTCCGCCGGGAATACGCGCGCCGCGATCGTGAAGGACCAACTCTTGCGGCAGCGCCGCCCAGCGCTCACCGAACAACGGCGTGCGGCTCGGCGTGAAGCGGGGTGACCACACCAGATCGATTGAGTCCGCCTGCCCGCCATAGGTGACTCGCGCCGCGGTGATGGGGAGAAAATCCGTTTCGACGACGTTCAGATAGTCGCGCGGAGCGAAACGGTCCGTGGGGTTGAGGATGTCGGCCTTGCCCCACCGGACAAACTGTTTTCCAACTTCAGCGGTGAGCTTGCCCTTCACCCAAGTGCCGCTCAGACGGCGGACGGCGAGAGCCGGGCGGCGGACAGACCGGTCCTGCCATGAAAGTCCGAACCCGCGCTCCACCTGACGGTGCGTGTCGGACCGGGCATCCAGGCCACCTGCGATACGCAGCGAGGGCCCGAGCTTATAGGACAACTCGTATCGCAGAAGCGCGCCGGCCACATAGCGGCTGCTGTCGCCTGGGGAGGCTTCCGGGAAGGCGAAGGAGTTCACCTCGAGAAAGCCGCGTTGCGAAAACTTCCGCGCCGAGCCCTGTGAGAAACCCAGTGAGCAACAGGCGCCAGTAAGCAGCAGCAATGCCGCCGGTCTCACCGCTCCGCCGCAGCGCCGCGACGGTGAAATCCTCCTCCTTCAGCGGGACGCCCTATTCCAGTTTCTCCAGCCTCATCACGGTCTTGCCCTTGCGGCGCAGGTCTTCCATCCTAAGCAGCCGCGCCGTCCAGACGTTTTGGACTCTCTCGATCTGCCGGTAATTCAGCCGCGGCACCAACTGATCTTTGATATAACTTTCAACACGCGCGGCCGAGTAATTGTCTTTGCGTATCCAGAGGAAACGGCGGTTGTACTGCAAACTGCGGGCCGCTCTCGGACGAAACTCGATCCTCCAGCAAGCCGCTCCGTCCACTGCCTCTTCGCCCACCAGAGTGAAGTCCGACTGGTCCACGTCGCGCTCTTCGAGATCTTCAAAGCTGAAGTCCGTACCGAAAAAGCGCGTCGACCGGTCCTGCATTGCGATGCGCCGGTCGCGGCCGATGGCCGGTGTCCACGTCCATTGGTCCGACGACCGGTCCGGTTGATTCAGCACCAACAGCGCCACGCCCTTAACCTCCGCCGGAGCCGTGAATCGCAGTATCGTCTTGCTCGACCCCCACGCGCCAAGCCGCTCCGAGATCCAACGTTTCGACGTAACCTTGCCGCCCGAGTCCGCTATTCGAGTACACCTTCATAGCGCTGGGACTTCGACTCCCCGCGCTTCTGCGCCTCCCGCACAATCGTTCGCGCGTCTTGTGCGGTGGCGCCGATGCCTCCCAGAAACAACAACCAAAGAGACTCTCTCATAAGCACGCTACTCATATTCCAAAGCTTCCACCAATCCACTCCGTACGGCGGCTTCCCCGGGCCACAAGGCGGCCAGGAACGCGGACCCGAGCATGACAGGAACGAGCCACAGGGAAGCCATGAACGGAAACCTGTACGCAACCACCAGACCGGAAATATCCCGCTGCACGATGTCCAGTTGGTAATACAGATTCACGGCGCCGAGCAGCAGCCCCAGAACCAATCCGATGAAGGCCACCGCCAGCGCCTCCATCCAGATGGTGCGGCGCACTTGCGCGCTAAGAGCGCCGACCGCCCGTAGGACACCGATTTCACGCCGCCGGTCGCTGATCGAAACCGTCAGCGTGTTGACGATACCGAGAATCGCGACCAGTACCGCCACGGCGGTCTGGACGTGCGTCATCGCGAACCACTGATCCGTCAACCGGAGGACGTAGTCCTTGATCTCCGTGTTCAGCAGCACGAAGAGGCGCCGCTCGCCGGCGAAGCGCTCCTGTATGCGGCGCTTCACCACTTCAGCGGACGTGCCCTTACTGAGATAGATGCGGAATATGTCCACTGTGCTGTCGTTCCAATACTTCAAATAGATCGACCGGTCGATAAAGACCGTGCCCTGTTGATCGGAGAAGTCTCGAAGGATACCCACGACGGGAAGACGCAGCGCGCCGCCGGGCGCCGCGATCTCCACCTCGTGACCCAAGCCCAGATTGTGGAGCATGGCAAGATTCTCCGCGACGATCGCACCCTTGCCTTCGCCGGCCAGCCGGTGCATTTCCTGGTAATCGCCCGCAACCGTCCGCGGGTTGACGGTGTGCCTGGCGATGCTTCGCAGGTCACCCGATACCAACAGAACGGGCGTGCCTCGAAATGTCACGCGCAGAGTGCGGACACCCTGCACCGTCGCGATACCATCAATGCCCGCAAGTTGCTCTCCAATCACTGCCGGAAAATGAAAACTCCGCGCGCCCAGCGTCTGGTTTGTATTGACGAACAAATCGGGGTTGAACGTGCTGTCCAGCCACTCGACGATGGAATCGTAGCTCGCAATAGCGAGTCCGTTAAGCGCGATGACCATGGCCAGCGACATCATGAGAGCGGTCACTGTCGCCGACATGCGCCGCGGAGCTTGAATCAGGCTGTCGGCGGCAAGCGCGCCTTCAATGGGCCGGATCCACTGGAGTACGGGGCGAAGAACTCGCGCCATCCGAAGAGAGAGCGACTGGGTGAGCAGAAGTGATGCCGCGATCACACTGAGGAATCCCGCATAGAACACAGGCCTCGACCGGCCAAGCGTTACGCAGGCCACGCAAACTGCCACCAGCGACACGGCCAGCCATCGCCGGATTCGGTTCTCACCCGCGGAAAGCACCTGCACTCCTCCTTTCTGAAGGGCCTGCACGGGGTCCACGCGAGCCGCACTCCGCGCAGGCAGAAAAGACGCCAGGATTGATGTTGAGACGCCGATTGCGAGCGCCCAGGCGAGCAGGCCGGGCTCGACAGTAATCTCATCTGAACGCTCGCCCACGCTATAGATGTCCACGAGCAGGCCGCTTACGTAGCGCGAAAGACCCTTCGCGATGAGGATTCCCGCCGATACGCCCGCAAGCGATCCAAGAAGACCGGCGGCCGCGCCCTCACTCAGGAACAGGTTTCGAATCTGCCCGCGAGTTGCGCCGAGCGCCCGTAGAATGCCGATCTCCTTCCGCCGTTCCGTGACGGCGATCGAG
>SHUI01000014.1 GCA_009697455.1 Bryobacterales bacterium
ATACAGGTCACAAAAAACGAAAATCCCTCAAGTCCTCACTTTTATGTCGCACACCCATCAGCAAGTCAGCAAGCCTCCTACTTGCGATGGGATCCATCGCACCATACTTCGGCTTCAGCGCATGCTTCAACCGGCGTCCGAACTGGGCGTCTGAACTTGGACTAAGATGGAAGCGATCTTATGACAGCTCTATTAACGACACTCTTTGCCCTCCTCGCTACGTCCGCCATGATGGCGCAGACATACACTACAGCACAGGCTCTGGCTGGGCGGGCGGCTTATCTCGGCAATTGCGCGAGTTGCCACTTGCCGAACATGAACGGAAACAACGAAGCACATGCGCTCACCGGCGGCAATTTTCAAAACGTGTGGCGCGATCGCACCGTCGGGCAACTCGCGGCGTACATGCAACTGACCATGCCGCCGGGCAATCGGGGCGGTCTCGGCGAGGAGACCTACGTTGCGCTGGCGGCGTTTATTCTGGAGGCAAACGGCGCGGCTCCAGGAGCGCAGGCATTGGCGGCGGGGAGCGGCCTACGGATCGGCGCGGTATCGAATGGGCAGATCCCGGCGTCGCTGCTCGCGATTCTGAACGATCCGAAGTCGGATCAGGCAGGGTCCTCCTTTCGGCCCGGGGCGGGTCCGAAGGGGCATTCGGTAAAGGGGACGGTCAAGAATTACCGGCCTGTCACCGATGCCATGTTACGGAATCCGGATCCAGGGGACTGGCTCATGATCCGGCGAAATTATCAGGCGTGGAGCTATAGTCCGCTCACGCAGGTGACCACCGCGAATGTGAAGGACCTGCGGCTGAAGTGGGTGTGGGCGATGAATGACGGCGGCGCGAACCAGCCGACGCCAATCGCACACGACGGCATCATCTACCTCTCGAACACCAGCAACACGATGCAGGCGCTCGATGGACGAACCGGCGATCTGATTTGGGAGAACCGCATTGGCCCCGAGTCGACGCGGGCATATGGCGGGACGCGCGGGATTTCGATCCTTGGCGACAAGGTGTTCCTCTCGACCACGGACGCCAGGCTGCACGCGCTCGATGCCCGGACCGGGCGCGTGGTGTGGCAAAGCGACGTGGCGCCTCCGAAGCGCGGCTACAGCAGTACGTCGGGCTCGATTGCCATCAACGGGAAGATTCTGCAGGGCCTGACCGGGTGCTCATCGTACAAGGAAGAAGCCTGCTACATCAGCGCATGGGATGCGGAGACGGGGAAGCTTGCATGGAAGTTTCACACGATTGCCCGCGACGGCCAGCCTGGCGGGGACACCTGGGGATCGCTTAAGGATCTGTTTCGCGCCGGTGGGGACACGTGGATCTTGGGAAGCTATGACCCGGAGTTGAACCGGACCTACTGGGGTGTGTCGCAGGCGAAGCCGTGGATGCGGGTGAGCCGTGGGTCCAAGTGGAGTGATAAAGGGCTGTATACGAACAGCACGCTGGCGCTCAACGCGGATACGGGGAAACTTGACTGGCATTTTCAGCACGTGCGGCAGGAGAGCTTCGACCTGGATGAAGTGTTCGAGCGCGTCCTGGTGGATGTCGACGGGCAGAAGCTCGTATTCTCGGTGGGCAAGGCCGGTATCCTGTGGAAGCTTGACCGGGTGACGGGCAAGTATCTCGATCTCGCCGAGACGGTAAGGCAGACGGTGTTTTCCGTCGTGGACCGCAAGACGGGCGAGTTGACATACCGGCCGGACATTCTGGAGCAAAAGGTGGGGCAGTGGCTCCATGTGTGCCCGAGCACGGAAGGCGGGCACAACTGGCACCCGATGAGCTACAACGCGCCGACCTCGCAGTTGATCATTCCGCTGAGCCAGAGCTGCATGGAGATGTCGGGGCGCGAGGTGGAGTTGAAGGAGGGTTCCGGCGGCGGCGCGGGGAACCGGCACTTCCTGGAGATGCCGGGAAAGAAAGGGATGATCGGGAAGCTGGCCGCGTATGACGTACGGACCATGAAAGAGAATTGGTCGATTGAGCAGCGCGCCCCGTTCCTGACGGGCGTGCTATCGACGGCGGGCGGCGTGGCGTTTGTGGGGGATCTCGACCGGTACTTCAAGGCAGTCGATGTGAAAACCGGCGCGTTGTTATGGCAGACGCGGCTGGGGACTTCCGTGCAAGGCCATCCGATTGCCTTTTCCATGGATGGGAAGCAATATGTGGCGGTGACGACTGGGCTAGGCGGCGGCAGCCCGCGCGACGTTCCTTACGTGATCGCTCCGGAGATTCACCATCCGGGGAATGGAAACGCGTTGTATGTGTTTGAGCTGCCCTGAGCCGCTCGCTCCGAAGATTTTTCTTGACATGATTCCATCTTTCGAGTAATATCGAAATATGGCGGCACGGAAAGCGAAAGTACCGGCGGAAAACCTGGCGCGTTACGCCGATATGTTCGCGGCTATCGGCGCCGGCCCGCGGTTGGAGATCATGCGCCTTCTTCTCACCTCGCACCCGGGCGGAATGATCGCCGGCGAAATCCAGGATGAACTCGACATGCCCGCGTCCACGCTTTCCCATCATCTGGACAAATTGAAGAACGAGGGGCTGGCCGTCGTCAGACGCGAAAGCACGTGCCTGCGCTACACCGCGAACACCGAATCGCTGCGCGAGCTTCTGCAGTTTCTTTACGCGGAATGCTGCTCGCGGAGCGGAGCCGTCGACCCCGGACAAATTGTTCTCATCAGGAAGTAACAAGTGACGAAACGGATACTCGTACTTTGTACCGGCAATTCGGCGCGAAGCCAGATGGCGGAAGGACTTCTGCGAGCCATGGACCCTTCGCTCGACGTGCACTCGGCGGGTACGGACCCTGCGCCGCGCGTCCATCCGCTTGCGGTCGAAGCCATGCGCGAAGCGGGCATCGACATCTCCTCGCACACGCCGAAGAGCGTGTCGCGATATTCGGACGAGAGCTTCGATCACATGATTACGGTGTGCTCGGGAGCGGACGGCACCTGTCCTGCTTTCACGGGCAGGATCGGACATCGCATTCACATCGGATTCGAGGATCCCGCCGCCGCGCCGGGATCCACGGAAGAACAACTCGCCGTTTTCCGGCGCGTGCGCGACGAAATCAAATCAAAACTAGGAGCATACATATGGACATCAGGGAAATAGTCAGGGAAAAATACGGCCAGGCCGCTTTGCGCGTCGATACCGGAGGCAGTTCATGTTGCGGGTCGTCGCCCTCAGGTTGCTGCGGACCCGATCCCATCACATCGAATCTCTACGACGAATCGCAGGCGAGTCAAATCCCCGCTGAAGCGATGCTCGCCTCCCTTGGTTGCGGCAACCCCACAGCGCTTGCGGACCTCCATCCGGGCGAAACCGTGCTCGATCTCGGATCTGGAGGCGGCATTGACGTCCTGCTTTCGGCCAGGCGCGTCGGCCCGTTGGGAAAGGCGTACGGACTCGACATGACAGACGAGATGCTCGCGCTTGCTCGCGCGAACCGGGAAAAGTCCGGCATTACGAACGCCGAGTTTCTCAAGGGTGAAATCGAGAACATTCCGCTCCCCGACAATTCCGTTGATGTCGTAATCTCGAATTGCGTCATTAACCTCTCGGCGGACAAAGGCCGCGTACTGAACGAGGCATTCCGAGTTCTCAAACCCGGTGGAAGGTTCGCGGTATCTGACGTGGTTGTCAGGGGAGAGATGCCCGCCGAGATACGGCGTAGCATCCTCATGTGGGTTGGTTGCGTCGCAGGCGCGCTGGAGGAATCCGAGTATCAGACCAAACTGGCGGCCGCGGGTTTCGAATCGATCAGTCTCGAGCCGACGCGAATTTATCGCGTGGACGACGCGCGTGAGTTCCTCGCCTCGGAAGGAATCGACGTGGAAAGGATCGCTCCTCAGGTAGACGGCAAATTCATGAGCGCCTTCGTGCGCGCTAATAAGCCCGCCTGATCCTACTTCTGTTTCGGCAGAGTGGCGGTCCAGTTCAGAACCACCTGCTGCGGCTCCTGGGCTTGGGCTTGCGTTGGGATCGCGGCCAGGAAGCGCTGGCCATCGGGGCCAGGCAACGCGGTCCCACGCAGTTCAAACAGGACGGCAGGTGTTCCTGCCTGAAAAGTGGTACCGGTTTGTACAGGTACCGCCATGAGCTTTCCGTCGCTCGCGATAAAGAACAACTCTTTGCCATCGCTCCGCCAAGTCTGAGATCCGCCGCCGCCTGTCGAGATCTGCCACTTGTCGCCCGCCGCGGGCGATTCGGGCAAGAACGTTCGCACATAGACTTCGGGCCTGCCGGATTCGTTCGAGCTGCAGGCGAAATAGCGGCCGTCGGGCGATAGTCTGGCCCCAAGGTTATAGAACTTGGAAGGCACCAGTTCAATGGGCTTTCGTTCTCCCGTAACTGGGAGAGCCAGAATGCTCCGGTTCGCCGTCCCCGCCAGCGCCGATTCCGAGTAAAGAATCCATTTGCCGTCGCGTGACCAGTCGTAGGCGTGCTTCGAGAGCGGGGACTGGAGCAGCGGCGTGGGTTCGCCCAGGCCGCCTGAGTCTTTGACAAAGAGATCGAAACTCGGCCCGTGTTCCAGGCTATATACGATGCGTTTACCGTCCGGCGACCAGACCCCTTCGCGCTCCGAGGTCCGGTCGAAGGTGAACCGCGAAGCGGTGCCGCGAACCAGGTCGATCACCCAAAGATCCGTCGAGCCGTTGGCTGCAAACTTTTCGCCAATGGCCATCTTGCCGTCCGGGGATAGGCTTGAAATAGCGATATTCTCGCCCGCCGGAATCTGCTCCACTTCGACGCCCTTCCGGTTGAGCCATGCCATGTGCGTGGGCGGCTGAGGTGATCCTTGACGGTAGATTAGAACACCGGTGGCGGAAACGGAAAACGCCGCTGTGTGGCGATTGCCCCCCATGTCTATCCTTTCCGCGACGGGCACCGCCTCGCCCTTGAAATCGAGACGCTCCACGTCGAATGCCTGCGCCATCAGGTTACGCTCTCGCATGAACAACAGGTATCCGGGTGACGCCCAACGCGCTTCGGTATCGCCGTTCATCAACCTTTTACCCCCTCCGGGGGCGGGTTTGGCGGCGCCGGAATTCAGTTCGCCCACCATGATCCGGTTCATTGCGTTTTCTCCGTTGACGCTGACATACAGAAAGTGGCGTCCATCGGGCAGAAAATGAGGCACGCGGTGAGAAAGCTCCCGCTGAGCGGGGTCGAGCGCGGTGATGTGGACAGGTTGGCCGCCGGCTGCGGAGACACGCGAAAGGCCTTCCGTATTCCCGGCGGCGAAGACGATTACGCCATCGGCCGCACCGTGCCAGGTTCCGCCGCGGCCGTTGGGTGCGTCGCACAGCGTCAGGGGAGGTCCGCCCTCGACGGATACCCGTTTCAGCTTTCCGTCCGCGAAAAAGCCGATTTGGCGGCTGTCCGCGGACCAAAACGGATAACCCGCGCCTTCGGTGCCGGCCAGACTGCGAGCCTGGGTGGAATCCAGGCTCCGAATCCACAGCGTCCCACCCTCGTTAGCGATCGAGGAGGTAAGTAGCGCTATATGTAACCCGTCCGGTGAAATCTCCGCGGACCCGAAGCGGGTCGGCGACAACGGCGACTTAGGCGGAGAATCGACGGTGAATCGGATGGCCGGGTTCCGCGCCGGCGCGGTCCGCCAGTACAGCCCCGCGAACGCCAGCGTCGAGAGCAGCAGCACCATCGCCAGCGCTGGCCACAAGAATGAGCGGCGCGAGGGTGGCGCCGCCGGTATCGGCGTTGCGGCCTGTCCGGATGCGCCCGCGAGCCATCGTAGTTCGAGCAGCACGTCGTGCGCGGTCTGACGGCGCTCCTCTGGATCCTTCGCCAGACACGTCGCGATCAGATGATCGAGCGACGGAGGGAATACGGGCTGCGCTGCCGTGAGCGACGGCGGATGTGCCGTCATCACGGCAGTGATCAGGCTTGCGGCGTTCGTTCCCTCGAAGGCGTGCCTGCCTGTGAACATCTCGTAGAGCACGCATCCCAGGGAAAAGATGTCGCTCCGCGCGTCCGCGTCCTTGCCTTGCAGTTGCTCCGGGGACATGTACTGCAGCGTTCCCAGAATCGTGTTCTCCTTCGTCAGCGCAATAGTCACCGTGGTGTCGGTCGGCGCGCCCGTACGTGTGATCTTAGCGAGTCCGAAGTCGAGCAGCTTGACTCCTGTTTTCGTGATCAGAATGTTGGCGGGCTTGAGGTCGCGATGGACGACGCCCTTGCGATGCGCCGCGTCGAGGGCATCCGCGATCTGTATTCCGTAGCGCAGGCCTTCGTCGAGCGGCAGCGGTCCGGCGAGGGGTTTGCCATCGACGAACTCCATCACAAGGTAGTCTGGGCCGACGTCGTGGAGAGTGCAGATGTGCGGATGATTGAGGGCGGCGACGGCGCGGGCTTCGCGATCAAAGCGCTCGTTGAACTGGGATCTCGAAACCTTGACGGCTACCGTGCGGTCGAGACGGGTATCGCGGGCTTTCCAGACCTCACCCATGCCTCCCGCGCCGATGGGCGACAAGATCTCGTAAGGCCCGAGTTTCATTCCGGCGGAGAGGCTCATGCGTCATTGGCCTTGAGCGATTGTAGCAGAGAGATACCGTCATTCCTCCGCAGATAACGGCTCGCCGGGGAGAGGCGCAGCGCGGTGAGGGGAGTGATGTTTGCCTGAATGCCTGGGCCGCCAGGAGCAGGCTGGCGGATAAGCTACGTCTTTAGTCGCCTGCCTGCTTCCGCGCTCATGGCAAGCCACAACGGCGATGGCCTGCCCCACAACTTCCATTCCACAGTTCTACGTAAAGATCTGGAACCGTCATTTTCTGACGGGCCTAACGCAATCCCCGTTTCTTCAAATAAGCGATCAACTCGGCGGGGTCGTCGGAAATGATCGCGTCCACTCCGGCGTCGACCAGGCGATCCCAGTCCGCCGGAGTATTCGCCGTCCAGGGCACGACCTGCAGTCCCGCCTCGTGCGCGGCACGTACCTTGTCCGCGGTCACAAGACGCTTCTCTGGAGACACAATGGGCGCGCCCGCCTGACGCGCGACCGCGACGAAATCCGCTTTCCCACGTTCGTCGAGCGCGGAGAGGCGGATCTCCGGCGCAAGCTCCTTCATCGCATGCAGCGTCCGGAAATCGAACGATTGTACGATCACGCGCGCCTCCAGCCCGTGTCTCCGGATCGCTTCCAGAAGCAGTTCCGCGAACCGCCGTGGCGTTGGCGTATATTCCGGATGTTCCGCGAAGATCTTCGTCTCGATGTTGAATCCAAACGTACCGCGGGTAGCAAGCGCCAGCACCTGATCGAGCTTGGGAATGCGCGTCCCAGGCATGGGCGTCTGCTTGGGAAACGCCGGATTGCGCCGCGCTCCGCAGTCCCACTGCTGAAGTTCCTCGTACGTGAGCGTCCGAATTGGAGGACTGCCCTCTCCGGGGCCGGTACAAATGGTCCTGCTCAGGGTGGGATCGTGCGAGACTACGAGCACGTCGTCTTTCGTGACGGCCAGGTCCAGTTCGAGCACATCCGCGCCCGCGCCGATCGCGTATTCAAAGGCGGGCAGAGTGTTCTCGGGCATCATCGCCCGCGCGCCTCTGTGCCCGTGAACGAGAACGCTTAACAGAAGAGCCATATACATGTGTCTACCTCTTGCCGAACCAGCCGGAGAGATCGTTGCGGCCGCAATCATAGCGGCCCAAGCAAGACCCATTCCTCGTGACGATGGTGTGGTGGGCCAAGGAGCCGGCACCGGCGCTGATCCCGTGGGTATCTCGACTGTAGACGCTCTCGATCCCCAAGACCTGTCCTGATCGCTCTGACCCTGCCGCTCGTCGCGTTCGTTCTGTTTCGCGAGCCGGGCATCCAATCCGGCGCGCTTCGCCATTGTACCGCGGCGCTTTGTTGAATCGCCCGCAAATCGTTCGCGGCGCGCATGAACCCGGAGTGAAAGTTCGCCAACTCGGCAACCTCACCACAGAGTGCGTGCGGGACCCACGGGCCATTATTTTCCCTGGCCCTCGCGCTGAAAGATGTCGTCCCGTTCAAATGCTTCCGGTAGTCCGGCTATTTTCTCTAAGTATGTCCGCAGGTCGGCCGTCGGCGCTGTGAGAACGAGGCTGTTGTCGTTCCCAAAGAAAACGAACTGGTGAGCGGGAAAAGACAGAGGCCGGATCTGTCGGGCGAGCCACTTAAAATCGACCCACGCGATTCGCATTGTCGCGCCATCTACACGGACCCGGGCGAAAAGGTGTCCTGGGATCTGGAAGTATCCCCGTTCCACGGGCAGAAAGTCCGCGAATAGAACCTGGCCGATCCGGGTAAGCCGAGCCTCGAACCGATCGGTACTCTTCCCTTCTACAATGACCGAATAAACCCCTGGCTTCGTTTCGGTGACAATGCAAATGGTCCTGTCGCCGTCAGCCTTCCATGAGCCGGTGACAGCGAACTCAGTGGTTGTGTCTTCTTCGGAATAGAGCGGTTGGAGCGATAAGGTGTCACATGCGCTCAAGAACAACGAGAGTCCAGCCAGCGCGAGACGGGATTTCAGCGGATGTCTTATTTTGACCTCCCGTAAGAGCCAGTATACGCCAGCCCGCCGCGGTTTCCCTGATTTCGCGCCACATTCCCGAACCAAACCGCCCCCCTGGCCTGTGGTCCGGTACCGCCCTGAACACCACGCTCGACCCAAGAGGGTCCCGCATGTACCGCCGCCTACGCCCGCTCGAAGCGGAGCCCTCCGCCCCCCTGGCGCTGTATAATAGCGGGTTCCATGCCCATTCTCGACACTAACGAGATTCGCAAGATTCTCCCCCATCGGTACCCGATGCTGCTCGTCGACCGCATCATCGAACTTGAGGCCGCGCGAATCGTCGGCATCAAGAACGTAACCGCGAACGAACCATTTTTCGCGGGGCATTTCCCGGACTTTCCAGTCATGCCCGGGGTACTCATCGTCGAAGCCATGGCCCAGACCGCCGGTGTTCTGGTGCTGAATAGCATCCCGGACCGCGACCGGAAACTGGTACTGCTGGTTTCGGTTGAATTTGCGAAGTTTCGCAAGCCCGTGGTTCCCGGCGACCAACTGCGTATCGAAATGATCCTGCTCAAGCGAAAGGCGAGCGTCGCCAAGATGTCGGGAAAAGCTACGGTCGATGGCGTAACCGTGGCGGAGGCGGAGGTCATGTGCAAGCTCGTCGACAAATCTGAAACAACGGCCGCGCCTTAGGCGGACCGAGTTCTCCCGATGCCGGTTCACCCCACTGCAATCGTCGATCCGGCCGCCCGCGTAGCGCAATCGGCGGATGTCGGCCCTTTTTGTATCGTGGGCGCGGAAGTCGAAATCGGGCCGCGCACGCGCCTGATGGCCAATAACTATCTCGAAGGTCCGACCTGGATCGGCGAAGACAACCTCTTCTATCCGTACTCGACCGTGGGAGTCGCGTCGCAGGATATGAAGTATCGCGGGGAGCGCGCCGAAACGCGCATCGGCAGCCGCAATAAGATACGCGAATTCGTCACGATCCATCGCGGGACCGAAAGCGGCGGACTTGTCACACGCATCGGCGACGATAATCTGCTGATGGCCTACACGCACGTCGCGCACGACGTTTCGATCGGCGATCGCACGGTTCTCGCGAACGGAGTCACTCTCGCCGGGCACGTTACGGTTGGCGACTGGGCCGTGATCGGCGCCTTCACCGGCGTGCATCAGTTCTGCCGCGTCGGCAGGCACTCCATCACCGGGGGCTACAGCGTGGTGACTCAGGACGTGATGCCTTTTTCGAACACCGTGAGCGAGCGCGAGATCAAGGTCTTCGGCGCCAACAAGACGGGCCTTGAGCGCCGGGGCTTCGCGACGGAAACCATCGAGAAGTTGCAGACCGCCATGCGGCTTCTCACCCGCGCGGGACTCAATACATCGCAGGCGGTCGAACGCATAGTGGCTGAGTTGGGCACCTGTCCCGAACTCGACGAAGTCATCGAGTTCATCCGGTCGTCGAAGCGCGGCGTGGTTAAGGGATGAGGTACGCCCTCATCGCGGGCAACGGCCGGTTCCCGGTTCTGGCGCTCGAAAGCGCGCGTCAGGCGCGGCACGAGGTGCTGGTCCTCGCCATAAGGGACGAGGCATCGCCGGAGGTTGAATCGCTCGCCTGGCGCTGCCACTGGATTTCACTCGGGGACCTGAGCCGCCTCATCGACATCGTCAAGAGCGAAGGCATTTCCGAAATCACCATGGCGGGGCAGGTGAAGCACGCGAGCATCTTTTCTTCCATTCGCCCGGACTGGCGTTTATTCAAGCTGCTTGCCGCGCTGCCGCGCCGCAATACGGATGCTCTAATCGGCGCAGTCGCTAAGGTTTTGTCTGACGAGGGCATTCAGTTGATGGATTCGACACTCCTCCTGAAAGGTCTCCTCGCGGAAGAGGGCCCGCTCACGAAACGGATGCCAACGCCTGAGGAACAGGCGGACATCGTCTACGGACGACCGATCGCGAACCTGTTGTCCGGCATGGACGTGGGGCAATCCGTCGTCATTTGCGAATGCGCCTGCGTCGCGTTAGAGGCGATGGAAGGCACCGATGCGACGCTGCGGCGGGCCGCCGGATTTGCGAACGGGCGTCCGCTGACGCTCGTGAAGGCCTCCCGCCGCCGGAAGCATTTGCTTTACGATGTGCCGGTGACCGGACCGCGATCGATCGAGGTGATGTACGAGACCGGCGCCACGGCGCTCGCGATTGACGCCGGACGAACGCTCCTCCTCGACCGCGAGCGGATGATCCAGCGCGCCGAGGCGTGGGGGATATCAATCGTGGGCCTTCCACCGGTTTAACTGCGCGATCACACTGATTCCGCGCTGCGCAAGTTCAGATACCCTTGGCGACAGCATGGCGGAGGGCCGGATGTGTGCGCATTAGACCGTACTCTTCACTCATTTACTCCTCCCTCCAAGCACAACAGCCTCTCATCCCGACACAGGTCACCGCCCAACACCGGACTTCGCCGGTCATCTGAACGGAAGTTTCTGGAGTTGCTCAAGAAGCTCTACATCGTCGCTCATGATGAACTTCTCCGAATCGACCACGAGCGCGATATCGCCGGAACTTTCCTCACGCGGCGCGTGGATAGCCGCCAGATCAAACACGGATATCCTCATTTCCGGACGATGGGATTTCTGAAGCCTGCGGCTTCCAATTCCGTCTTTTTCTTCGCAAGGGTTTCGCCGTCCCGCAGCGGACCAACCAGAACGCGCACCAGTTCGGAATCCTTCGGACCCGGGCCGAGAATCGCGGAGAAGCCTTTTTTTCGAAGACTCTCCGCGATGACCTCCGCCTCGGCTTGCTTAACAGCAGAAACCTGAAGGTACATCTGGCCGGCAACAGGCTCGGAGACCGCGTTTGGTTTCGCGGCTTCCGCCGCCGGAGTCTTGGGCCGCTCGGCGGTCGGCGGAGGATCGGATGCCCCGGCAGCCGGTTGCGTGCCCCGCGTCCCGGCATCGGCTTCCGGCTTCCGCTCCTCGCCCGAGGTTCTCGATTCCGCGCGCGGCATTACGACCGCGGGCGGAGCCGTGTCGGTGACAGGCGCCTTCTGCGAGGCTGTCGTACCTGCCGCGGAAATCGAATTCCGTCCCACGATGTAGCCCATCGTGAACACGACGGCGAACAAGATCACAACCAGGAAAAATACGCTGAGCAACTGCCGGTTGCCCAGCACCAACTCGAATTCGCCGTCTTCGTTTTTAGCCATTCTTCAGTCAATCCCGCTTCGGTTCGGCCGCCCGTTCCAGAGCGCGCCCTAAGGACGAGAATATATCGAGCGGGAGGGGAAACACAATCGTCGTATTCTTTTCCGTGCCGATCTCGACCAGCGTCTGAAGGTACCGCAACTGGATGGCGGCAGGCTGCTTTTGAATGACCTCGGCTGCCATCGCCAGTTTGGCCGCCGCCGTATACTCGCCCTCCGCGTGGATGATCTTGGCTCGGCGCTCGCGTTCGGCTTCGGCTTGGCGGGCGATAGCGCGGATCATTTGTTCCGCGAGATCCACCTGTTTCACCTCAACCATATTGACCTTCACGCCCCAGGGTGCGGTGTGCTGATCGAGGATCGATTGCAGTCTCAGGTTGAGCTTCTCGCGCTGCCCCAGCAGTTCATCGAGTTCGACTTCGCCAAGCACGCTTCGCAGCGTGGTCTGGGCGAGCTGCGAGGTGGCGTAGAGAAAATTCGATACTTCGACCACCGCGAGCCGCGGCGCAAGAACGCGGAAGAAAATCACCGCGCTCACCTTGACCGTCACGTTGTCGCGCGTCACCACGTCCTGCGGAGGGACCTCGAGCGTATCGACTCGCAACGAAATGCGCACCATGCGGTCGATGGGCGCGAATACGAGAATCATGCCGGGCCCCTTCGGTTCTTCGAGGACGCGGCCCAGCCGGAAGATGACACCGCGCTCATACTCTGCCAGGATCTTGATCGAGGAGAAAAGGTAGAGGACGACGATGAGGGCTGCTATAAGGGGGAGTTCGAACATATTCAGCCTCCTGGCTGTGCTGCCACTTCTTCTTCCACGGTGAGGATCAACCCGGTCACCGCAGTGACCCGGACGCGGGAACCCGCACCGATGGGGCTCGGTGCAACGGCGTCCCAGTATTCGCCATGCAGGGAAACTTTGCCCTCCGGCGCAATCGCCGTTACGGCCGCGCCTCGTTCGCCGATAAGGGCGCAGGAACCGGTCACCGATTTCAGCCGGCGCGCGCGGACCACGAGCCGCAGCAGGAACGTTGTGATGATCGCGAACGGAAGAGCAACCGCAAGGGCTGTCGACAGCCGGATTCGCATTTCGGGCACGGGGCCGTCGACGAGCAGTACCGCTCCGAGCACCATGGCGAGAGTTCCGCCGGCGGCGAGGATTCCGTGCGAAATAATCTTCGCTTCGAGAATGAACAGCCCGAGGGCAAGAAGGAGCAGCGCCGCGCCGGTCCAGTTGATCGGTAGCAGCGAGATGCCCGCAAGGCCGAGGACGACGAGTACGGAACCGGCCACTCCAGGCAGAATGAGTCCGGGAGCCGAGAATTCCACATAGATTGCGAGAGCCCCCAGCACGAGCATGAGCAGCGCTACATTTGGATCGGCAATCGCGGAAAGCACTCTCTGCCTGGCGTTTTTCTCGTAATCCGCAACCGTCGCGCCGGCGAGGTGCAGCGTACGCTTCGAACCGTCGAAGCGGGTGATTTCGCGGCCGTCAAGTTGCGCCAGCAATTCGCGTTCGTCGCGAGCGATGAGATCGATCAGTTTCAGCTCGAGCGCTTCCCGTTCCGTGAAGGACTTGCTTTCGAGAACCGCCTTTTCGCCCGCGCCCGCGTTGCGCCCGCGGGTCGAAATAAGGCTGCGCAGCGAGGCGGCGGCATCGTTCTCCATCTTCTGTTTCATGACGGCAGTCATGTCGCCGCCGAACACGGAGACCGGGTGCGCCGCTCCAGTGTTGGTTCCCGGGGCCATCGCGGCCACATCACCCGCTTCGAGCAGGAAGAATCCGGCCGATGCGGCGCGGCCGCCGCTTGGAGCGACGTAGGTGACGACCGGAACCGTCGAGGAGACAATTTTCTCGACAGTCTGCCGCATGGCGTCCATCAGTCCGCCGGGCGTATTTAGCCGGATCAGGACCAGTTCGGCGCCGGATTCGCGTGCCTGCCCGAGCGCGCGGCCGACGATCTCGACGGTCACGGGGTGGACCATGTTGTCGACGTCAACGGCGAGAACAGAAGGGGCTCCGGGCATCGAGCCCAGGAAGAGGATCAAAAACGCGAAGATAGGCGGAACCAATCTCACGCCAATTTGACTATACCGCGCAAACAGCGCGTAGACAAGGCGGAGTCTTATGGAGTCGCAGTTTCCCCGCATCCGGTACCAACTGCGCTATCGACTCCACCGCCCGCTGTCATTTTCCGCCTCGGCATATTCTTGTACGCCCGTGTCAACCCGTGGCTGCTGGAACTTGGCGGTACCGCCGCCGATCCGAATTTCCCGTTCTACGAGTCGAACACGGTCTTCGTTCCTCTGAAGGACGGAACCACGCAGCGAACCAACTACGACACGGCGCTTCATCCGCTACAGAACCAATTCGTCCTCGCGCCGATGCTCTGGAACATGGCGGCGTCCGCGTTCAAGTCGGTGCGCCTTACGGAGAAAACGTACCTTCGCGTGAACGCCGATTTCCTGAACAACGTTTTCAACATGCCGGGCACTACAGTACCCGGTGGCGACGGTGTCATTCTCAACCGCACCTCCGCCAACTCGCCCCGGGTGCTGCAGTTGACGATGCGCCTGACCTGGTAAGGTGCTGCACCATCTCATCCTGGCGGCCGCCCTGCTTCAGTCCCCGGGTCAGCGGGCGGCCGCGCTTGTCGATGCCGGAATCGAACTGTCCCATCGCGGCCGGTTTGGCGAAGCGGCGGACAAGTTCGTCCAGGCTCTGGCCCTCGATCCGGGCATCGCCGAGGCTCATTACCTGCTCGGCCTCATCCGCCAGCAGGATGGACGCACCGAGGCCGCTCTTCAGTCGTTCCACGCCGCGCTAAGAATCAATCCGCGCCATGCTCCGGCTCAGGCGCGTGTGTGCGAGTTGGATACGGTCTTTGCTCGCGCGCGGGAAACCGGTTACGAAAAGGGCTTGGACTCGTGTCGCCGCGCGATACAGTTGGACCCTGGCGACGCCGAGCCTCGCTTTCACATCGGTTGGATCCAAGCCAAGCTCGGAAACCATGCCGCCGCAATTCGGGAATTCACCGCCGTCCTCCGGCTCGATCCAAAATTCTCCCGCGTCAGATTCGAGCTCGCGATGGCATACATCGATACAAAGGACGACGAGCGCGCACTCCCGCTACTCAAGGAGGTGCTCGCCGCCGAGCCCGGGAACGGCAACGCCCGTTTCCAGTTAGGTTCCGCGCTAGCCAGGAAAGGGGACTGCGGCCGAGCCGTGCCCTGGCTCGAGTCCGCGACCGAGAGCGCTCAGAAACATTATCTGCTTGCTGGCTGCTTCAAGAGGATGAACCGTGAAACCGAGGCCGCGTCGGAATTCGCAAAGGTGAAGGAAAGCCGCGAAGGCGCCGAAGCGAGCATGCAAGCCAGGTATCTCGCCGCGGCCGCACAGCGGGAGGCCGCCGGGGGCGACCTCGATAAAGCGATCGCCGGTTACCGCGCTGCTCTGGCTCTGGTAAAGGATTCGACCATTGCCATCGATCTGGCCGTGGCGCTGCTCAAGAGAGGCGAGGCGCAAGAAGTGGTGCGGATGCTCGGCGAAGAGACCGATCCGCTCGCTCGATATCAGGTCGCCCTGGCGTACTCGAAGCTCGGCCGGGCGGACGAGGCCCGTTCCGTGCTTGAGCGCGTGGTGCGCGAGAAGCCGGGATTCGTGGAAGCCTGGTATCAGCTCGGGGTCAATTCGCTCACGCTCGCAAAGCACGAAGAGGCCGGGCGCGCGCTGGGCACGGCAGTGCGGCTTCGTCCCGACGAGGCAGCCTTCCGGCTCGCATGGGCGGAGGCTCTCGAAAAACTGGGAAAGGCGCAGGATGCCCGCGAGCAGCGCCGATTGGCCGCGAAACTGCCGAAGTGAAAGGTGTGGTATCGCGCGAGGCCCCTCGCCGCGCTCAACGCCTGCTCGAACGGCAGACGGGCTTCCTCAAACCGGTCGAGGGCCTGTAGGCAGCGACCGAGGTAGTAACAGGCGTCCGGATCTCGCGGCATCACCGCACAGGCCTTGGCCAAGGGTTTCGCCTGTCTTGTTCGCGTCGAGATCCTCCGCTGCAAAGATGGATACGGCCCACAATGCGATCAGCAAGCCGGGCATATATGATAGAGTTTTCTCTCCATGGATAATACGACACTGAGCCTCCTTGTACTCGCGCATCCCGCCGAATCGCAATTGAAAATGCTCGAACAGTTACCTGAGGGCACGACGATCGCGGTGGGCGAAAGCATCGAAGCCTTCGAGCGCGTGGCGCCGGCCGCGGACGCGATCCTGGTTTGGTCCGGCACTCGCGCACTGCTTCAACAGTTGTGGCCGATCGCTCCACGAGCGCGATGGGTCCACTCGCGCGCCGCGGGGCTCGATGGAGTTCTGTTTCCCGAACTGATTGAAAGCCCCGTGCCGTTGACCAATGGCAGCGGAGTTTTCAGCCGTTCGCTCGGAGAATTTGTGGCTGCGGCGGCGCTCTATTTCGCCAAGGACTTTCGGCGCATGATCCGCAATCAGGCGGCTGGCAGGTGGGAGCAGTTCGATGTCGAAGAGGTTTACGGCAAGACGATGGGGATCGTAGGATACGGCGACATCGGGCGGGCGGCAGCGGAGCGCGGGAAGGCGCTCGGCATGCGTGTCATCGCGTTACGGAGGCGTCCTGAAAAATCCCAGGGGGACGGCCTCATCGACGAAGTTTTTGGTCCGGATCGCCTTCTGGATTTGATGAGCGAATCGGATTATGTTGTCGCCGCCGCGCCGCTGACGCCGGAGACGAAGGGGTTGATCGGCGTGGAAGCGATCGCGTCGATGAAGAGCACGGGGGTGCTGATGAACGTCGGCCGCGGACCCGTTATCGACGAGGCCGCGCTGATCGCGGCGTTGATCGAGAAGCGGATTCGGGGCGCCGCCCTTGACGTGTTCGAGAAGGAGCCCCTTCCCGAGGGCCACGCTTATTTTGGACTCGAAAACGTGCTTCTCTCTCCCCATTGCGCCGACCATACGCCGACGTGGCTGGAAGACGCGATGCAGTTTTTTATCGACAACTTCGAGCGGTTCCGCAAAGGGGAACCGCTGAAGAATGTGGTGGAGAAACGGCTCGGGTATTGAGGCGGGCAAGCGCCGGATGTGGGACGGGCCTCCGGCGAGGTCACCACAGACCAGAAGGACTGTCCCACCTGCGTTTCTAGTAGCTTTCGTCGGCGCTGGGGCCGTAAATGCTGGGTACTTTGGCGTTCATCGCCCGAATGTACGCCGCCAGTTGTCCCCGGTGATGAACCGTATGTACGGTCCAGAACTGGATGAAGACCACCGCGGGCAGCGTCATGAAGTTCATGAAGTTGATGGGCTTCGCTAATTGCTCCGCGCTCAACTCCTTCACGCGAGCCAAAGCCTCCGGGACCTTCGTCGCGAATATTTCCTGGATCTCAGCTGACGACGCCGTTGCGGAAACGGCCTCCGCGCCCGACTTGAATTCGCCGCTCTCGATGCCATCCGCGAACCAGAGTTCGCTGCTCACGATGTGCGCCATCAACGCGCCTGCCGTGCGCCCCTTGTCGCCGAGTTTGAAATCCAAACTCTCCGCGGGCACCGCCGCTAATACCTTCTTCGTCGTCTGCTGCTCTTTTTCCAAGCCCATGGCCAGGAACATTGCAAGTCCCTGGGCTTGCTCCGGTGTAAACATGATAGTCTCCTTGGAATATGCTACTAGCCTTCGGTATGTTTGCGCAAATTGCGAAAGCGTTAACCGCTCAGCGCGCTGGAAGCCTTCCGGGATCGCTTCAATCAAGTCTTTCGGATATAGGCCCGACAAATTATTTCGAAGCATTTTCCGCTTTTGACGGAAACAGTGTCCGATAAATGCAAGAAATTCAGGGTCGGGCGCAACTCCGGGGCGAGGCCGAAGCCGCACCACGGCCGATTCCACCTTGGGCGGAGGTTGAAAGGCCGCGGGCTTCACGCGGAACAGGACGGCGCAGTCTGCCGCGAGCTGCGTCCTGACGCTTAGAAACCCGTATTCGCGGCCTCCCGGGCTGGCCGCCATGCGCTCCGCTACTTCTTTCTGTATGAGAAATACGGCCCATCGAAGCCCCGCACCGGAATCGAGGACCCGTTCGATGATGGCCGTGGCCGCGTAGTAAGGTAGATTTCCCGCGATCACGGCAGGCCCCCACTGTGCGAGATCCGCCGCGAGCGCGTCGCCCTCAATGATGGTGAGCCTCGGCTCATCCTCATACTTTTGCCGAAGTTCCACTGCGAGCGCGCGGTCGAGTTCGATAGCAATGACTCGTTCGGCGCGTCTCAACAAATGCGCGGTGAGCGCGCCCTTGCCGGGGCCGATCTCGATCACGAGGGGTTGCGGTTCAGGGCACACCGACAAGGCGATACGTTCGAGAACCGTCTGGCTGCGTAGAAAATGCTGGCCGAGTCTTTGCCTTGCCACTGGACGCCGGGCTAGCCCTTCACCACGACGTTGTTCTGGCCCCGGCGGAACGAGATTCGAACTTTGCCCAGCGTCGGTTGACCGAACGCCGTCGCCGGGCTGAAGGTCGTAAAGAGCAACATGTTGCCGATATGCGCCATCGCTTCCCGGCTCAACCCGCCGTCGGCGACTGAATAATCGACCACTGTTCCATTCTGATCGATTGAAACTTCCACCTCAAAGTCCTGTGAGATTCCGAATGGGGCGAAATCGGCAACCGCGGCTTCGGTATTCAGGAAACCCAGCACTCCGCGCGGTTCCGTCAATATTCGCTCGGACATCGGAACGTAGGATCCCAGCGTCGGGAGGAGCATTGCGAACAAACCCAGCGTGGAAATGAGTCCACCGGCGAAGGGGAGAGCGAGCGGGCGCATCAGATTGTCCGTCGCCAATCGGACCGCGCGGCCCCATTCGGCAAACAGCGACGTCCAGGTAAGGTATCGCATGTGCCGCGCATGCTCGCGGGAGGCCAGCACCTGAAGCTCTGCCCCGAGGCTCGCGGGCGTGCTGGGAACGCGTAACGAGCGCAGCGCCACCCCGACCCCGATCAACTCCTCGGCATGCCCGGCACATTCCCGGCAGTGCGCCAAATGCCCCGAAAAGGCTACGCGAGCGCTCTCCGCCATCGTACCGTCGATGTAGTCCGAACACGACCATTCAAAATGACAACGCATGCTCAATCACCTGCCTCACCGCCCAACCTGTCCACAACCCACCCGAAACCGCGAGCCGGGGAGGTTCGCCGCGCGCTTTCAAGACGACCGGTTAACCGCAGACGCAGGGCTTCCCGTCCGCGCAGTATCCGCGACTTCACGGTGCCCATCGAGACGTCGAGGACTTCGGCTATCTCTTCATAACTCAACTCCGAGATGTCTCGCAGTACGACCGCGGCCCGGAAGTTCGGGTTGATCCGGGAAAGCGCGTCCTCGATCAGCGCCTGCCGCTCGCGGTCGAAAACATAGTCGTAAGGCGAACGGCCGGCGTCGGAAAGCGTCCGTCCGATACCCTGCGCTCCGCCGTCTTCGTCTTCGAGTCCAACTTCCCGCCGCCTGTGCCGGCCAAACCAGCGCCGGTGATTGAACGCTTCGTTGACGGCAATCCGGTAGATCCACGTCTTCAGGCTGCACTGGCCGCGAAAACGGCCAACGCCGCGGAAAACTTTCAGGAAAACATCCTGCACGACATCGGGGGCTTCATTGGGGTCTTCGAGAAGGCGATAGACCAGACTGAAGACGGGCTGCTGGAACCGCGCGACCAGGGTCTCGTAAGCCTTTTCGGAGTTGGCCTGTAACTCCAGGAGCAGAGTGCGGCTGTCATCGAGCGGCGCAGGCTCCGCTTGGTTGGCTTGAATTGCGAGCGCTAACGGCAGGGACTCCATCAATGGTCCTCATCTTTCATTATAATCCCGGCACCTGAGAGCTTAGACTCCGGATCCGGCGAAAGGTTCCCACTCTACTTCGGCTTTCGCTCGACGGGTTGGATTGGGCCGGTAAGCGTCATTGATCCCCATGTGGAATCGTCGTCCCCGCGCCCATACAGAAGGAAGTGGCCGCCATAGTCCCCGCCGTCCGGATCCGTATGGACGATTTCGAGACCGTACACATCCCCCGGTCGCGGGGCTCGCCACTTGGGACTACTTACGCCCAGCGTGGGCGCCATCTCCACGCGGGCTTCGAGGATGAAATCGCCTTTGCCGCCGCCCCAGGGATTCATGCGGATGGCGTACGCCACCGCCGTTTTCGGCAGCGGTTCTTCCACATACGTCTTGCCGGGAGCGCCATATCGCCACCAAGCTCCGTAGGAAGGCCGGGTCGCGTCGATGACGAAACAGAATGCGTTGTCGCCTTCGCCGAATTTCTTCGCGGCCGTGCCGCGCGGCGCTTCGATAAACCAGCAGATCGCGTCCTTGTAATACCAACGCTTCGGTTCATGTTGTGGATCGGTAACGTCGTTGACGTTGTCTCGGACTTCGGCCCCGAGGTACAGATATTTTTCATCCCAAGCCGTGTAGTAGCGGGCCTGCAAGTCTTCCTCGGGCGGAGGTTCCGCACCGTGGACTGTGAGCCTGTTGATCGCCGGGTCGTACCAGGGCGTTTGCCGCAATCGCAAAATGTCCCACAGTCCGTCGGTGAATGCCAGGTATTTCCATTCGGCGAGGTCGCCATCGATCACCGGCGGTTTTTCAAGCCGCGGCACGCGGAGAGGCTGACCGTAGGGATCCGGCTTCTGGCCCGACGCCACAAGGGCCAGCGCGCCTGCAAGGAGAAGTCTACTTGCCAGTGATCGCGCCACGCGGTTTCCCCTGCGTAATTTCGTCGAAGATGTCCTTAACCTGACCGGGAGTACGGGTGCCGATCCAGTTCTTCACGGCGTCCGGTAGCGGCATCTTCAGTTCGGAAGGCTGGCCGTTGGCGATCGCGACAAGATCTTCGAGTTTCTTTCCGCTGGCAATCGCTCCCTTTACACGGCCGTATATCTCCGTCAGGTAACGCTCTTGGCCCGACAGAATCTCCGGTCCGCCCGCGGGTCCGTGAGCCGGAAGAACATGCCTTGGCTTCAGCGCCATCGCCCTCCGGACCACGTTTGGCCAGTTGGCGGCGTTGCCATCGCCGAAGCCGTTGTACGGTCCGTTGACCACGGCGTCGCCGGTGCACAGCACTTGTTCTTTGGGCAGGTAGGCGAAGGTATCGCCGCGCGTGTGCGCCCAGCCGAAGAAGTGAAGCTCCACTCGGCGCGTTCCGTCGTCGATCACGAAAGGAGTTTGATCGAAGGTCTGCTTCGGCGGTTCGGCGGTATCGAGACCGAGCTCCGAGACATCTTTACGGCGTGCGGCGTCGGAACGCCACCGCGCGGGCTCGACGCGCCGCATTTCGCCGGCCACCGCCGTGTAAGCGAGTGTGGTCGCGCCCGCTTTCGTCCACAACGCGTTCCCGTAAGCGTGATCGCCGTGGTGGTGCGTATCAACAACGTATTTGACGGGCTTCGATGAGATTCGCTTGATATCGGCCATCAGGGCGCGGGCGCCGCTCGGATAGTTGGCGTCCACTACGACGAGGTAGTCCTTCATCTCGATCACGACGTTATTGCAGTGGCCGTATTGATCGAGATCCCCCTGACGAAACCACACGCCTGGGACCACCTGTTCGATGGTTTCGAGCTTTCCATCGGACCTGGTGGCGATCAACGCCGCAAGCGCCAGAGCCGCGAAGGGAGCGGCCGGCCAGAGTCGTCTGTGCATTCTACTTTGCCTGCGGATCGTTCTGCATGATGCCGAAAATATGACCGTCGAGATCCTTGCAATAGGCCAGCCAGCCGACCCCAGGCACGGGCATCTTTGGCACGACGCAAATTCCGCCGGCCGCCCCGATGGTGGCCAGAGATTCGTCGATATTCGGCACACCGATGGTGTTCACGCAAGGCTGTGCCGCGTCGCGCCTCGGCATCAGGCCGCCATCGATCCCGGGCCCTTCGCCGGTCGAGATCAGCCAATACTCCATCGGGCCTTCCCACTTATGGAACTTCCAACCGAACACCTTTTCGTAAAAAGCGATGGCGCGTTCGGGGCTCGCCGCCGGGATTTCGAAATGTACGGGTCTGGATGACACGATCTAGCTCCTTCCGATTTGTAGCCATTCTACATTAGCCGGTATTGACGCGGGGAACCGGCAAGACACGAGGCGGGCTCCGGCGCGTTCGGAGTGAGCTTCGCGAACCGGCGCGCATCTCATTGCCTGGGAATGCATCTCGGAAGGGTACTGATCCATGACCGCTCACGCGAGGGTGAAAGCCGCGATAGACGTTTCGCTGAAAACAACCGATTACTCAGTCGGACGCTTTTCCAGGCGGAGCCGGGAATTCGCATGTGGTTTGAAGCGGCCCGTGGTGACCGGATGAATTCCAGAATTTCAGCGCTTCTGCAACCGCGGTGCTCTCATACCTCCAGGCCCGAATCGGGTTTGATCTCTGAATGGTCACGCGTACTGAGGGTGAGGACTGGATTGTCCTTGAGGCGGAAGATCACGGATATGGGGTGAAACCTGGCGCGACTTTCAGTTGCGCGGATTCGTTTTGTTCTCAAATGGTACTTGGGCGCGGCGAGTAGCCCCGGCTTCCTTCGGAATCAGCATCGCGCTCGGGCGTTGCGTGGTACGGACTAAGAACGTGCCGGCCTTTCAGCGATGCGGCGTGTGAGGTCTTCTTCGTACTTCGGCGGCGGGTTCGTGCTGCGGCTCCTGCTTGGCCCACGGCGTCGCCGAACGACGGAGGAGCTGCATCGTCATGCCTTGCCAAAGATTCGACACGCCCGCGATCCCGTTCTTCTTGCGGCGCAAGCGCTTCCTGTCCCCTTTCTTCCTCACAGTGCAATCGACGGTCGCGCTGGCGCTTTGGCAGAAGGCAAATATCCGCCACGCCTCTGCCATGCGATTGTCCGCGTGATATAGTCGCCATTTATGCTACTGAAGTGTGTTGCCACATTAGTGTGTTTTGTTGCCCCGGCGGCTTGGGCACTCGATTTGTCGCGAGCTGTTGTGGTTGCCCCGCCGGGGAAGGCCCCGCAGGTCTTGATCGAAGAGGTCGAGAAGCGGACTGGCATCCGATGGACCTTGGGCGCTGCGGCAGGAGCGGGCGCGCCGGCAATCCGGCTAGCGGTCAGTCCGTCGGCGGGTCCGGCGGAAAGTTACCGCATCGAAGTGAACGCAGGCAACGTCTCCGTTACTGGAGCGGACGCACGGGGTTTGCTCTTCGGCGCGGGTCGCCTCCTGCTCACGATCGACATGCGGAAGGGCGGAGTCTCGATCGCCGACTCGACCCGGATCGCTTCGTCTCCCAAATACCCGCTGCGCGGTCATCAGTTGGGCTACCGGCCAAAGACCAATTCCTACGACGCGTGGGACGTCCCGATGTGGGAACAGTACATTCGGGATCTCGCCGTATTCGGCACAAACGCGATTGAACTGATCCCGCCGCGTTCGGACGATGATGCCGACAGTCCGCATTTCCCGATTCCGCCGATGCGAATGATGGTCGAGATGTCACGCATCTCCAAAGAGTACGGCCTCGATGTCTGGATCTGGTATCCGGCGATGGATAAAGATTATTCGGACCCGAAGACGGTCGAGTTTGCTCTGAGCGAGTGGGAACAGGTTTATAAGCAGTTGCCGCGCATTGATGCTATTTTTGTGCCTGGCGGCGACCCCGGACACACCCAGCCGAAATATCTTTTCGCGCTTCTCGAAAAGCAGACGGCGCTGCTCCACAAGTACCACCCGAAGGCACAAATGTGGATGTCTCCGCAGAGTTTCAATCGCGAATGGATGGACGAATTTTACGGCTTGATGCGGAAGGACCCGGCTTGGCTTTCGGGCATCGTGTTTGGCCCCCAGACGCGCGGGAGTCTGTCTGATTTGCGCGCGGCGCTTCCGGCGAAGGTCCCAATTCGCCATTACCCTGATATCACACACAGCCGTCAGGCGCAGTATCCCGTTCCCGGCTGGGACGTGGCCTACGCGCTGACCGAAGCTCGGGAAACCATCAACCCGCGGCCGCTCGGGCAGGCTCGCATCTTCCGCTTGTTGCAACCGCTGACGATGGGCTTTCTGACCTACTCGGAAGGCTGCAACGACGACGTGAACAAATTTGTCTGGTCGGCGCTCGGGTGGAATCCAAATGCGAATGTGACGGATGCGCTGCGCGACTATTCCCGCTACTTTATTGGCGCCGAATATGCCGATACTTTCGCGCAAGGTCTGCTTGCGCTCGAAAGAAACTGGCGGGGTCCGTTGCTGACGAACGGAAATGTCGAGACGGCGCTCTCGCAATTCCAGTCGATGGAGCGGAGCGCGAGTCCTCACGTACTCTTGAACTGGCGCTTCCAGCAGGCGCTTTATCGGGCGTATTACGACGCGTATACGCGCAGCAGGCTGATCGCGGAGACCGCGGCGGAAGAATCCGCAATGAGCGCTCTGCGAAGCGCAGGGGCATCGGGCGCGCTCAACGCGATGTCGCAGGCGGAGGCAATCCTGAACCGCCCCGTACAGGCCGCGCCGGCGCTCCGGGCTCGCATCTTCGAACTGGCGGAAGCTCTCTACCAGAGCGTCAGGATGCAGTTGAGCGTGCCCAGGTACAAGGCCATCTCGGTCGACCGGGGCGCGAACCTGGACACCGTCGACGTGCCATTGAACAGCCGGGCGTGGCTCGAAGCGCGCTTCACGGAGATCCGCAAAGAAGGCGACGAAAAAGCCAGATTGAAGGCGCTCGACGAGATCGTCAACTGGACTAATCCAGGCCCGGGCGGCTATTACGACGATCTGGGGAAAGCAGCGCGGCAGCCCCACTTGGTGCGTGGCGTGGGCTTCGATGACGACCCTGCGTTCCTTCGCTCGGCGCTCACCGGATTCGGCAGGGCGGGAGCCACCCGGTCCTCATGGTGGGATCATGCGGAGTCGCTCAACGACACGCCTCTCGAGATGCGGTACACGGACCTTGATTCGAAGGCTGGTTACAAGATCCGGATCGTCTACGCGGGAGACGGGTCGCGCGGAAAGTTGCGGCTCACTGCGAACGGAATCGAAGTGCATCCCTGGATGGAGAAGCCCATGCCGTTTCGTCCCGTGGAGTTTGACATCCCAGCGGGGGCGGTGAGCGGGGCCGGGGAACTGAAGTTGAGCTTCACGCGTGAAGCCGGGTTGGGCGGTAACGGCCGTGGCTGCCAGGTGGCGGAAGTCTGGCTGATTCGAAAGTAGTTTGCGGATACGCTACACTGGGCAATAGTTGCTTCCGTGGCGGAATGGCGGAACTGGCAGACGCACCAGACTCAAAATCTGGCGTTCTTCACTGGACGTGAGGGTTCGACCCCCTCTTCCGCCACCAACTCCCGAGCCTGGATCCCAGGTTGAAGAAGTTTTCGCCTGCCTGCATCGAGAGTGGAGTCGATGAAAAATCCCTTCCCGTATGGTCCGGAAACTGGATCCGCATGAATCTGGGCCAAAAACTTGGGACGGAAGATTCTGGCCGAGGTGGCCACGATTGTCACGCCCGAGACGTTGCTGGCCTGGCATCGAAAGCTGATTGCCCAGAAGTATGACGGCAGTGGGAAGCGCGGACCGGAACGGCCTCGCGCCGCCGGGCAGACCGAGAACCTGATCGTGCGAATGATAAAGAACAGGACGATGAACCACTGTAGCCTCGCCGGGTCCACATTTCCACGGTGAAGGAGTCCGTGGCCACAATCAGCTCCCAATCCCGGCTCAGAAACTCCTTCCACGGCGTCTTCCGGCTCCGCCGCGGCGCCGGCTCGATCCCGTGCCGCGCGAAATTCCGCGCGTGCGAGAAGATCAATAGCGTCTTCCCCAGAACCGGCGTGCCCACAAACTCCCACATCAATTCGAGCGTGTCCGGAATCTCGCGGTTGTCCTTCACCGCGTACTTGCCCCCATCGCCGTTACCGATTGCGGCCCGTCCTGTCCCAGACACGAGCGAACCGTTCCCGCTGCGCCTCGCTCGGAGGCGGACCATCCTGCGGATTGCCTATCCCTGCCGGCCATTGGTTTAGATGTGATACGCACGCACCGATGTCACTCGCCCGGTGCCTCCATCGCGTACGAAATCCGCCGCCGTTTCAGGAATTGCGCCGATTGCCGGTGAATGCCTACCTGCGAAACGCGCTTCGCTTTTCCGCAACCTCCACCATCCGCCGGCCTTCGGAGACGGTCGACGACAGCGGGTTCTCCATGTACACGTGTCCTTGCCCGCCTTGCAGGACGGCTACATGGACTCTGCGATCATGAAGTCCCGCGCCAAGCCGCGAAATACAACGACCACCGAAAGCTGCTCGATTGCGAAGTCGCGCCGGGAGAAGTCGCTCATCGCTGTATCTTCTCAACCAAAGCCAGAGTTCGGAAGTCCGGCTCTGCGCCTTCAATCGCTTCTCAAAGTCGATCTTCCGTCTTCGAAAACGCTATCTTTCGGTCACGCGCAGCGTTCGATGGCGACACCTCGTGCGCGTGGGTACTGCCATGCAAATTATTCATACTGAATGGAATATGGTCACGGTCCTATACCCACCGCTGTCCCGTGTTAAGGCGCTGATACTAACCCGATGGAGTACGTTCTGGTGATTGTTGGAGCTCGGTTTCCGGCCAATAATGTACGTGTGAGAGAAGCAAACATTAAATCGGCTCTGATGGCACTGATCCTTACCGGGACCGCCACCGCGGGTACGGTGACATTTGCGGGATTCACGTTCGATCCATTTAACGCGGTGTCGGCTGCGTCTGTGATCGAGGGATCGATCGAAGGAACGTTTTCGACGTCCGCGTTCGCGGCGGCAGCCTCATACCCCTCGTTCGACCGCAGTCGGACCGTCGGACGTCTGCTCGGCGGCGAGGGTGACGGTGCGCGCTACGCTTCTCTGCCGGAAAAAGGTGGTACCGCGCCAACGCCGAACGTAAACCGGGCAACCATCGAAGTCAATTGGGGATCTGGCGTGAGCCTTCCGAATGGCGCGGGAAACGATTTCGTCGTTTACGAAATAGGCACATACGATGGTTTTGCCGTTTCCGTGAAGCCGGCCGGATCGGCGACGTTTACCGATGCTCGCTATGAGTTCGCCGATTCTTATCAAGCCTCAAACGATGTGAACTCCGTTGCCTTCGATCTGAGCGATTTTGGGCTTTCTTCCGGCGAGTCGATTTCGGCGATCCGGATTCGCAATATTTTCAACGGAGATGCCGGCTCGTCGGCGGATAAGGTGGCTAATTCGAGCGGCCAAGGCCGCGTAATTACAGGTTCCAGCGAGGGCTACAGTACGGCTTACAGGCTTCGGAGTGCGGCCGGAAAGTCAGGTTTCAGTTCGACGCGTCTGGGAGGCGATATCGTTTACGTCGCGGGCCTTCGAAACGTGGAGGCGTCGGTGAGTCTCGCGGCCCCTCCGTCGGCGGTTCCAGAGCCGGCGTCAATGATTTTGATCGGTTCAGGCTTGTTTTTGATTGCAAAGTTCGGCGCGAAAGCACTCGGCAAATAGACCGGGGGCGCGCCTTTGATTACGGGCGGTGGATCGGATGTCGGCCAATTGAAGCGACACCATCTACTAGAACCGCGATGGCGGCACCTATAACCGCCGATTTCGGTGCGAGCCCCCGGAACGCCGCTTCTGCCGATAGGCGAGGGGCGGGGCTCCGGGATGCACTGTTTCTTGGGGGCGATACGGACTTCGGAGGCCGTGTCGCCCCTCTTTTTTCCCCGACCGGAAAGACAAAAGCACCGCACGGTTTGGTAGGCAGAAACCGGCGGTCCAGCGACGACTTGGTTTACCGGGCAGGGACTACGCGCGGCCACCCTCCCCCACCGGCGAAACGTCCGATATTCCGCATCCGGTGCCCAACGAGGTTGAAGTCGGCCAGGTGAGCGCGCCGTCAAACACCAGCTTCCCATCAACGCCTCGTACGCTTCACGAGCCTAGGTTAGCCTGAAGGCTTGCAAGCCCTTAGAGTGTGCTCGAATATGCCCGGCCCTCGGCGTCCGCCGCAAGGATTGCGTCTGCCACGGTCGCAGACGTTACCTCAAAAGGCTCGTTGTGTATGGTTTCTCCCGGGGCGGTCGCGCGTGCGGCAATTTGTTCCAGCGACTCGCGTGGGAGGTCTCGCAATCCAATCTGCTCAAGTGTAATCGGCAATCCCACGGATGTAGCGAATCCGAGCACCTCGCGCCAGCGCTCACGTGACTGTCCTTCGAGAACCAGTTGCACAAGCACGCCGAAAGCGACTTTCTCTCCGTGAAAGTAAGCGTGGGTGCCCGCCGCGGCCGTGAGTCCGTTGTGTATGGCGTGGGCCGCGGCGAGTCCCGACGATTCGAAGCCGAGTCCAGAGAGCAGCGTGTTGGCCTCGACCAGGCGTTCGAGCGCCGGTGTTACAGCCTTGAGTTCGAGAGCGCGCCGCGCCTGCACGCCATCGGCGAGCAGCGTCCGGTAGCAAAGTTCCGCCAGCGCCAGCGCGCTCCCGGTCGAAGCGCCGCCGCGCATGTTTCGAACACGGCCCGCGGCGCAGGTCTTCGCTTCGAACCACGTGGCGAGCGCATCGCCCATTCCCGCGACCAGCAGGCGTGGCGGACTCTGAGCGATCACTTCCGTATCGACGAGCACGAGATCGGGATTCCTTCCATAGATCCGATACTCCTGGAACACGCCCTCCTCGGTATAGACGACGGAGAGCGCGCTGCACGGAGCGTCGCTCGATGCAACCGTCGGGCAGTTCACCACGGGAAGTCCAAGGCCCGATGCGGCGGCTCTCGCCGTGTCGAGCACCTTGCCGCCACCCGCCCCCACGATTACCTTCGCGAGTGAATGCCGGGCCGATGCGCTGACGCGCTCGATCTCGGCGAACGAGCATTCGCCTCCGAAAGCATGGACCGAGTATCCGAATCCCGCTTCGGCGAAGGTGCGTTCCCAGACCTGCGAGAGAAGGCGGACGGCCGAGCCGCCGGCGACAATGAGCGCGGGCGGATAGAGCCCGAGGGTTTTCATCTCGCGCGCGAGCGAAGCCGTGGCATTGCGCCCCTGCGTGTAACGGCTGGG
Organism: Bryobacterales bacterium; assembly: GCA_009697455.1. Lineage (GTDB taxonomy): Bacteria > Acidobacteriota > Terriglobia > Bryobacterales > Bryobacteraceae > SYKU01. Next base: position 28,769 of record SHUI01000014.1, read on the forward strand.
AGAGGAAAAGACAGATAACATGGTCCGATTATCGCCGAAAGAACCTCCGGTCACCGCGACCACAGGCTCAGCCGTTGACCGAACGGGAGCGCCTTGGCCCGTCTTGGTGCGGGAAGAGTCCGCGCGGACCATATGCGCCGTCACGAACGCCCAACGGTGCCCCTTCGGTTCGGCATCAGCGAAAGTACGGTGGGTGACCCACGGCGGCCAAACCTGTCCGGACGCAGCGGTTCATTACCTTCAACGGCGGGATGACACAAACCCATCGCTGATGGAATCGGCTTCAGCGAGTATGCGTTTGCGCGCAGCACGCCCGGCGATTCATAATTGGCTCAAACCCGTATGACGAAAGACGAAATTATCCTTGCCAATCAGGAATACCTGTTTCCGTCAGTCTTCCACTACTTTCAAAAGCCTTTGGTCATCGCGCGAGCCAAGGACCAGTTCGTCTGGGACGCCGACGAAAATCAGTACCTGGATTTCTTCGGCGGCATCGTAACCGTCAGCGTCGGGCACTGCAACGAGCGTGTCAACGCCCGCGTTCGCGAACAAATGGACCGTCTCCAGCACGTCTCCACCGTCTTCGCCAACGAACCGCAAGCCGCGCTCGCAAAGAAGATCGCGAGCATTTCGCCAGGCGGCAAGCTGACCAAATCGTTCTTCACGAACAGCGGCACGGAGGCGAACGAAATGGCCGTCCTCGCCGCGCGCTGCTACACGGGATCTAGCGAGATTGTCGCGCTGCGTCACTCCTATCACGGCCGTTCGGCGCTCGCGATGACGCTCACGGCGCATTCGAACTGGCGGCTGGGCGGAGTCCCGCAGGCCGGAATCGTCCACGCGCACAACGCCTATTGTTACCGCTGCCCGTTCGGTTTGGAGTATCCCTCTTGCGACGTCCGTTGCGCCACCGACATGGAGGAGTTGATTCGCACTACCACCTCGGGCCGCATCGCCGGCTTCATCGGCGAGCCGATCCAGGGCGTCGGCGGATTTATCACGCCGCCCAAGGAATACTTCGGCATCGTAGCCGGCATCGTCAAGAAGTATGGCGGGATTTTTATCAGCGACGAGGTGCAGACGGCGTGGGGGCGCACCGGCGGCAAATGGTTCGAGATCGAACAGTATGGGGTTACGCCGGACGTCATCACCAGCGCGAAGGGTCTCGGCAACGGCATGCCCATCGGGCTGACACTAGCCCGCGCGGAGGTCGCGGATTCGGTTAAAGGCGCGACCATATCCACCTTCGGCGGTAATCCCATCGCCGCCACCGCGGGTAAGGCGGTGATCGATTATATCGAGGAGGAGAATCTTCGCGTGAATACAGCTGAAGTTGGCGCTTACCTTCGAGGAAAACTCGAAGAACTGGCGGAAAAGCATGCCATCATCGGACAGGTGCGGGGCATGGGTCTTCTGCAAGCCATGGAACTTGTGGAGGACCGCAAGACGAAAACACCGGCCACGGCTGCCACTGCCGCCTTTCTCGAAGCGGCGCGCGAAAACCGGCTGCTCGTAGGCAAGGGCGGTCTCTACGGCAACGTGATTCGCCTCTCGCCGCCCATGAACATCGCAAAGGCAGACGTCGACGAGTTCGCGCGTCTCGCGGACCGCAGCCTTGCGCAGTGCGTCGCACTCACAGGCGCCGGGAGCCGCGCGTGACGGACAACTTTCCCGAAATTCACCCGGCCCTGGGAGACCGTGCCGCCGCTGTCGAGGCGAACCGCTGCCTTTTCTGCTACGACGCCCCGTGCACCAACGCATGCCCCACGCACATCGATGTTCCGCGATTCATCAAGAAGATCGCAACGGGCAACCTTCGCGGCTCCGCGCAAACGATTCTCAGCGCGAACATTCTCGGCCTGAGTTGTTCCCGCGTGTGTCCGGTCGAAGTCTTGTGCGAGGGCGCTTGCGTGCTCCACGGGTATAACAAACAGCCGATCGAGATCGGCCTCTTGCAGCGCCATGCGATGGACTATTTCCACACGCACAACCCGCGCATTCCCGTCGCGGCGCGGCCGCGGCCTCTACGCGTTGCATGCATTGGCGGCGGCCCGGCGTCACTCTCGTGCGCCGCCGAACTGCGGCGGAACGGCGCAGATGTCACCATCTTCGATAGCCGCCCTCTGCCGGGAGGGCTCAACACCTACGGCATCGCGCAATACAAGCTGAGACCCGAGGACAGCCTGAAGGAAGTGGCGCTGGTCCGTTCGATGGGTGTCCGCTTCGAAGAGGGCGTGGAAATCGGCGGGGCGAAGCCGGTGGAGGAACTGGAGCGGGACTTCGACATGATTTTCGTCGGCGCCGGACTTGGGCCCACTCATCCTCTTGGCATCCCCGGCGAAGACCTGCCGGGAGTGGTCGACGCGCTAAGATTCATCGCGCGCTACAAGGTCGGGCTGACGGAGGTCGGGAGGCGCGTGGTGGTGGCGGGCGCTGGTAACACGGCAATCGATGCCGCAATCGCGGCGCTAAGGCTCGGCGCGGAGGAGGTGCATCTCCTTTACAGGCGGGGTCCAGCGGAGATGCCGGCGTTCAGTTTCGAATATGAACGAGCGCGCGAGGAAGGCGTCCGGTTCCATTGGCAAACCGTTCCGGTGGCGGTATCTGGCTCGGGCCGAGTGGAACGGATTGAGTGCGCGCGCACGGAACTTGGCGCCGCGGACGCGAGCGGCCGGGGAATGCCGCGAGTCCTTCCCGGCGCGAATTTTTCCATCGCTTGCGACATGGTGATTCCGGCGATTGGGCAGTCCAGGCTGCTTGAGTTGCTCAGCGCCTGCCGTGGAATCGAGCTCGATGGCGGCCGCGTTCGCGTGGACGCGCACACCGGTCGCACGTCGAATCCGCGTTATTACGCCGGCGGGGATTGCGTGAACGGCGGCCGTGAAGTAGTCGACGCGGTTGCGGAAGGAAAGCGCGCCGCCCTTGGTATCCTGAGAGCGATCGGATGATTCAACTGGATCTGGTTGAAGCGCGAGTGCTTGGGGCGCTCATTGAAAAAGAAATGGCGACGCCGGAGTACTATCCGCTTTCGCAGAACGCGCTCGTCAACGCGTGCAATCAGAAATCGAACCGCGACCCGGCGATGTCGCTCGATGGCGGTGATGTCTCGGAAGCCCTGGAACGCTTGCGGGCAAAGGGTCTGGCTTCCATCCTTACCGGCGGCGACAATCGCGTTCCGAAGCATTCTCACCGCGTGTACGAAGCGCTGAATCTTGGCAATCGGGAGATTGCATTGCTGTGCGTGCTGATGCTTCGGGGTCCGCAAACAGTGGGAGAGTTGCGCGGCCGCACCCAGAGCCTGCACAACTTTGAGGATCTCGATTCCGTCGAAGGTTGCCTGCATCGCCTGATGGAGCGGGAGGCTCAGCCTCTGGTAATGAAATTACCGCGGCAGGCGGGAATGAAAGAACATCGCTACGGTCACCTGTTCTGCGGCGAGCCGGTTGCGGGGGGTGAACCGGACGGCGAACGCGAAGCGGACACCTCGGCGCACAAGGATAACCGTTTCGAAAAGCTCGAGATGGAACTCGAAGATCTTAGAAGGGATATGGATGAACTTCGGCGGCAGTTCGCCGATTTCCGGAAACAGTTCGAGTAGGCAGGAAATCGGAGTGGTTGGGCCGGTCTGGAGCCGCCCGTCGAACCGACGCGAGTGCTGTTCTGAAACTTCCAACGTCGCGTTTCCGCCGGATCTTCCAGCCTCAACGGGGCTCGTCGTGCATCGCGTGTCCGGCCCGCTCAGCCAGATGCGCGCCTTGGTCCACCCTTCGCCAACGCCGCGATGTCCGCTTCCGTGTACTTGACCGGGAACTGGTAGCGCCGATACGGCCACCCTACTCGAGTATGCCCTCGCTCCTTCTTCCGCGGAGCGCGTACTCCCGCGCTACCAAGACCTGTTGCATCGAGATGTGTCCCTTGCTGCGGTACCCGCCTCTCAATTCAACTCCATGAGCGGTCTTCATGCTTCAGGATTCGCCTTTCGGCATTCCGCATTCGTATCTGCATCCGGCTGCAGATCGCCATGCCTCTCCATTTTCATTGATCGTCTTGTTGTGTTCTCCTTTTGAATTGGGATCCATTCTCCTTCCAGGGTCACCTTGCTGTACGGACAATTCTGAGAAGCAAGCGGAAAACGGCGCGTGGTATACTCTTCTTCATCCGCAATCATTGGGCCCGTAGCTCAGTTGGTTAGAGCGCTACCTTGACACGGTAGAGGTCGCAGATTCGAGTTCTGCCGGGCCCACCACAACATCTCGTGGACATTGTTCAATCCTGAATGCGGCAAGATCAGGAATTGCTTCCGGCCCAAAAAGCACCGCGCCTCCGTTTGGCCGCCGAAGACCTTGACGATGCGATTCCTGAAATCGATTGACGCCAGAGTTTTTTGGAAGCGCGCCTCTGTACCACTTTGATTCTTATACCAGTTCGGGCGCTTCAGCTCTCTTCGTCTGGGGGCGGGCAAAGACGGCTTTCTGCTTGCCATCCGCCATTTCGCGCAGGGATCCGTGTCAATACCTGGTCCATACACGTTGACCCTCCGTGCCCATCGAACGCGGAGATCCACGAGAAACGAGAGAGCGTAAAACACGTAGCGAGCATGCCTGCCACTGCGGGACGGTGTCATTTTCACGGACTCAGACCTTCCGACCATCTCCAAACAACCGTGTCGCACCCGTGAGGAGTTCGCGCTTCGCGAAGCTTTTTCCGGTATACTCGGTCGAGGCTGGGGTATAGTACCATTCCGGCACTGGTTGCCATTCGTCGGCCACGTAAGTCTGATAGAATGAAGCACCTCCGTTGGATAGCGACGTAGGCTGGAAAAGTTGGATGTCGCAAAA
>SHUI01000279.1 GCA_009697455.1 Bryobacterales bacterium
GACTTTCGGTGGATATGGCTTGCGAAGGCTTGGTTGTGCTGGCGGATGTGAACTTCCCCGGCTGGCAGGTCGAAGTAGACGGCGTCCGGGCGCCGCTTCTCGAACCCTTCGGGGCGCTTAGAGGTGTGGTCACGCCGGCTGGCCGTCACACCGTGGAGTTCCGGTTCCGGCCGGTATCCGTCTATGCGGGAGCCCTATTAACCTTCATAGGATTAATCATTTGCGGCTATTTTTTGAAGTACCAAAGCCAGAACCTTTCTTCTCCCGCTCCAACGCGGTAGCGAGCCTCAAACCCGCATCGCTCCGCCATCGCGACGGCGTCTTCATCTGAAAACGGAAGCCCGAACCATGTGCCTTCCTTGTCCGCCGCCATCCCAAGGAAACCCTGGACCTCGAATTTGAAGAGGCCACCGGACCGCAAAAGCCGGTGGACTTCCCGGACATAGGTTTCAATCACTTCCAAGCTGCCTATGTGGTGGAAAACACACGTTGAAAATGCGAAGTCGAACTGGCGATCGCCGAGTACGGACAAGTCCGCCCCGTTGTTCTGGTAGACAAAGGCGTTCGGCCGAGCCTCCAGTCCCTTTCGCGCCTGCAACACCATCTCCCCGCTCACATCCACGGCGTGGACCTCGCCAAAGACTCCCGCCAGCGCACGGGTCACCCGCCCGGCACCGCACCCGATTTCGAGAACGCTCATTTCCACTGGAGCTTTACCCTGGCAAACGTTGTACATGTCGGTGAGGATCTCCTGCGCCAAGGTCTGTTCGCCGGAGCGATAGAAGTCCTCCTCCGACCAATCCTCGCGGCAGTTCGCGATGTAGTGTTTTCCGTTTTCGCGCGCACGGGCGTCCCACTCGTCCCGCATCCGCTCGAGCAATTCGTGGAAGGCCATAGGTTGAGCTTATCGCGAATACGGGCAGAGTGCACGAAAACGGGCACGCTGGTGGTTTTCAGCCACGCCAGGAGGCTCCTACTGCTAGATTTATTAATCACTTAAGGAGCGGACCTCAACCTGCTGTCCCGAAAGTGCTATGCGACACAGACTTCTGCTCCTTTCGACGGCAACGCTGATGTTGGCAGGCTCCGGTTTCGCGGACGAAATCGACGATCCGAACCGTGGCGTGGCCCGCATCAGCCTGATTTTTGGCGATGTAGCGGTGAAACGCGGGGATTCCGGCGAGGTAATCGCCGCAGCCGTGAACACGCCGCTGGTGGCAACGGACAGCGTAACGACGGGAGCCGATTCCAGGGCCGAGATCCAGTTGGACTATTCCCACATGGTGCGCCTGGGGCCGGATAGCGAACTGCGCCTGACTGAGTTGGCCGACCGCCGCTATCTGATGCAGTTGGCGCGAGGTACCGCGCATTACAGGGTATTGCGCGATTCGAACTCCGAATCTGAAGTCAGCACTCATGCAATCGCCGTCAGGCCCGTGAAAAAAGGCGCCTACAGGATCAACGTGCTTAGCGAGAGCGAAGTCGAAGTCACGGCGCGCTCAGGTGAAGTCGAAGTTTTCACGCCGCGCGGCACCGAGCGCCTCACCTCCGGCAAAAAGATGCTGGTTCGCCCGGCAGCCGACGGCGCGGAGTTCCAGATTTCGCGAGCTGACCCGATGGACGACTTTGACCGCTGGAGTGAGCGGCGCGACCGCGATCTTGAGCGTTCGGCGAGCTATCGCTATGTTCCTCAGGACGTGTACGGCGCGGACGAGCTTGATTCCAACGGCCGCTGGGTTAACGTCGCGCCCTATGGGTACGTCTGGGCACCAACGGTGACGGCGGGGTGGGCACCGTACCGGCAGGGCCGCTGGACGTGGATCGACTACTATGGCTGGAGTTGGGTCAGCTACGATCCGTGGGGTTGGGCGCCCTATCACTACGGAAGTTGGTTCCAACAAGCAGGATATGGATGGTGTTGGTATCCGGGCGGCCGGGGCAGGCACTATTGGAGACCCGCCCTTGTTGGGTTCTTCGGATGGGGCGGACACGGCGGCGGACTGCATGTCGGGTTTGGCTTCGGCAACGTGGGATGGGTTCCACTGGCGCCGTATGAGCGGTACTATCCGTGGTATGGAAGAAGCCACTACGGAGGTTACCGCAATTCCGGTTATATAGATAGAAGCGTAAACATAACCAACAACGTTAACATCACGAACATCTACCGGAACGCGCGGATCAACAATGCTGTGACCGGCGTTGACGTCAACGGATTCACCCGGGGCCGGGCGGGAACGGGCGTCCATAACCGTGATGACCTGCGGCAGGCTGGGCATGTGCGTGGCCAGATTCCGGTGGCTCCGGGCGGTGAGAGTTTGAGGGTTTCCGACCGTACGATTCCGCAGGAACGGATCGCGCGCAATGCCGATAGCGGCCGCTTCTACAGCCGTCAGCAACCAGGATCAGTGGACAGGGTGCCGTTTTCGGAGCAGCAACGAAGCTTCGAGCGCGTGGCTCGCACGGAAGGCACGAACCGGGTTGAGCCGGACCGGACTGGCAGCAGCGGTACGGGTTGGCGGCGCGAGGGAGAACCGGCACGGGGTGAGGCACAGTCGCGCCAGGAGGCCCGTCAGGACCAAAGGCTGAACCGGACCGAATCGACAGGCGGCACGGGGTCCGGGTGGCGGCGATTCGGCGACCCTGCGTCCGGGGAGAACCGGGCACAAGCGCCACAGTCCGATAACGGTTTCCGGCGGTTTGGGGATCCAGGCACGCGGGCGCGGACGGAAGCCGATCAAGGCCGCGTCTCCCGCAGCGAAGGCGCCGGTAGGGGGCAGTACGACGGCGGACGAGCGGCAGACGGCGTTTCGCGAACGGAGCGGCGCAGGGATTCCGAAAACATCCGCGTGAACCCGCCGATTGTGCGGGAGCGGGTCGAACGGCAGAGAACGGAGCAGCCGAGGTTTGAGCCAAGGGTCGAGCAGCCTCGGATGGAGCGGCGGCAGGAAGTCCCCCGCGCCGAACGTTGGGGTGGGGCGGGTGCCGCGGGCCGAACCTTCGGCGCCCCGTGGCGAAAGCGGCGGCAATCGCGGCGGCGACGGTGGCGGGCGCGTTTCCCGCGGCGACGATGGCGGCGGCCGTGGCGGTGGTGAGCGAACCGGCGGCGGCGGCCGAGGCGGCCGCAACCAATAATCCACAGATTCTTCCCTTAAGGCCCGTTCCCATCGTGGAGCGGGCCTTTTTTTGATTGACAGCCGACACCCCCGAAACGGTGCACCTCGCTTGGCCACTGGGTGCCGGGGCACCGTTACTCGCACTCGGTACCCGCACCGGCTCTGCAGTCCCGGCGGCGTACGGCAGCCGGTGGACAACTTGGCCTGCGTTCGCAAAGGCGGTCCCGAGGGAGGTACGTTGCCGCGGTTCTGGTGAAGCCTGCGGCAGACCGCCGGACGCCGCGATCGACATCTCCATGGGCCGGTGGTGGGTGCAGTGGCGACCGGCGGTGCGAAAATCAGGGCGGGCTCGCGCCTCGTGCGTTGATGGGATTGGATTCACTCGAACGGGCCGATAACGCAAAAATCGCATGGATTCTTGAAGTTGAACGCCCACTTCGTGTTACGATCAAAATGGTTCTTACCCCGGCAACTTGATGAATCTCCGCTCTCTCTTTAGTTTGTTTTCGTCCGATCTCGCGATCGATCTAGGCACTGCGAACACCCTTGTATTCGCCAAAGGCAAGGGCATTGTTGTCAACGAGCCTTCCATCGTGGCGCTTAACAAGAACACCGGCGCCGTGGAGGCCGTAGGCAAAGAAGCCAAGGAAATGCTGGGCCGCACTCCGGGCAATATCGTCGCCATCAAACCAATGAAAGATGGCGTAATTGCCGATTTCAAAGTCACGGAGAAGATGCTCAACTACTTCATCAAGAAGGCGCACAATCGCAAGTTGCTGGTCCATCCGCGCATCGTGATCGGCGTGCCGAGCGAGATTACACAGGTGGAAAAGCGCGCCGTCATGGACTCGGCTTACCGCGCGAAAGCGAGCGAAGTGCATCTGGTGGAGCAGGCGATGGTTGCCGCGATCGGCGCTGGACTCCCGATCACCGAGCCGGCCGGCAATATGGTGGTCGACATCGGCGGCGGCACTACCGACGTGGCGGTGATCTCGCTTTCGGGAATCGTCTATTCACGCTCGGTTCGCGTGGCTGGAAACGAGATGGACGATGCCATCATGCAGTACTTGAAGCGCAAGTACAACCTGTTGATCGGGGAGCGCACGGCGGAGATGATCAAGATCGAGATCGGCAGCGCCTACCCGCTCGATAAGCCCCTTACCTGGGAGATCAAGGGACGTAATCTGATCGAGGGCATTCCGAAGACGATCACGATCGACGACAGTGAGATTCGGGAGGCGCTTTCCGAGTGCGTCGCCACGATCATTAACGCGATCCGAGTTGCGCTTGAGCGCACGCCGCCTGAACTCAGCGCCGACATCAGCGATCGCGGCATCGTGCTCACCGGAGGCGGAGCGATGCTGAAGAATCTCGACAAACGCATTCGCGAAGAGACTGGGTTGCCCGTCTCGATCGCGGACGATCCTCTCGCCTCAGTAGTGCTGGGAACCGGCAGAATGCTGAGCGACTTCAAGCTGCTGAGGAAAATCTCTATCGACTAAATGGACCAACTGATCAACCGCTACCGGAACATATCCGCGCTGCTTGTGGCGATTCTCGCGCAACTCGTGCTGCTCGGGTATCAGGTGAAGGGCAATCAGGACGTCCGGCTCATACGCACGTGGACCATGACGGCCGTAACTCCGCTCGCGAAGGGGCTCGAGAGCCTGCGCAGCGGAACATTGCGGTTCGGCCAGAATTACTTTTCGCTGCGCGATATGCGCGCGGAGAACGAGCGGATTCGTGTGGACCTCGACAAGCTGAAACTCGAAAACCAGTTTTTGCGAAACGAGCTGGCGACGGCGGATCGGGTTCGGGCACTGGCGGCTTTCCAGCAGAGGTCTCCTTCGAAGATGGCGGCAGCGCGGGTGATCGGGGCGGCCGGTGGAACGAACTCAAAGGTTGTGCTGATCGATCGCGGGTCCCTGGCGAAGGTCGAGAAGGGGATGGCGGTGATTACGCCGGACGGGATCGTCGGAAAGGTTATCGCCGTGTTTCCGACGGCCTCGCAGGTTCTGCTTGTTACCGACGCGGGTTTTGCCGCCGGTGTCCTTTCGCAGAAGAACCGGGTTCATGGAATCCTGAAGGGCAACGGGCACAACTCGTGCCACGTGGACTATGTGCAGAACGAACAAAAAGTGGACGTCGGCGAGGCGTTTTTCACCTCGGGTGACGACCGCGTATTTCCGAAGGGTTTGCCTGTCGGTGTCGCCAAGGTGGTGCGGCCGGGAAACCAGTTCGCGGAGATCGTGATCGATCCCTCTGGAATGCGGAACGGGCTGGAGGAAGTTCTGGTGGTGCTCGAGGGGATGCACGAAGCCATTCCCGAAACGGGAGCGACTAGCGCGCAGATATTTCTGATGCCGCAGGCTCCGGTGGACGCGGCCCAGGCCCCCGCGCCCCGTGTCGATGCGGGCACTGAGGCGGACCGGATGCATGAGCGGTACAGGGCCTTGGGAGAGGCCCAGAAACACAAGTTCGGAGAAAATCCTCCGGGAAGCAGGGTAGTGGATTTCAACCCGAAGACGGAGCCGCCGAAGGGATCACCCGGCGTGCCCGAACCAGCGCCGCCGAACAAGCAACAGCCCCCGACAGGCGCGGCGGCAGCGGCTGGGGCCTCGAATGCGGCGAGCAGGTCTCAGTCCGCGGTTGAACCCGTGCCTGGGCCAACGGCGCCCAGTAAGCCACAGTGAACTATTCGGAAGACAGACTCCTGCTTGGCAGCGATCGCGAGGGCCAGACCGCCCGCTTCAGGCACTGGATTCTGCTAGCCGTGCCGCTGAGCGCGATTTTATTTCAGATCTACATTCCGCTCTTCTTCGAATTCCTCACGTTTCTGGAACTTCCGCTGCTGGTGACCGTGTACTTTTCACTCATGAGGCGAAGTCCGATGGGCGGCATTGCGATCGGAGCGTTGGTCGGCCTGACGCAGGACTCGCTTTCAAAGAATCCGTTGGGGATGCTCGGAATCGTGAAGACTCTTGTCGGGTATTTCGCCGCTTCGGTCGGTTTGCGCTTCGATGTCGATCACACGTTGGTCCGCTTCGCGCTCTGCTTTTTCTTCTTCTTGTTTCACCAGTTCTTTTACTGGGTGTTGGCGAGGGCGCTACTCGGGCAGGAACTCGCTCTTGAGGTGAGCCGGATGATGCTCACGGGGCTACTGAACGCCGTCGTGGGCGTTTCCTTGTTTTATTTTCTGGACAAGCTGCGGGCGCGCGGGTAGGTTCCGGTAGAGACGAAGACAAGA
>SHUI01000280.1 GCA_009697455.1 Bryobacterales bacterium
CTGGCTTCCGTGGCTGGAACGCGGGCAAACGAGTTGTTCACTAAAGCGCAGCAGGCAGGCGATCTCAAGAAGGCGGCCCAGTCGATGGGCTTGGAACTGAAGTCCCCGCCTGAGTTCACGCGCAATGGCGCTGTAGAGGGCCTCGGAACTGGGGCTGTGATCTCCGACGCCTTCGCGAAGGCTTCAGGCACACTCATCGGTCCGATCCCAGCCGGCGAATCGTTCATTGTGGCCCGCGTCGTCGCGCGCGTGGACGCGGACCTCTCGGAGCTTGGCCCGCAACGGGATTCCATTAAAGAAGAAATCAAAGCCCGGAAGTCCAGGGAACGCTCAGAACTGTTTGAAGATGGCTTACGTCAGCAACTGGTCAAGGAAGGCAAAGTCAAGATTTACGACACTGTGATCAAGAATCTGATAGCCAACTACAGAGGCTAGTCCCCACTTGATGGACTGGCTGATTGAACTTCCGCGCCAAATAATAGACTTCATCAGGATTCTGACGACGCCCGAGCGGCTGATTCAGTTGCTCTCGACGATTCTGACTGGATTCTGGGGTTACGCCGCCATGTTCGGCATCGTCTTCGCCGAGACCGGGCTTCTTGCCGGATTCATGCTTCCGGGCGATTCTTTCCTGTTCACGATCGGTGTGGTCGCACACGCAGGCAAGCTCAACCTGATTCTCATCAATGCGCTCCTCATTGCCGCGGCGATCATAGGCGACACAGTAGGGTATGCGTTGGGCAGAAAGGCTGGGCCGCGAATCTTCAACCGGCCCGATTCGCGGCTATTCCGCCGCGAGCATCTGAATCGGACCCGCGCCTTCTATGAGAAGCACGGCGGAAAGACTATCATTTACGCGCGATTTGTCCCCATCGTGCGCACGTTCGCCCCGTTTGTGGCGGGCGTGGCAGGAATGAACTACCGAACATTTCTGTCGTACAACGTGTTCGGCGGAATTGGATGGGTCATCTCGATGACAACGATGGGATACCTCATCGGAGGCATCCCGATTGTGCAACGGCATTTTGAGAAGGCGGTTATCCTGATTGTCCTGATTTCAGTCCTGCCTATTCTTGTAGAGGCAATGAAGTCCAGAAGCAGTCACCGGTAAGGCGAAAGCAGTCTCTCGGCTTCCGCCGAGCGGCCAAGCCGGAAGTACACTTTTGCCAGGAGCAGCAGCGCGCTCGCGTCGCCGCCTGGGAAAGCCAGCGCCTTTTCGAGTTCCCGGGCGGCCTGCTCGAACCGCTCCTTCATAAATAGGGCCTTTCCGAGTTCGAAATAAGACCGGAAGCAGGGCGGCGCAAGCGATAGTTCGCGAATCGCTTCGTCGAGTCTGCCCTGCTTGTAAAGGAATGCGCCGTAGTCGATGCGCGGACTCTCGGAAGGCCTCGGTTGCGCGCCGGAGGATAATTCGACTGCCTTACGAAACTGGTCTTCGGCGGCATCGCTGCGACCCAGTGCTTCGAGTGTAAGAGCCATTCCGTTGTGCGCGCGCCAGGGTTTGCCGCCGGCACGAAGTGCCTTCGCAAATGCGCCTTCGGCAGCCTCGAATTTGTTGAGCATGTACTGGTCGCGGCCGAGGTAGTAGCATACGTCCTCAAGGGCCGGAGCCATTCGGCACGCCTTTTGAAACGGCTCCTCGGCGGCCGAATAATTTTCCTCGGCCGAGTAAGTCATGCCAAGCAACTTCCAGGCCGCGGCGCTTCCCGGAGCAAGTGCGAGCGCACGGTCGAGATACTGCCGCGCTTCGTTAAACCGCCGGTCGCGGAAATGAGCCAGAGCCGCTTCAATCTGCGCTTCGGCGCCGGCGGCCGCGCTAACCGCCAATACTAGCGGCACAACCAGCATCATTACCTCAGTTTCAACCTTCCACCGCGGCCGCGCTTGACGCGGTCTTCAAGCCGCAATTCACGGCGGCGGTCTTCCGCAGTATCTTCGAAGCCAAGCGCGGTGCGAGTCATTTCCAGCGCCATCGGATAATTCCGCTCGCGATGCTCATAGTACTTTGCCAGTTCACGCAGGGCGGCCGTCCTGTACGGGTTCCGGGAGGCGGCGAGTTCGGTGAAGGAGGCGAGCGATGCCCCCTCGCGCCCAAGCTTCTTCTCGATCCGGCCAATATCCCACATCGTACGGAAGAGAATCGAATCGGGCAGTCCAAGGTCGATCGCGCGCCGGAGCAACTTCACCGACTGCTCGCCCTGCTCTCCCTTCTCGAACCAGCGGGCGAGACCCACCAAATCCGCGCCGTGCCGCAGCGGGGCATCCTCAGGGGAACGGAACGCGAACGGAACCACAGCCGTGAGACACGCGAGAGACAGAATATCCATCGCGTTGTGGTGAAAGATGGGAACCAGTTGCAGCGCCTGGCGGCGGCGCAGGAAGTCGAAGTAGTAGTAGGGAATCATTTCTCCCGGTAGGTCGCCTTGCCGCTCGACACCGAGGATCTGATTCTCAAGATCGATCAGGCGGCAACTCTCGCAGCGCAGTTTCCATAGGCGGCGCGCGCCGAACAGCAGGTCGAGATGTTCCATGCGGGCGAACGGCGGTTTCTGCCGCGCCATGCGATAGCGCGTTTCGAGCAGCGGCTGATCGTAGGTCTTGCCGTTATAGGTAATCAGGACATCGAAGCGGGCGAGGTACTCCGAAAGGCCGGTCAGCAGCGACGCCTCCTCGCCATAGTCGCGCATAAAGAACTGCCGGACCCGAAAACCGGAAGCGTCGATGCTGCCGACACCGATCAAGAACGCGTATGTGCCCGTGCCGCCGGCGAGACCAGTGGTCTCGGTATCGAGAAAGGCCCATCGCTCCGGAGAAGTATTTGGGATAGCTCCGCTTGTGATGGAGTCGAGCAGATCCGCCGGCAACTCGATCATGCTTGAGATTTCCATGCTGCCCCATCGCCGGTGACGCTCATACAGGCGCTCGGTTTCGAAGTGCTTTCCCATCGAGGTTTCGACTACTTCCCCGCTCATGGTTTCTTCGATCTGATAGCGAGCCGGACGGAGGTCGACGACTTCCGGATCGAAAGGCGCAGGTTCATGGCGTGGCTGCGGGCGCGGCGCACCGGTGGTAAACTTCCGGTCAATCCGCGCGATGTTCCTTCGCAGCAGAGCAAGCTGTTCCTGAACGTCCACTCTTCGCCTTTTCTTTGCCTACTATACCAAAGTTTGACCGGGGGGACATGTACTGCGAATCAGATCGGCCCAGCAGTTCGCGCTAGTACTTCCGATGCTACCGCCAAGGCTTCCGAACGCGAGCGGACCCTGCCTTCCAGTTGCGCATCCTCGACCGCGGACAATGCGTCCTTGAATGCCGGACCCGGTTTGTTTCCGGCGGCTATCAAATCGTCTCCCGTCAGCAGGGGATGCGGCTTCAAGACCTCGGGCGGTGTCCGCTCCCAGCGCGCCTTCATGGCGTCGTAGTGTTCGAGCCGTCCATGGCTCGAAAGGCAATCGAGCCGGTGCAACTCCAGATGCTCGTCAAAGTGCGGCAGCCGTAGGAATCGAAGGATGGTGCTCTCCCGCATCTTGCCCACGTCCTTGAACCGCATGTGGTTCGCGACCAGATCGTCTACCCGCCGCGTATCTTCCTTCGAGAAGCGGAGCCGAGCAAGAATCTCCGCGGCGATCTCACGGCCGAGTTCGACATGCCCATCGAAGCGGATGCGCTCTGCGACGCGGAAGGTTCCCGGTTTCCCCACGTCATGCAGGAGTACCCCCAAGGCGAGCGCCGGACTCGGGTCCTTCATCGCGCCCAGCATAAGAAGGACGTGTGACCAAACATCGCCTTCCGGATGAAACTCCGGCGGCTGGGCGACTCCCTTAAACGCCGCTACTTCCGGAAGGACTACGGCGAGCAGCCCGGTTGCGTCGAGCAGTTCGAAGCCTCTTCTCGCGTTACTCTCGATCAGAATCCTGACCAGTTCGTCGCGCGTCCGCTCAGCCGAGACCTCTCGCGCCAGTCCGCAAAGCCGGCCGATTGCGGCGGCGGTTCCCGGCTCGATCTCGAAACCGAGCCGGGCCGCGAACCTTACGGCGCGCAGCATCCGCAGGTGATCTTCCCGAAACCTGAGCTCGGGGTTCCCGATCGCACGCACTAATCCCGAGCGCAAATCCTCGCGGCCACCCACATGGTCGATAACCTCGCCACTCCCGGCGTCCATGAGCAACGCATTGATGGTGAAATCCCGGCGAGCCACATCTTTCCGGACATCGGTCTCAAACGCAACGTGCTCCGGGTGGCGCCCGTCCGCGTAATCGCTTTCGCTGCGGAATGTCGCTACCTCGACGCCGTCCACAAGGGCAACGCCAAAGTGCGCTCCGACGACCTCCGCGCCGCGAAACAGCCCGATCACCTGGCCGGGAGGCGCGCTCGTCGCGACGTCGTAGTCTGAAGGCTCGCGTCCAAGCAGCAGGTCACGAACGCACCCTCCAACGAGGTAGGCATCGAACCCGTGCTGCTTGAGTACTTCGGTAATCCGCGCCGCTCGCCGGTCCATCGTTCCAGTCTATGCTATAATTCAAAGGTGAAAGCGTGGTAACCCCCCGTCCGGTCCTCTTTTGAGTATTTGTTTATAATGATTTAGAAGTTTCCTCCCGGGCAGTTGTTTTTCCGTAGAGAGCCACTATCGAATCGAATGCGAAAACTGTTTTTAAATGGATTGGCTCTCATCGCAGGCGTGATTTCAACTCCCGTCGCGACCATCAGTCTGGAGTTCCGAAACCTTCCCGCCGAGAGGCGCCAGGATCCAAGACTCCACCGTTTGCGCGGCTTCTTTCACGACGCCGCGCCACGGCTTGAGGCGCTCGCACCGGCTTTCGTTGCGGCTTCGGAGGCGAACCAACTCAACTGGACCCTCCTCCCCAGTCTCTCCCTCATCGAATCCGGCGGAAACGGCGGCCGGAACAACAACGTTCTTGGCTGGAACAACGGCAAAGCCCGCTTCCCCTCCGTGTCCCAGGGAATACACTCCGTAGCCAAACGCCTGCGGAGTTCTCCCATCTACCGCGGCAAGAACGTGGATCAGATTCTGGCGGCCTACAATCGCGACCCGGACTACGCGGAAAAGGTGAAGTCGGTCATGCGGCGAATCGAGTCGTCAGGCAAGTAGCCACTTTCGGGACGCGCGTCCCACAAGCGGACAGATAGGGGCGCGATTCCTCCCTTGGCATCGCTGTTATTTCGTTCATATTCAATAACTTGTCGTGCTTCCAGGTTCTGGCGGCGAGCGTGCTCGCTATTTCCCGAGCCAAATGGACATCCAACGCAAGGGCGCGGCAAGGAGCCGGTTGATCCGACGGATCGTCTACTCGTCCATCTCCTTGATCGCATTGACGATTGCCGGGATCGGTGTCGCGCGACTCAAGCCGGCCCCCGCTAGCGTCGAGCGTGGCACGCTGTGGTTCGGTACCGTGAAACGCGGACCCATGATCCGCAACGTACGGGGCATGGGAACGCTGGTACCAGAGGATATCCTCCTGATCCCGGCCGGTACCGACGGCCGCGTCGAGAAGATCATTCTGCGTCCTGGAGCACAGGTGAAATCCGACACCGTAATCCTCGAACTCAGCAATCCACAGCTTGAGAACGACGCTCTGGATGCCCTTTATCAGTTGAAGTCGGCCGAAGCAGGGCTGATACAACTGCGCGTCACGCTTGAGAGCACGAAATTGCAGCAGCAGGCCGCGACCGCGCAGGTGCAGTCGGACTTCACGCAGGCCCGAATCCAGGCCGAGCGGGACGAGGAGTTGTCGAAGGAAGGATTGGGCGCGGAGATCGTAGCGAAGCTCTCGCGCGCGAAGTCGGACGAATTGTCGAACCGCACGAAGATCGAGGAGAAGCGGCTTTCGATCAGCGACGATTCGATCAAGGCGCAAATGGACGGGCAGCAGGTGCAAATCGATAAGCTGACGGCGCTCTACGGGTTGCGGAAGACGCAGGTGGATCAACTGAAAGTTCGAGCCGGCGCGGACGGAATCCTTCAGCAGATGGCGGTCGAGGTGGGCCAGCGCGTTCCGGCGGGTACGGTGCTCGCGAAAGTGGCCGAGCCGAGGAAACTGAAAGCCGAGCTGAAGATCGCCGAGACGCAAGCCAAAGACGTCATGCCGGGACAAGCCGCCGAGATTGATACGCGAAATGGAGTAATCCCCGGGCGCGTCTCGCGCATCGATCCGGCGTCGGTGAACGGGACCGTTACCGTTGACGTGCGTCTAACGGGAGAGTTGCCTCAGGGCGCGAGGCCGGACCTGAGCGTCGATGGAACCGTGGAACTTGAGCGGCTAAACGACGTATTGTATATGGAA
>SHUI01000281.1 GCA_009697455.1 Bryobacterales bacterium
CAGTTGATTCTGCAATCGCACTCGGTCCCGCACCAGTTGTTGTTTGCTGCGCGTCATCGTCCGCCACCCGCGCTGCTCGCCATCCGGCACGTAACTCAGGATCAACTCTCCGGCCACCAGCCGCCGCGTCAATCGTTTGGCGTCCCCAAAGTCGTTCTTCCGTCCTTTCGGCGCTTTGTTGGAGTACGCTTGCGCCAAATGCAACTTCCCGAAGTGCGGCTCCAGATCCAGCCATACCGGCCTCCCGCCCCCCGGCCCCGAAACGCCGCCCTTCGTACTCCATGTGCTGCTCTACTACCCCCTCGCTGACCGTCTCCGATACCGTTGCCACAGCCACGATCAGCACCTTCTTGTGAATGTCGATTCCTGCTACCGTTTGAGACATTTCTTTCTCCTTGCGGCGAGGAAGTGGCAGAACGCGCGATAAATTATATACGCACTGTTACGCGCTTACGTCCTTCCTCAGCGAAAGGACGACGTCACAAAGATTGGTTCAAGACACGCGTTCCGGATCAAACTCCTTCACGGCCTCAACTCATCCAGAGCGGTTACTACCTCTCCCATTCCTCGCTCTTGCTCATCCTACACCCCGCTCGCGCCCATTTTCATCACCATTGGTGGGCCGTAGGCCCATGGGCACTCCTTCACAGTCGCGGCTCAGTAACGTTAGCCGGTCGGACTGGATGGTTTCCCGCCTTCGGCTCCACTTTTGTGTCGCACACCCTTTTATGGCCTGTCATTTGACCGGAACAAGGCAGGCGACAAACAACGATCGCCTGCCCCGGCGGCTGCCTTCCTGCTGCCAATTATTTCTGCCGCTGCCTTTTGTACCCTACTTAAGCCGTTGGTCCTCCATCCACGTATTTCTCGCGTACTTGCGAATTGGGACCATCGTTCTATTCCGTACATCGCCCAAGCGCCGATACAATTCTAATTACCAGCATGGATCTGAGCTTCACACACGGGCTTTTCGGCTTGATGTCCGCCGTTTGCGCTTCACTCTACGCGCAGAATGCGTTGCTCCGCAACCGTAACCGCGATCTGACGCACAACCAGACGGAATTGGAGCGGACATCCCGAACGGACCCGCTGACCGGGCTTCAGAATCGGGCTACGATTACCGTTGCGCCTCCCGGAGGGACGTTAGTATCGGGAGTCGTCGCGGTGCTGGACATGGACGACTTCAAGCGTGTCAACGACGAGTTGGGACATCTCGCGGGCGACGAAGTGTTGCGTGAAGTGGGCCGCCTGATCCGGGCGTCCGTTCGCGGGGGCGATCTGGCTTTTCGCTGGGGAGGCGACGAGTTCGTGCTGGTCCTACAGAACGAAACGGAAGAAACCGCCACTACCCGCCTGCTACAGATCGAGGCCCGGCTCGAGGAATTTCATCTCAGGGGATTCGGACCCCTGCCAATGCGGGTTAGTTGGGGCGTCGCGGAAGCGCACGGGAGCCGGTTGCACGACCTGGTGGCGCTGGCAGATGAACAGATGTACAGCATGAAGCGCGATCGCAAGCGGACCAGGGTACAATACACGGAGTCGAATGAGCCGGTTACAACCCACGAAGCGCGGCGCCGAACTCAGCCTGGAAATTGAGGCCGCGGAGTGTCCGTCGCCGGTGATGTGGTGGCTCGGTCACGCCGGCTTCGCGTTGAAATTTCGAGAAGCGGTTGTCTACGTCGATCCGTTTCTTTCGAGTGCTCCGGGAAGGCTGACCGCGCCGCCACTCACGCCGTCCGAAATCCGGCACGCTGGACTGGTGCTCGCGACGCACGACGATCCGGAGCACATGGACGGCCCAACGATTCTTGGCATCCTTTCCGGTTCGAAGCGGGCCAAACTCGTCCTCCCGAAGTCGGCCGCGGAGCACGCGAACCGCATGGGAATTCCCTACAGCCGCATGGTCACGACAGATAACGGACTGCGGGTCGAGTACCTCGACGACCGCATCTACGCCGTGCCCTCCTCACATGGCGAACTGGATTGGACGCCATTGGGCGGGTATCCGTATCTTGGCTACCTGATCCGCTTCGGAGAATGCACGATCTACCACGCGGGCGATTGCGTCCCGTATCCCGATCTCGCGCAGCGGCTGCGTCCGTTCAATGTGACTGTCGCGGTGCTGCCGATCGGCGGACGGCCCGCCAATTTCGAGATCCCGGAAGCCGCGCAACTCGCGGAGGATATCGGGGCGCGATGGCTTGTGCCTATGCACTACGGAACTTTTGCAAAAGACTCAGCCCCGGGCGCGGAAACGGAAGTGAACCGGTTTATCGCGCACATGCTGGGACACCGGCCGGCACAGAAGTTCAAGGTGTTCGAGTGCGGGGAAATGTGGCACGTGCCCACGGATTAGCCAACTGAGGCCCTGTCGCGACCCTTAACGCGCCGGGAGGTCAGTCCCGCTCGCTACTTCACGGCGATGATTGAGATCTCTTCGAGCTTCGGCCAGTGCCCCTGCGAGTTGCGCGTCCGGCTGACCGGCGGGAGCGGCGACACGGTCGTTCGGGTCGGCGGAATGCGCGTGAAGTACTTTCCGTAGACTCCGTTCATCTTCGCGAAATCGTCCAGATTATCCAGATAGACGTTGCTCGCGACCACATGCGAGAAATCGAGGCCGGCTTCTTCCAGACCGTCAAGCAGGTTGCGCATGGTCTGGCGAACCTGGTTCTCCACATCCTCGGCGTGGATGCCTCCGTTCGCGCCCGGAATGAACCCGGACTTCGCGGAGCAATAAAGCGTGTCGTCCGCCAGCACGCAGGGGCTGGCTGTGGGACTTGGCGGCATGTTCTTCGGCCTCACCGCGCCGCGCTTCGAACGGTCTCCAATCGCGACGCCTGTGAACTCGATGTTCGCGCCCATGGGAAGCGCATTCACGGGGATGGTCGCGCGCGCCGGCGTATTGCCCCACTCGAAGTGCTTGGCATAGACCCTGTTCATCACGTCCGCCGGCATGTTCTTTGTGAGGTAGGGATTGATGAAAACCATATTGCTGAAGTCCATGTCCGCGGCGGCCAGGGTCTCCTTCATCCGGTTGAGCGCAAGTTGCACCTGCGCGGCGGGATCGGCCGGAATCACACCCGTTACCGGGTCGCGGCCGAGAAAACCAGAGAGATACAGGCGGTCTCCCGCGAGAATTCCAGGTGTGATCGGGCTGGGCGATTTGTATCCGGCGGGCACCACGGGCTTCTTCATGCTCAGTTTTCGCACGGCGACGGCGTTGATCTCGATCGGCGTGCTGGTGGGCATCTTGTAGACGCCGAGCGTCGCGCGCGCAGGCGGGGTCTTGGGAAAATACTCGCCCAGCACCTTCGTCATCACGTCGTAGTTCGCCGTGTCCTCAAGATAGACCTGGATGTAGACGACGTGCTCCATGGTGAGCTTCGCCTCCGTCACGATGGATTTGACGTTATCCAGGCACTGCCGGGTCTGCGCTTCGAAACCCGCCGGAATCTCCCCCGAGGGGGTACGGGATCCCTGGCCGGACACGTAGAGAAAATCGCCGGCGATGATCCCCGGACTGTACGGGCCAATGGGTTTCGCCCCGGGCGGGAAAACCACGATCCGCTCGTGAAGAGGCAGTTCCTGAGCCACGAGTCCCATGGCCGCGCAAAGCGTCAGACAAAAAGCCGGTATTTTCATGCCGAATATACACTCCAGAAGACTTCGCGAAAACGCGCCATATCCTCGTCCGTTCCTATCGAAACGCGCATCATATTGGTAAGCGGCGGGAACGGGCGGCCGACTGCGACCCCTTTCGGCGGCAGCGCGGCGATGATGGGCTTCGCTTCGCGGCCAAGGTCGATCATCAGGAAGTTCGCGTGCGATTCGATATAAGGAAGGTTCTTCGTCCTGAGCCAAGCACAAAGCTCGCGGCGGGTTTTCAACAGTTTCGCGCGGCGCTCCGGAATAAAATTGGGCGCGTCGGCAAGAGCCGCAAGAACGGCGCGCACGGCGACAATCGAGATTACGTTATTGCGGAACGGCGACATCCGGTTGATCAGTTCCGGCGCCGCGCACACGTAGCCGGCGCGCAGACCGGCCATCCCGTAAATTTTCGAGTAGCTCCGTGAGACGATCACGTTCGTGCCACGCCGGACGTAGCCGATCGCGCTCTCCATCTCGGGCGTTTCGGCGAAGTGATGATAGGCCTCGTCGATTAGTGCAATGGTGTTGGGCGGAAGGTTCGAAACCAGGTACGCGATATCCGCCTTCGGCGTGACGGACGCCGTGGGATTGTTGGGATTGCAGAGGTAGATGAGCCCGCCGCCGGCCTTGCCCGCCTCTTCGACGAGGCGCTTGACGTCCGCGTGGTATCGAGGCGTCAGAGGAACGCGAATCACCTTGCGGCCGAGCGCTTGCGCGACATCGACGGGCCCTTCGTAGGTGGGCGAAACCGCGATGAAGGGGCGCGAGGGCGAGGTGAACGCATCGACGGCTGCGTGCAACACTTCGCTCGACCCGGCGCCGATCAGAACCTGCTCCGGGGCGAGGTCTTCGCTTTTTGCGACCGCGGCGTAGAAGGCGCCGTACTCCTGATAGTGGTAGCGACCGGAATCGGGCAGAATCTTGATCATGGCTTCGATCGCCGCTTTTGGAGGTCCCGCCGGATTCTCATTCGCGTTAAGCCACACCATGTCTTCGGCCAACGCTCCAGAGACAGCCGCCCGTTGAGCGTATGCCATTTCGGATAGCATGCGCGAACCGGCGATCGAGCCGATGGCGGCGGCGAAACCACGCCGTGATGTCCCGCGTGTGTGCCCGCCGTTTGTAATCATGCATGCTCCTTGTCGAGCCATCATACCGCCCTGGCCACGCGTTGACAAACCCGTGCGAGGTTAGGCGCTCACCGCAGCCCGTTTCCACCCGACCCGTGCCACTCCAAGGTGATAAGATTACGTACAATGTTCGCACTCCTCTTGTTGTTAGCCGCTGTGACTTCGCCGCCGGTATTTGAGAAGGACGTCCTGCCAATCTTCGCGGCCAAGTGCATTGTCTGCCACGGAGAGAAAACTCCGCAGGGGGGCCTG
The DNA here is from genome assembly GCA_009697455.1 of Bryobacterales bacterium. Classification (GTDB taxonomy): domain Bacteria; phylum Acidobacteriota; class Terriglobia; order Bryobacterales; family Bryobacteraceae; genus SYKU01. Next base: position 5,031 of record SHUI01000281.1, read on the forward strand.
GATCTTCGAAGTCCGGACGCCGTTGTAAAAGGTGGCATCCACGGGTCCTCGGTGGCGCCCGGCGCGTCGGCCAAGAGCCTGCTCATCGACAAGCTGATTACGCGCACCATGCCACCCGGTCCCGAGAAGCTCGCTGATGCGGAGATTGCCAGGATTCGCGACTGGATTGACCGCACGCTAAAGCCGCCTGAGCAGGTAACCGAACATGACGTGCTACCCATTGTTCAGATCCGCTGTGTCGCGTGTCACGGCAAGCGGAAGCAGGAAGGCGGGTTGGACCTTCGTACGGTGGCGTCGCGTCTGAAGGGCGGCAAATCCGGCCCCGCGGTGATCCCAGGCAAGCCGGAGGAGAGCCTGCTGATCAAGAGAATTGTTTCGGGGGACATGCCGCCGGCGAAACTGCAACTGGAGTACTCGGTGCGCCCTCCCACGGAAAGCGAGGTCGCACGGCTTCGCATATGGATCGCGCAAGGCGCCAGGGAAGGAGATCCCCGCGAGACCGCTGCCGTCGACGGCGAGGACCGTTTGGTGTCGGACAAGGACCGGCAGTTCTGGGCATTTCAGCCACCGAAGCGCCCCGCTGTCCCTTCCGTCAAAGCGGCTCAACGTGTTAAGAATCCGATCGACGCTTTTCTGCTTGCGAGGCTTGAAACGAAAGGGCTGAGTTTCTCTCAGGAAGCGGACAAGGCCAAGCTGATGCGCCGCGCGTACCTCGATCTGACGGGCTTGCCGCCAACAGCCGCGCAGCGGGATGAATTCTTGAACGACTCGCGTCCGGATGCGTACGAGCGGCTTGTGGATCGCCTGCTTGAATCACCCCGGTACGGAGAGCGCTGGGGTCAACATTGGCTGGACCTGGCGGGCTATTCGGATTCGGAGGGTTTCGGCCAGGACGACGGCGTGCGCCGCTTCGCCTGGCGTTATCGCGACTACGTGATCCGATCGCTGAACAGCGACAAACCTTACTCGGAGTTTGTGCGCGAGCAGATAGCCGGCGATGAGCTGGCCGACTATACGAAGCCCGGCCCGATGACCCAGGAACGCCTGGATCGCCTCGCCGCGACCGGTTTTCTGCGAACCACGCCAGACCCGACGAACGCGCCCGAACGGGGGTTTATCGCGGAACGGTTGAACATCGTTGCGGATGAAGTGGAGGTGCTGACCTCGTCCGTGATGGGCCTGACGGTGGGCTGCGCGCGCTGCCACAACCACAAATACGACCCGATCCCCCAGCGCGACTATTATCGTCTGTCGGCCATCCTGCAATCGGC
>SHUI01000282.1 GCA_009697455.1 Bryobacterales bacterium
TTCAGGCGGGCATCTTCCTTTTCCATGACCTGAAGAACGTGGTACCCGTACTCGGTCTCAACAATCTTGCTCAGTTCTTTCACTTTGAGGCTGAAGGACGCTTGTTCAAAGTTCTTAACCATCTGGCCCTTGACGACCCAGTCCAAGTCTCCGCCCTTCACGGCCGATCCGGTGTCCTCGGAATTCTTCTTCGCCAAGTCGGCGAAATCCGCTCCGCCCTGAAGTTTCTTCAGGATATCCTCCATCCTCGCGCGAATCTTCGGGTGCTCTTCCTTGGGCTTGCCGGTGGTCTTAAGCAGGATATGCCTGATCTTGACCCGCTCTCCCGTCCGGTACCGGTCCTTGCTGGATTCGTAAGCCTTTCTGATGTCATCATCTGAAACGACAACACCGCCTGCGAATTTGGCGGGGTCGAGCACGAGAAGCTTTAGAGCTCTCGTTTCAGGTATCGAGAAGCTGGCCTTGTTCTTATTGAAATAGTCAAGCATCTCGGCCTGACTAGCGGCGGCCTCGGCGCGATACTTGGCTTGATCGATCTTGACGAACTCGATCTTCGCTTTTTCATTTCGTTTACGAAACTCCTGCTCGATCTCAACCGGCGAAACGGCGATGCTCTGAAGGGCGATGCCGCGCACCCGGTTTAGCAGGACCTGGCGCGCGATCTGGCTCTCAAACTCCGGAATGCTCAAACCCTGCTGTTCGAGAAACGCGGAATAGGTTTCTTTCCCAACGAACTTGCCTTCCTGGAAAAGCTGCGGAACGATGTTACGAATTGCGCTGGCGGTATCGCTTTCGGTCACTTCAAATCCAAGCCGCCCCGCCTCGTAAGCGATTGCCCGCTCGGTTATCATCTGGTCAACTAATTGCGGAATAAAGAATTGAAACATCTCGGGAGGCATGGAGCGATTTCGCTGTGCGTTGGCCAAGGCTTTTTGCACGTCCCGCAGGGTGATCGCTTCCTTGCCGACCTCCGCCACGATCGTCTCTGTAGTGCCGCTGCCAGATCCGAATCCCGGGATCAGCGTGATCACCATGGACAATGCGACAACCATGAGCAGCGAGCCGAGCAGATAACGAACCGCCTTGTCGCGGCTACGAAACAAATCAAACATTGGACGGAGTTCTCCTGAGGAAATCGAAACTAATATTATAGCAGGTTGGCTCCGTGGATCGGCTTTTGCTTGGCGCCTTTTTTGCGCCGTCTTAACCTACCAATCAACCACGGACCCATCTTCGGAGTCGTAGCTTTCCGGGTTCCGCCAGTCGTGGTTGATCTTGTCCGCCAACGCGTTATCGTCGAGTTCGATACCGAGTCCAGGCCCCGTGGGAAGGTCCAGATAGCCGTTACGGACCGTAAACGGCTTCTTGATATAACCCTCACCAAGCGAAACCTGCTCCTGACAGAGGAAGTTCGGAATGGACGCTGCGATCTGCACGCCGGCCGCGAGCGAGATCGGGCCAAGCGGGTTGTGCGGCGCGATCGTGGCGTAATAGGCTTCGGCCATTCCGGCAATCAGCCGCACCTCCGTGATGCCGCCGGCGTGGCAAAGGTCCGGCTGAAGAATGACGGCCGCTCGCTTCTCAAGCACCTCCCTGAACCCCCATTTGGTGAACACCCGCTCGCCCGTCGCGATCGGGAGGTGAGTTCCCCGCGCGATTTCCGCCATTACGTCGTGGTTCTGTGCTTGGCAGGGCTCTTCGATGAACATGGGCTGGTAGGGTTCAAGCGCCTTGATCAGCAGCTTGGCCGTCGCCGGGCTGATAGCGCCGTGGAAATCGATGCCGATATCCACTTCGTTTCCGACCGTCTTGCGCAATTCGGCGAACTTCTCCGCGGCATACTGGACGGCTGCCGGAGTCTCTACGTATCGCGCGGGACGGCGCTTCGCGGGTCCCGTCTTAAACGCAGTGAAGCCTTTTGCCATGGCCTGTTTCATCAGTTCCGGCGTGCCCGCGTGTGCGTAAACCCGAACGCGGTCTCGTGTGGGGCCGCCAAGCAACTCGTACACGGGAACCCCAAGAGCTTTCCCTTTGATGTCCCACAACGCTTGATCGATACCGCTAAGGGCGCTGGTCAAGATGGGGCCGCCGCGGTAAAAGGCATGCCGGTAAATTGCCTGCCAGTGATGCGCCACCCGCCGGGGATCCTTACCAATCAGGTAAGGCGCGATCTCTTCGACGGCCTGCTTGCAGGTAAGAGCACGGCCTTCCGTGATCGGTTCGCCAAGTCCGGTGATTCCGGCATTGGTGTGGATCTTCAGGAAAAGCCAACGGGGCTTTACCAGGAACATCTCAAGCTTTGTGATTTTCAGGTTGTCTTTGGCCGCGATTGGGGCGTTGTTTCCGGCCTTCTGTTGAGCGGCGGCGTCGGCCGCGTCAAACGCGGAAAGACCGGCTCCCGCGAACAGGCTTCCTATCGCGGACCGGCGGCTTAGCTTAGGCATAGGTCACCATTGTATACCAGCCGCCGGCGAAGCCTGTTAGCTCAGCGCCGGGTAGCGTGGTGCAGTGCGATCCCGCCCAGCAGGAAGCCGCGCGCGTCGATCTTCCCGTATCCCGCCCTTAAGAGCCGCGTCGAAAAATCGTCCATGGAGACAAAACAGCGAAGCGAGTCGGGTATGTAGGTGTAGATGCGTGGCTTACCGTGCAACAGGAACCCCCAGCAGGCGCCCTGCACTGTCAAGTAGCCCAAGTATAACCTTCGCCACAGGGCGTTCGCCGGAAGAAAGAAGTCAAGGCTCACGAACGCGCCGCCTGCCTTCGTGACGCGCGCGATCTCGGCCGCCGCCCGGTCGAGGTCCGGAAAGTTCCGCAGACCATAGCCGACGAAGACGGCGTCGAAGGAAGCGTTGGGGAAGGGAAGCCGCATGGCGTCGGCGCAAACCGCATGACGGACTCCTCGCGCGGCGGCCAGGCGCAGCATGCCGTGGGTAAGGTCCGCCGACACCGCCCTGGCCGCGGGCAATTTCCGGGAAACGAGCCAGGAAAAATCGCCCGTGCCGCAGGCGAGGTCGAGAATCAGCGCGTCCTTCGGGAGCGCGGCCAAATCAACGCCTTGACGCTTCCATCGCATATCCATTCCATACGAGAAGACACGCGTGATGAAATCGTATCGTGGCGCGATGACCGAGAACATCTCGCGCATCAGACTGGAGTTCTGTTTTTCCGGGGGTGATGTGGGAGGCATCGAAGATGGGTCTCCGAGGCTCTTCAGTCCCCGGATGGCCCATTCTACTATGTCCGCCGTGACCCCCGTGCAAGCGCGGCCCGCGCAGGTTCCGTTCCGAGGCTTCCCGCTAGCGCCGCGAGCTGAGCGCTGAAGTCGGATTCGCTCATCTGGGCCAGCGCATATACCGGCATGTCCTCGGCCTCCTTGACGAACGTCAGCAGGCGATCAGACGTGTCGAAATCGATTTTGACCAAGTCTCCCGACCGCAGTTGACCCGTTGCGATGAGATTGGATAGAGGATGGACGAGCGACCGCTCGATCGCTCGCTTCAAGTGCCGCGCCCCGTACGTGACGTCCGTGCCTTCCTCAAGCAGGAACTGCTTCGCCTCCGCCGACAGCGCAAAGATAAATGGATTATTGCCGGACGATTGAAGCACGCGCTGTTGGACAATGTTCAACTCGAGATCGAGAATCTTCCGGAGCTCCGCTTCAGCAAGTGGCTTGAAGACAACGGTCTTGTCGATCCGGTTCATGAACTCCGGTGTGAATTTCCGCCGCGCGGCTTCGATTCCCGCCCGGGCGATCTTGCTTCCCGTCGCGGCGTCGATCTCGCCGGAGATCCGTCCGCGCTGTTCCTCGGAAGCCGCAAATCCGAGGTTTGGCCTGAGGATGGAACCCATCTCGGCCGCCCCAAGATTGCTGGTCATGAAGATCATAGCCCTCGAGAAATCCACGCGCCGGTTGTCGCCGAGTGTCAGAGTGGCCTTGTCGAGAACTCCCAGCAACAGATTCCAGAGCGCGTCGCTGGCCTTTTCGATCTCGTCAAATAAGATGAAGCTGAGCTTGATCTTCTCCGTTTGATGCTTGTTGATTGTCTCCTGGCTTAGGAGTGGGTGAGTCTCCCTATGGCCTAGATAACCAGGAGGAGAGCCGATGAGCTTTGCGATCTCGTGACTATGCTGAAATTCAGCGCAGTCGATTTTCACCACGGCTCGCGCGTCGCCGAGTAGCGTTTCCGCAGTTGCCTCTACGAGACGCGTTTTTCCCGAACCTGTCGGCCCGAGGAACAGGAAGTTCCCCACCGGCCGGTCCGGGCTTGCCATTCCAGCCAGATAGCACTGATAGATATTGACGATCTGGTTTACGGCTTCCTCTTGACCGACAATTCTGCGCCGTAGCCCCGAGTCGAGTGACTCCGCCTCACGTCCAGTTTGTGCCGGATCCAAATGTTTGTGGATGCGAACCATGTCGCGTAGATGTTCGACGGTTCACGCAGGGAACTTTAGGCTTTCTTCGGCTTCGACGGACGCATTTCCACGCGGCTTACCAGAGTTCGCGAGGGCATTCGAAGCAGATCGATCACCACCTCCGCCACATCCTCCGGGGCGATCTTCCATTCGGCGCGTCTGGAACGCGGGCTGAAATCCGTATCCACGCTGCCGGGCATGATCTCGCTCACGCGAATGTTACGGTAGCGCACGTCGAGCATAAGGGCTTCGCTGAAACCGCTGAGCCCGAACTTCGAGGCGTTGTAAGCCGAGCCGGCGGCGAACGCATTCTTTCCCGCCAGACTTCCAATCTGAATAATGTATCCGCCCCCGCGCCTCTCCATGAGCGGCAGCGCTTCCCGCGAGCAGTAAAACGGCCCGGAAAGATTCAGCTCGATGACGGATTGCCATTCCTCGACCGTAATCTCGCCAGCTGGCCGGAAGACGCCAATGCCCGCGTTGTTGACCAGGATATCGAGGCCATCCCACCGGCGGTCGAGAGCAGCGAAGAGCGCGCCGGTTTCTTCGGGTTTCGAAACGTCCGCCGCAAACCCGGCCACATCGCCGCCCGTGAGCCGCGCCAACTCGCCAGCGGCAGCGGCGGAGCCTGACGCCGTCCGCCCGCAGATGGCGACGCTTGCTCCGTCAAGAAGAAGCGCCTCTGCTATTGCGAGGCCGATACCACGAGTGCCGCCGGTAACGAGCGCCGTCTTCCCGATTAGGAAGCGAGATCGAGGAACTGCATTCTGAGTCATCCGAACGGGTCCTGTCTACCTGACAGCGATTGTCACTTCCGGACTCGCCTGGCCATCGACGGTCACGACCAACGGTGTCAGGTCGCCTGGTTCGACCCCAGCGGGCATATTCGCGCGGACTTCGTAAAGGCCGGCTCCCAAAGCGGAAAGCCCCGCAAAGGAAACGTCAGCGGTCACCCCGCCAATAGTCACGGAAACCGGCTTCATCACCGAGTGAATCGCCCCGCTGGCCGGCGTTGTTCCAGCTTCGATTGCCGGGCTTACCGCACCGAGACCAGCGCAAACGATCGTGATGGCGTCTCCGGCCCGGACCGCCGCTCCCTTCTCCGCGAGCGGACCCAGTGCTCCGTCCCTCAGCAGGTACACCAAGCCCTGACCCCGGCCACTGCTATCCTTGGTGAAGACGCCTGGTTGGGCGCCCGCGACGACGACCGCTTCAGGGACCGTGATCGTCGCGCCGCTCGCGAGCACCAGTTGCAGCGTCGTGTTCACAGGCACGTCATACGGTACCACCGCGTTAACCTGTCCATCGGCCACAAACTGGAGTGGCATGGGCCGGCCTGCGATCGCGACAGAGGTTCCTGCTAGAACCAATTCAAGTGGTGAGCGGGGCGAGGCCTTCTCGGAATCGGCGAGCTTCGTCCCGAATAGCGAGATCAGGCTTCCGGGGGCCACGGGAAGTCCGGGCCGCAGGGTGGCCGAGTTCGACACGCTTCCCGGAATGACCAGTGGCGTCGGCGAGTTGCCGCGAATCGCCCCAGGCAGCGAAACAACCGCGCGCAGAGATGTGCCCGGGACCTCGGCGATCGCCGAGACCGTGACACCCGAATTGGAGAGTCTTCGCACCACCCAAGTGGCCGCCCATCTCCCATCGCGCAGCGGAACCAGAACGATCGGCGGATCGCCGTTCGTGAATGCGGCCCCAACAAATCCTGTGACAAACGGCTGACCGCAGTCGTCCACGACTCGCATCTCCAGCGACGCCGGCCATCCAAGCGGCACGTTGAAGTCCACGCCCAAGCTTGTAAATACGGGCAGCAGCCGCGTTGGCGCGCAGCCTCCCGCGTCCCT
>SHUI01000283.1 GCA_009697455.1 Bryobacterales bacterium
TGAGTGCCGAGAGCGTCTTGCCCCGGTTTGTGGAACTTGAGGCGAAGTATGGAAGTCTGACGAAAGGGGTCTTGCGTGTCCGTGGTCCCGCGACTAAACAGCCCTTGTTTCGTACCATGCGGGACGGATTCGGATCGCTCGTCGGTGCGTTGGAGCAGGCGATTGAGGGTAAGGCATCCGTCGTGCGGGGGACGGTGGATGCGCTGGAAAGGACGGCCGCGGGCTGGAGGGCGCGATGCCGGGGCAGTTGGATAGAAGCGAGCCACGCGGTTCTCGCATGCCGCGCGTATGAAGCCGGAGCGCTCCTGAACGGCCGTTTGGCGGAACTGCTTCAAGGGATTCCCTACAACGCTTCGATGACGCTTGCGCTCGGCTACAAAAGCGCGGGATTCAAACATCCGCTCAACGGTTTCGGATTTCTGTGTCCAAAGCTCGAGCGCCGGCGGATGGTTGCCTGCACATGGGTGGGAACGAAGTTCGCGCATCGCGTACCCGACGACATGGTTCTGCTGCGGTGCTTCCTGGGCGGCGGCTCGATGGGAGATAGCGATGAAGTGATCGTTGCGGCGGTGCGTGAGGAACTGCGCGCGATCATGGGGGTAACCGAAGAGCCCGCGTTTTCGAGGATCTTCCGCTGGCCGCGTTCGATGGCGCAGTACGAGGTTGGGCATGGCGAACGGATCGCGGGAATTGAAGCGCTGCTAAAGCCGCTCGACGGCCTGCTGCTCGCGGGGAACGCGTACTACGGAATCGGGGTGCCGGATTGCGTGCGAATGGGCAAGCAGGCGGCGGAACGCGTGGCCGCCCAGTATGATTGAAACAGCCATATAAGTAGTGCAGGATAAAAGGTGTGAAAAAGACCCTCAATATCGACGGCGAACTTCTCAAAGAGGCGAAGGTAGCGTGCGGCGCTACAACGGATACGGATACCGTACGTTTAGGTCTTGAGGCCTTGGTGCGCCATGCGGCTTACCAGAGCCTTCGGGCTTTCATAGGTTCGGAGCCGGACGCCCGCGACGTTCCCAGACGTCGTGAAAGGCCATCGTCGAAACGAAGAGTGCGTTGATGGTACTAGTGGACACGTCCGTGTGGATTCGGGGCCTTGCCAGGAGCATGCCCTACGCTGCCGAGTTGGACTCGTCACTCTCGATCAAGTGACTGGACACGAGTTGGTCTATGGAGAGCTTCTCATGGGCGATGTGGGAGGTCGCACCAAGCTCCTGGCCGGCTACGAGAGGATGAATCAAGCCGCCAGAGTCTCTCACCGTGATGTCGTCGCGTTCGTTCGCGATCGCCGCTTGCATGGCTGCGGAGTGGGATGGGTGGATGTTCACCTGCTGGCGTCCGCCCCTGTAGGGCGGCTGCGGCTATGGACGGCCGACCTGCATTTCGCGGAGATCGCTGAGGAGCTTGGTATCGCTTACAAGCCCCCAAGCTCGAAACACGGCGGAACTGGTCGCACGATTATTGGGTGAAGCGCGCGTACGGGCCTTCAGTACTTGTGAAGCCAGCGCGCCTTCTCTACTACCTTCGTCAGGTTTGGCAGGAACGCTTCTTCAAGCGGCGGGCTGTACGGCACCGGCGTGTCGGGCGCGGCAATGCGAACGATTGGGCCATCGAGATATTCAAACGCGCGCTCGGAGATGCGAGCCGATAGCTCGCCGCCCAAGCCGCCCGTAATCGTGTCCTCGTGAAGCAGGATCGCCTTTGAGGTCTTTTTCACGCTGTCGAGCACCGTCTCCTCGTCGAGTGGAAGCAGCGTCCGCAGGTCCACCACTTCGATCGAAATGCCCTCTCCATCCAGCAATTGCGCGGCTTCGAGCGCCACGTGCACCATGGCGCCGTAGGTGACAATCGACAAGTGGCGGCCCTCGCGGACCACCTTCGCCTTGCCGATAGGAACCGTGTACTCTTCCTCGGGCAAGTCTTCCTTGATCCGGCGGTAGAGTGCTTTGTGCTCGAAGAACAGCACGGGATCGTTGTCGCGGATAGCGGACTTAATGAGTCCCTTCGCGTCATATGCGGTGGCAGGAGCAATCACCTTTAATCCGGGGGTATGCACGAAGGCAGCTTCGGGATTCTGCGAATGGAAGGGCCCACCGTGAATGCCGCCGCCTGATGGAGCGCGGATCACGATAGGGACGCCCGCGCCCCAGCGGTAACGGCACTTGGCTGCGAAGTTCACAATCTGGTCGTATGCGCAGGAGATGAAGTCCGAAAACTGGATCTCGACCACGGGCCGAAGACCCATGAAGCTCGCTCCGATGGCCGCGCCGACGATGGCCGATTCCGAGATCGGCGTATCCACCACACGCCGCTCGCCAAAGCGGTCGAGCATGCCCGCTGTTACTTTGAAAGCGCCGCCGTAGACGCCGATATCTTCACCCAGCAGAAAGACGTCCGGATCGCGCTCCATCTCCTCCCACAGTCCTTGCCGGATCGCTTCGAGGTAAGTAGTTGTCATCAGAACTTAGCGCTCGTACACGTCTTCGAGCAACTCCGATGCGTCCGGATAGGGGCTATTTTCAGCCCATTCAATGGCGCTGTCCACTTCGCGGCGGATGCCGCTTTCAATCGCCGCTATCTCTTCCGGTTCCGCCCACTGGTTGGCGAGAATGGCATACTTCGCGCGGTCGATGGGATCACGCTCGCCCCAAGTCTTCCACAGATGCTTTGGAACGTAGTCCGCCGGGTCGTGCGCGGAATGTCCGGTCATTCGGAAAGTCTTGCATTCGATGAGGTAGGGGCCAAGGCCGCTTCGGGCATGCTCCACGGCGCGCAAGGCCGCCGAGTGCACGGCGAAGACGTCGTTGCCGTCCACGATCTCGGCGGGGATTCCGTAAGCGGGGCCGCGGTCGGCGACATTCGCGCACGCCATCTGCTTCTCAATCGGTGTCGAGTAAGCGTACTGATTGTTGTTGCAGATCAGAACCAGAGGCACCCGCTGAACCGAAGCGAGATTAAGACCTTCGTGCCAGTCGCCGCGACTTGTGGCGCCGTCACCGAAGAAGCAAAATGCCACGTCTCGCGTTCCCTTGTATCTCATGGCGAGCGCCGCGCCCGCCGCTACCGGCACGGACGCGGCCATGGCGCTGATGATCGCGACGATCCTCAACCGAAGATCGCCCATGTGCATGTTTCCGTCGCGGCCCCGCGTGAGGCCGCCGATTCGTCCCATGTACTGCGCGAAGATCTGCCTTGGATGAACGCCGCGAATCAGGTACAGCGCCATGTCTCGATGGGAGGGGAAGAGCATATCGTCCGGAGCGGCAGCGAGTCCAGCTCCAACCGGGATCGCTTCCTGTCCTCGGCCCACGTAAACGCCGCCCACGATCTTGCCCTGCCGGTACAACTTGCGCTCGATGCGGTCCTCTACCTCACGCATCATCGACATGTAATAGAAAAATCGCCGCGCCTGCTCCGCGCTATACTCGCGTGCGCTTTCAAGGGCGGGATCGCCCGCTACAGCCAGACCAGCACCCATCGCACTCACCTCGGTAACATCCAAAGCCCGTAGTATACCGCTATTTGCAGGAAGGCGGCTTTCGTTTTGCGCGCGCGTGCCGCCGTGACCGTCCTTTGGTTAAAAGATCCCGGTCAGATTCTGAAGGTATCGAGATCGCAGATCGCCGCAAGCCCGGAACCGCCTGCGCAAATCATTTCTGTTGGGGAGGGCCGCGGCGTCCCGCGAATTGTCATGAAAAACGTGCAGCGGCGGTGGGGCAGCGCCGACTGCACAACATGATCGCGGCCGCGGCCGAAGCGGTCAGTGACCCGGTGAACTTTCCGGTAAGCCTGCACAGTTCTTATGGATTGCCCAGGCCGGTGCCAGAAGCCCTGCTCAGCCGCACTCGTGAAGCGAGAAGCAAGGCTCAAGCTGAAAGTGATTTCTGGAATACGCACCTGGGCACTGATACTCTCCGCAAGTACGTGGAAATGCAAGAGCGTTCCGCTGGCATCGAGAGGGGTGGCTTAATGCCCCAACTCTTGCTTCGAGATCTGCCCGGTCTCAGCGCGGCCCCCGAGATCGCTCGGATCCGCCGATATCGGCCTTCTCTCGAAACTGACCTGTTTGAAGCGCAGGCCGCGCTCGCCTTTCTCCTGGTGAAGAACGGCCATACGGCTGCCGTGGCAATCGGCCCCAACAACGTCCAGACGACAGAAATCGTTGACGGCCGGCCGGTCTCGCAGATCTACCCGACACAGACATTTGATGCTTCACACACCGGTCACCGCGTTTGCCAAAGTGCCTCTTGGTCGCGCACGTTTCGGGTCCCAGATTCTCTGATCCAACTCCTTAAGGAGACCGAAGATCCGCGCCGCGGTGGCCAGGCAATGTGGGATAACAGCTTGGTCTACTTCGCAACCGACTTCGGCCGCGACAAGATTTGCCCAGAAAACTCTCTCACGTTCGGCACCGGCCATGACTTGAACAACGGAACGATTCTCGTGTCACCGCTACTCAAGGGCAACCGGGTGTTTGGGGGCGTGGATCCAGACACGTGCCTGACTTATGTTCGGCGTGATCTGCCAAGCCCTAGGTGTGGAGTTTGATGGACGCAGGAACATCGACTACATGGTTCGTGCGTGAAGTGAGTAACCAATCGACAGGCCGCGCAAAGTCGCTAGCGTTGATCGGAAGTGCCCGGCGGAAGAGCGCTGGAGCGTGGCAGAGCCTGAGCGCCGGACACTTTCGATAACGAGACTTGGAGGAAGCCGGTGGCGGGGCGGCCAGCCTATGGAGCTACAAGCTTGGATTCTCCGTTTTTTCGCCTTCCGGGACGGGCTTGACGCGGTGAGGGTGTGGCCGTGTAGCCTCGTGTGCGGCTACGAGGAATCGAAGAACGAGCACTGCCTGGCCAGTTGAGCCGCCGTTAGATTCGGACCGAGCTGCATGGGCCCGCCACAGACGGGACACCTCCAGGGTGGATCGCTGTCGGCATGGTCCCCGGCAGCGATCTTCGGCTGAGGTGGAGGCGTAGCAGCGAGCAGCGTCCGTGCCAGCGCCAGCGATGCGGTTCGGGAGTGACTGGCCAGATAGCGGTACTGACGGATGCGGACGAAACCGCGAGGCAGCACGTGCTGCACGTAACGCCGGGTTGCGATGGTTGAGTTGGTGAAGTTGCGGCGCACGAGTTCCTCGCGCATCCGCTGGGTCAGTGTGGTCACGGAGACCTCCTTTCGTGACCAACACTACGCCTCCACTACGAATGCTGCTCGGCTCGGCCGCCGCGCCAGCGGCTTCGTTCAAGTCGCCAAGTGTAGAGGAGATCCGCACGCGGCCTGTCCACGTACCAGTTCAACCGCACGACGCCCCGAACGTATGCCAAATAATGCTGACGGAAGTGCGCCAAACAATTTTGACAGTGACAGGCGTCGAGGTCGAGCGATGCCAGTCCTGCGGGAAACGCCGCCTGGAGTCTCAGGCGCGCCCGTTGTTAAGGGGCCATCGCCTACCGGCAGACACCGCGCTCGCTCCCGCGGATGAACGCCGCGAAGTGGGCCGCCTGTTCGGTACGAAGTTCCGCCTCCAACCGGGTGAGCGCCTCCTCCATCTTCAATCCGGACCGGTAGAAAATCTGGTAGGCCTTCTTCAATTCGGCGATTTCTCCCGGCTTGAATCCGGCGCGCCTCAGCCCGACAAGATTCAGACCCTTTGGCTCGCCATTAAAGCCCACGCACATCACGAAGGGCGGAACATCCTTGTTGACGCGGGTATTGCCGCCGATCATGGCAAGACGTCCGATCTTCGAAAACTGATGAACCACGACGCCGCCCGAAACGAACGCCATGTCGCCCACCTCGACATAGCCGGCAATCAGCGCGCAACTGCAGATCACAGTGTTATTGCCGATCTTGCAGTTATGCGCGATATGGCCGGACGTCATCACGTAGTTGCCATCGCCGATCTCGGTGGCCGACTCCGGTTCGGTGCCGCGCGAGATCGTGTAGTGCTCGCGAATCCTGTTTCCATTGCCGATGCGAAGGTAGCTGCGCGCGCCCCCGAAGTTCTTGTCAAGCGGGTCCGTTCCAAGCACGGTGCCCGCCGAAATCTCGTTGCGCACGCCGAGCGTCGTCCACCGCTTCACATATACGTAGGGTTCAAGCACGGTGCCGGCGCCGATCGAAACATCCGCCTCGACGATCGCGAATTCTCCGATGCGCACGCCCGGTCCTACGGCCGCATCAGGATGCACACGCGCCGTCGAGGCGATGATTGCCGATGG
>SHUI01000284.1 GCA_009697455.1 Bryobacterales bacterium
GTTGCCGCCATTCGGACTCTTCCGAACCCTGGCCGCGTAGATCTGGCCGTCACCCAAAACTGCCCCGTACGAATTCATCGAAAACCGGGTGCACATACTTCCCATCCGTCACGCCGCGAAGGATTGTCCCTCGAAATCCATCAAATGCCACGCGTCGGCCTCAGGCTGAATGGGTTCCGCGAAATCGATTCACTCCGTTACGGCACGCTCTCACGGTGGCGCGAAGAAAGCGGCGGAAAGGAGGCGGAGGACGCGCGACAAGTGTGCGGAACGCGTTACTTACTTGGCGCTACGGACGAATTCAAATGTCTCCTTGAGCGAGCGGCGAGCCTCTTCGTCAAAGTGCCCGTCGGCATTCTTGCCGCGGCAGCGGATATTCTTGAACACCCCGCGTTCCTGTAACAGGTACTTCAGCGACGGCACGCCGTAGGCGCTCACCTGGGTGATCAGCAACCCAAGCCGCCCAAACGCCTCCATCGCCTGCGTTCGTTTTCCGGCGTGCCAGAGATCCCAGACCTTTACGTAGAGATCGGCGAAGCTGGCGGCGGGCATTGTGCCGGACGCACCTCTAGCCATCTCGTCGAGCATCGAGCGGCCGTGTCCGCCCGTGAAGATCGAGACTGACTTATCCACCCGCTGATACTCGGAAATCCGCGAGAGCGTATGGCCGGCTTCATCCTTCACGAAGCGCAGCGACGGAATTTCGTGCGCAAGTTTTACGATAAACTCCACCGTCATGTTCCCAATCGCCTGGACGAACAAGGGACGTTCACAAGCTTTGGCGATGGCACGGTAGTAGCCGGCGAGCGCATCCAGATTCTTCTGGTCCGGCAAGGGCAATGCAATGATCCCGTCCGGACCGAGCTTGTCGGCGTGCCGCGCATACCGGACTGCGCTTTCGACATCTGGAGCGTGAACGCCGATGACTACTTTCGGCTTCAGACCCTTCGCAGCCGCCACGATGGCTTCAGCCCCTGCAATTCGTTCGTCGCGCGAAAGCTCGGACCACTCGCTGGCCAGTTGCGGCCAGACCATGCCATGCACGCCGCAGCGGTCGAGGAACTTCACCTGCTTTGCGAGCGCTTCGACGTCAAGTGCGTTCGAGTCGCTGAAGGGCGTCTGCATGATCGGGAAAATTCCCGCGAAATGCTTCGTCTCTTCGGCCCGCGCCACTGCGGACGCTGCCAAGGTAAAGAGGAATCTCCGTCGATCCATAATGCTCCTAAAGGGACCTGCCGCCCGTCCGCTCCACAGCCCGACGCAAGAATAACGTTTCTTGCCCCGTAATACTCGCCAAGACCCTGCCTATTGAAACATGCCTTCGCTAAGTTCCACACCAAAGCCGGGCTTGTCCGAAGGATAATAATACCCTTTCTCGAATCGCGACGTCATGGCCGCCATCACGGGATTGGTGCGCTCCAGGATGCCGAAGCTTTCGGCCATGGGACAGTTCGGAGATGTCAGAATGACTGCCAGCCCATAAGGGCTCCCGCCGCGATGGGGGATCATCCGGAGCGATTCCGCCGCCGCGAGCGCGCCGATGCGGCGCAGTTCCGTCACTCCTCCGCACCAGGTAGTATCCGGCTGAAGGACTTGGATGGCGCGGTTGCGAAGCAGGTCGGCGAATCCATAACGCGTGTATTCGTGTTCACCGTGCGCGATCAGCGGCCCTTTCACCTCTCTGCAGAGCCTGGCGTAGCCTTCGACGTTATCCGGCGACAGAGATTCTTCGATGAAGTACAACCGGAACTCGCGCAGGCGATCCGCCATTTCCAGCGTGTAAGGGACGTCCCACTGGCACAGGCAATCGATCATCAACTCGAAAGACGGACCTATCTTCTTCCGCGCTTCGCGAACCTGGCTGACGATCGCGTCCATCCCTTCACGGCCCTGCGCCAGCCCGTGGCGAATAGGTAACTTGAACGCGCGAAAGCCGAGTTCGAGAGCCTTCTCGACTTCGAAGCCGGTGTAATAGGCGAGCACCTTGTCCTTGGTCGGGCCACCGAGGAGCGCGTGAACAGGCTGCCCCGCCTGCTTCCCCCGAATGTCCCATAGCGCGTTGTCGATGCCGCTAATCGCCATGATTGGGAGACCCTTGCGGCCATAAAAGAGCGTGGAGTTGTAGAGTTGCTCCCAGAGAAGCTCAACCTGCGATGCATTCGCGCCAACAAGCAGCCCGGCGAGGTGATGCTCAATGACGTATGCCGCCGCGCCGCCGCCACCGCCGAGTCCGTACCCTGTCAAGCCGCGGTTCGTTTTGATCTCGACAGTGATCGCTCCGGCAAGCTGCGCGAAGGGTCCGAACCATCGCGAACGCGCAGGATCGAAATCGGAAGTGAACTTCGGCGCCTCGCGTTGGAACAGACCGCCAACATTAACCGGAATGGCGCGCACCGATGTGATTGTCAGTTTCTCGGCCGGGGCCGCAAATGCCGGAGCGGCCGCGGCGGCGGCGAAAACCAAGTCGCGTCTGGACGGGCGCATAGAAAGTTACTCCCACTCAATCGTGCCGGGCGGTTTGTGAGTCAGATCGTATAATACCGCTGCCACGCCATCAACCGTCAGAAGTTCCGCCGCCAACTCGCGCAGGTCGCGTTCTTCCATCAGGACCGATTGCGCGGTCATTCCGTCGACCGAATCGACCGGACGCAGCACGATGGAATCCGGCGCATCAGCCGCACCGAGCGGAACCAGGATCACGGGAAACTGCCAAACCCGCTTTTCGAACCCGGTTCTATCGCACATGGAGCGCACAATATGGTCCGCCCGCCGCAACCGGGCGAGACGCGCGGCTGTCAGCGTACTCGCCGCGACCCGCATCGCATCGAGCGGAAAACGGCTCGCGGCCAAAGCCACCACCCGATTGATGCCGGTACTGCTGTTGATCAATTCGGTGGCGGCGGCGTGGAGCCCCGCGGCCGAACTCGGGAATTCGTCGATTACGTGAACCGGCGCGTAACTGCGCGAATCGCCCTGAACGCCGACGGAACGTATCGGAGTGGACGGCCACGAACCCGACTCACTCGAACACAGACAGCGAATCGCTAAACCCGGGCCGGGGAATGGATGCCGGTCCAATAGCTCCGAGGGCAACCCGAGTTCACGGCCAATTTCCCGCACCTCGTCCTTGTAGAACGAACTCAGAGGCTCGACGATGAGGTTCCGCTCAAGCAACCGCTGGATGCCCTCGACGCGATTGTGGTGGGTCTTGATGAGCGCGGCCTTCGCCGTTCCACCCGATTCGATCGTATCCGGATAGATGGTGCCCTGCCCGAGGATCCAGTGGCCGTCGAGAAGACCGTACTGCTCGACCACGCGCTCCTGCACCCGCAGGAATTGCTCTCCAATGATGTGGCGCTTCCGCTCCGGATCACACACGCCTTCGAGCGCAGCGAGAAATTCGTTCTGCGCGGATTCGATTGCCACCGAAGGCATGGTGCGTTTCACGAACTCCGATTCGCCCTCGCGCATGAGGCCCGTGTCGACGTAGACGCCGCGAACACGATCCGCGCCGAGCGCCTGCTTGCACAATGTGTAGGCGACCGTGGAATCGACGCCACCGCTCGCGAAGAAGAATACGCTCCGGTTACCAACGGTTTCGCGGATGGACTCCTCTACCATCGGGATTCGCCGCCCCGGATCCCAGTCCTTCGCGCACCCGCAAACGCTGAACAGGAAATTGGACAGCAACCTTTTTCCGTATGTCGTGTGAACCACTTCGGGATGAAACTGAACGCCGTAGATCCCGCGCGCAATGTCGCCCGCCGCCGCGACCGGACATGTTATGGTCCGTCCAAGATTCCGGAAGCCGTCGGGGAGACCGGTGACCAGATCCCGGTGACTCATCCACACTTGCTGCGCCAGGGGCAGCTCATCGAACAAGGGATTCGAGAGATTCTCCAATTCCAGTGTTGCGATTCCGAATTCACCCTTGACGCCTTTGGTGACGGTGCCGCCGAGCAGGTGCACGGCGAGCTGCAATCCATAACAGATGCCCAGCACGGGTTGGCCGGTGGAGAAAATTTCAGGATCGACTGTCGGGCTGCCGTCGTCGTAGACGCTGCTGGGGCCACCCGAGATGATCAGGCCCTTCGCCCCGCCGAAACCTTTCGAGGGGGTCTCGCTCGGGTATACCGCCGCATAAACGCCGAATTCCCTGACCTTGCGCGCGATAAGATGGCAGTACTGTCCTCCGGCGTCGAGGACCGCGATCTGAGGCGTTGGCGCGACCTGCAATTCGTTACCGGGCCATTCTCTGTACGACCATGCGCTTTGCCGTGTCGAGCAGCGCCTTTGCCTTTGGCAACGACTCGATGGCCTTCTCCACTACCGGATCGGTTTCAATTGCCAGGCGCCGCCCCTCGTCCACGCTGAATGCCGTGACGTACATCTCCCGCTTCAGAAAGCGCTTGATCCAGTCAAGGCTTTCCACGTACTCAGATTCCGCGAACTTGAAGCCTTCTTTGAGCAGGAAAGAATGAAACTCTTCCATGATGTTCTTGTCCGGCTCCCAATTTTTGGGCAGCTTCGCCTCGCTTGAACCGAAGTGGCGCTTGGTGAAATTAAAGAACGCGAACTTACGGTAAAGTTCGGTCTCCAGACGTGTCAGCTTGGGGGGCGTGTACTTCTCGTCCGGCGCGATTCCGCCACCGCCATAGACGGTCCGGCCGCCATCGGTCATCTTCACGTCGAGCGGGTTTTTCGTCTCCAGGTCCTTGCGGTAGTAGTAATCGAAGAAAGAGGTATTGGAGTAGTCGCGCTGGATGAGGCGGCCGCTCGGTGTGTAATATTTCGCTGTGGTGAGAGCGAGTCCGGTGTTCTCGGCCATCGGATAAACCGTCTGTACCAACCCCTTACCGAAAGAGTTTTCGCCGAAAACCCATGCCCGGTCATGGTCCTGCAAGGCGCCCGCGACAATCTCCGCCGCGGATGCCGAAAACCGGTTCATAAGAACGACCATCGGATAGTCGTGCCCCCCGTTTCCGTTTCGCGAAGTGTAAGGCTTCTCGGGCGAAGAACGTCCCCGATGGGAAACGATCGTCTGCCCCTTATGCAGGAATTTGTCCGAAACCGCAACGCCTTCGTTAAGCAATCCGCCCGGATTCTCCCGCAAGTCAAGAATCAGCCCCTTGATATTGCTCTCGCCGAGGCGTTTCAGATTTTCTTCGACTTCGCGGCTGGTGGTTTCGTTGAACGATTCGATATCGAGATACGCGATGCCGGGCTTCAGCCAAAACGCATCCTGAACGCTCTTTCGGGCAATCTCACCGCGCGTGACGTTGAAGATGAGCGGCTTCTCGTTCCCCTCGCGGAGGATCTTGATCTGAACTTGAGTGCCCTTGGGCCCCTTCAGCAGATCGGCTACTTCGGTCGTGTTCAGGTTGTCGGTAGGCTTATCGTTGACTTCGGCGATCAGGTCACCGGGCCGGATGCCGGCTTTATACGCAGGCGACCCGGTGAACGGCGCAATGACGACGGTTTTCCCGTTACGGGGCGCAACACTCATGCCTACGCCGAAGTAATGCCCGCGCTGGTCGTCGCGGAGCGTTTGATAGTCGCGCGGATCGAAGAAGTTCGAGTGCGGATCGAGCGTGCGGAGCATGCCCGGTATCGCGCCCTTGTAAATCGACTTATCGGGGCTGACCGGATCGGCGAAATTCTCCTCCACAAGGTTGTATATCCTCGTGAACGACTTCAACCCGTTCTTGATATCGTCCTCGGACGCCGCGGAAGCAACCTCCACGCGGGGACCGAAAAATCCGCCGGCGAGAGAAAATATCGCGAGCACAGGCAGAATGAGAAAAAAAGAACGCCGGCTTCTTGGCATGAAGTATCCCTGTCACCAGTATAAACGCTACGGAGGGCGGCCGGGTTTCAGATTCTCCGCATCCGGGAAGCCCCGTTTTTCCCGGACAAGCAGCGCTATTTCTTCGCCGCGGCTTTCTTCGCGCTCGCGGGCCGCTTGACCGGCGCGGCAGCCTTGCCTGTCCACCCGGTCAGCTTTCCGTTCTCGACGTCCATTGTGACCATGAACGGCTCTTTCGTGAACTCCCCCGGAACGCCCTCAAACTCTACTACCGTGTTTTCCTCGAACTTACCAGGCAGTGGTTTTTCGAGCTTCAGTGTGACTTCCGGGTTAGCCGCATTATCGATTCCGACGACAAGCTCCTTGGCGTTCGCGGCTGGCTTCTGTGAAATCACGGTACCTTTCAATTTCGG
>SHUI01000285.1 GCA_009697455.1 Bryobacterales bacterium
TCGCCTCCCGCAACGACAAAATCTCCATTCGCCTGAATGGCAAACTCGTCGCCGAACATGCCGGCGACCCGGGCCGTCCCAAAGCAGGCCCCATCGGGCTCCAATTACACGATCAGTTTTCGGTGGTCATGTTCCGCAATATCCGCATTCGCGAAACTCCCGGAAAGTAATAAGGGAATACCGATGGAGTCGCTCGAAGTAACCTCACTATCGACGGCCGCCGCGTCGGATTTGCGATCACTTGCGGCCCGGCATGGGAGACGCAGATGCCCTCACTTCAGTTGGGACCGAGAGTGACGAATTCGTGCGGGTCCTCGACGAGGTTTATAAAACACGGACGGGCTCCGCGAAAATGTCGAAGCATAGTGCCCCTTCATAACCCGCTCCCAAGGCCGGCTCCATCGGACTGCAATTGCATGATCCCTTTTCCGTTGTCCTGTTCCTCAATATCCGGATTCGCGAACTGGCTGGCAAATAGCTGCAACGGGAATTGAAATGCTGCGATTGATACTATGGAATGTAGGAGCCGGAATATGGGCAGTCTCGACACAGTCAAGCTCACGAACGTCGATACCGGCATCGATTGGACCGGTTGCGAATTGGTTGAATGCGTAACCGGCAAGGTATCGGGCCGGCCTATCGTACGCGGCACCCGCATTCTGGCGGATACCATCGTTCAGGATGCGGCGATTGGGTCTCCTCTGGAGGAAATCCACGAGAACTACCCCGATCTTTCCATCACAGCAATTCAACGGCTTATCGCGTATGAGCAATCTGAACGCGGGCCGCGCCAGACGCATCGTGCCTCTGCTGTCCTCTAACGCGTATTGGCAGGCCCGCGTCGACGTAGACCAATCCGCTCACCCGGCCAGAGCTTGATGGCCGTTTGCCGCAGTGTCCGGGCCGTGGGTCAAGTTTTGCCTGGAGCGCAATGATTCTAGCGGACGCCCGGCAGATAGCGCCAACGCGTGCGCTGTTGATACTGGAGATAGACGCCGGGGAATCTTTCGGTGAGTTCCTCCTCTTCCATGGCGATGCGGATTTCCGAGCCCGCGAGGTACAGAATTGCGGCGGCTAACAACGAAACGCGCGCGGAGACAACCAAGCCGGTAGCTAGCAACATCGCAAAAAATGCCAGGTAGATGGGATGCCGCAGCCACCGATAAGCGCCCGCGGTTATCAACGCATCGCTCGCGGCGTTGGCGGGCGCTGAGCGGAGAGACCATGTGAAAAGTCCGGCGGCGAGAGGCGCCAATAATAGAATTCCGATCAATTCCGCGGGGTGAGGCCGCAGCGGGCCATCGCCCATCGAAAGCATAATGATCATTGGGGCGATGGCTTGCAATATCGTGCCGAGCAGCACAGGCCCGCTGAAAAGCGCAGGGCCAGCCGCGGTTCGGCCGCGCCGCGATATCGCGCTCACGAT
Organism: Bryobacterales bacterium; assembly: GCA_009697455.1. Lineage (GTDB taxonomy): Bacteria > Acidobacteriota > Terriglobia > Bryobacterales > Bryobacteraceae > SYKU01. The sequence continues at coordinate 1,427 of SHUI01000285.1, forward strand.
GGCGGCGAGGCCCAATACCAGCCAGGCGGCGAGATAGGCCGACAACGCCGCAAAGCGCAACTTTTCGATGGACATTCAGGTCTATGATAGTCGGTCGATAACGCGGCTTGATCGCCCCTACTCCCCGTCCTCTCGCGAAATCCAAGGCGGCTGCGCGAACACCGGCTCGATCATTCGCCAGATCTCGTCGCCAACCCCGCGCCCGTCGGCGACGCCAAAGACCAGTCCTTTCAAACGCCGCTTGCCAAGCTCGGCGTGCGTGTTCACCCACTGCGCGAACTCCTTGCGCGGACCGCTGACCAACCCTAAGCCCCGCGCTTCTTCAACAAAGCCTTCGACATCGGCGAGTATCCCCGCGTGCAACCCGCGCAGCAGATCGGCTTGCTCGCCGATCCACGCCCGAAGTTCCACCGGAATATCGCCGGTAAGAGCCTCTGGCGTTTCACCGGCCCGCAGGGCGGCCCAAACGGTTTTAGTGGACGTGCCAAACATCAACCGGTGCAGCCGAACGTAGTCATCCAGCTTCACCTTGGCGCGCGTGCCATCGGGCCAACGGAGGACGAAGCCTTCCCCTTCGAGATTGGGAATTGTGCGCGCATCCAGCACGCCGTAGAAATACGCGCGTCGAATGGCGGTCGGCAGGGCCCGCCATGTCTCCGTGTCGGCCCCCGACAGATCCACGGAACCAAGCGCGACCAACTCCTCAATTCCGCCATAATCGACAACGATGCGGTTGGCCGGATAGACCGCCTCCATCAGCACCGTTTCCCCGGCGGGCGGAAGATAGTCCGGCGCTTGCGCCGCAAACCAGGAATCAGCCCACAAAGCCTGATCGGATTCGAAGCTGCCGCGCGTGGAAAAGACGCGCCGCCCTTCATAGGTGCAGAGCAGAATCAGACTGCCGTCGACTTTCTCCCAAAACTCCGGCGGACCAGCGGGAATCTCGGGCAGTTGACTCAAGTTGAAGAATTTCGCGAAGCCGCGGGCGATGACCTGCCCGGTCTCATCAAGAATCAGGCCGCGGGCTTCGCGCAAGACCTGCGGCCAGTTGTGAGCCTTAAAATCGAACTGCGCCTTCTGCGAATAGTTGTAGATCCACAGGGGCAGCCGCGCGTGGCGGCGCCGGGTGCAGTAGCCGGTGGCGACGAGTTCGTGTAGTTCTGAATGGAGTGGATATTGCACAGCGAGAGGGGTGACTTCAGGTTAGCACTGGGCTCGATGCCTACTCCCGCAGTTTCCGCCGAATCGCTTCCGTCGCCGCCAAACCCGGTTCGAACGCGGCGGCCGTTGATAGCTCCGCCTCCGCGCCGGCGCGGTCGCCTGTTTTCAGCAGAGTTGTATCCAACGAAACGGCAAGCGACCAGTATAGTAGGAGTCGAAGGGGAGAAACGGTATGGGCGCGGGGCACGATCATACGCATGACGTCTCCAACGAACGCGGCTTGCAATGGGCGCTCGTACTCACGGCAAGCGTCCTGATTGCCGAAGGAATCGGCGCATTCCTGACCAACAGCCTGGCGCTCCTCTCCGATGCCGCGCACATGCTCACCGATGTCGCGGCGTTGGTTATCGCCCTGATAGCGCTCCGGCTCGCCAGACGTTCCGCGGACAGCAAACGAACTTTCGGCTACTACCGCTTCGAGATTCTCGCCGCGGTCCTAAACGCGGTCCTGCTCTTCCTTGTCGCCGCTTATATTCTGGCGGAGGCCTATCAACGCCTGCAAACGCCGCGGGAAATAGCAACCATGGGAATGCTAATCGTCGCCACTGTGGGCCTCGTCGCCAACCTCGTCAGCATGCGGGTCCTCCAATCCGGCGCACAGTCGTCGCTCAACATGAAGGGCGCGTACCTCGAAGTCTGGAGCGATGCCCTCGGCTCGGTTGGAGTCATCGCCGCGGCATTGCTCATTCACTTCACCGGGTGGCGGCAAGTGGACGCTGTTGTCGCCATCGCAATCGGACTCTGGGTCCTGCCGCGATCATGGGCTCTCTTGTCGGAAAGCATCCACATCCTGCTCGAAGGCGTGCCGCAAGGCCTGGCCTTAGACGCCATACACGCACAGCTCTTACACATCTCCGGCGTTCTGGACGTTCACGATTTGCACGTCTGGTCGATTACAACAGGGAAAAACACTCTAACCGCCCACCTGATTTTCGACTCATCCGTTATCGACGAACAAAGCGTCCTTAAGCAGGCCCGATCCGTCATCGAGGGGTTCGGAATTACGCATAGCACCGTTCAGATCGAAGCCACGCGATGCGATCCCGCGCCAGGCTGCAACCTCCATTCCAATCAACCGCACATCCACTGACGATTTTTTGCAATAATATAAGCGCTCTGGCTATTGCGCGCACCTGATCGCGTCCCATGCACATTCTCAGGCCATCTGCCGATCGGCGGCTCAATTTGCTGACGGGACTTCTGTCCCTGATCGGCGCTGGCGTCCTTGCGGCCAGCCTTCTATCTCATTCACCCGAAGACCCGGCTTGGAACACCGCCGCCGAGGCGTTGCGTCCACACAACTGGATCGGGTATCCGGGGGCGTTATTTTCCGACGTCGCCCTCAGCCTCGCCGGCTTCGCCTCCTGGCTCATTCCCATCATGGTGTGCCTGTCCGGTCTCCGCCGCATGCGCTCCAAGTCGGTCGAAGCCCCCGGTCTGCGCATCTTCGGCGCGGGACTCCTGGTGCTGAGCGCCTGCACGCTGCTTTCCCTGGCGCCGGATTGGAAGCCGCTCCATGAAACGATGCCGCCGGGCGGCGTGGTCGGCCTCGCCTTGTCCGCTTATCTGCTGGCGAACCTGAACTTCGGCGGCACCCTCGCCATCGTCGCCGTCGCCGTCCTCATTTCGATCTACTTGACGACATCTTTCACCGTTGAAACCGTTGAAGGCTGGATCGCCGTGCCCATGGCGTGGTGGGATACCAGAGTCGAAGGCTACCAAAACTGGCAGGATCGCCGCCTCGCCCGGTCCGAACAGAACCGGCTGATCAAGGAAGCGAAGCGCCAGTCCAGTTCCCTTCCCGATCCCCCTCCTCCGGAAAAGAAGCCCCGCAAAGTGCCCGTCGACCCGCCGGCCGAGGAAACTACAAGCACATTTATCCCCATCGTGCCTCTGGAGGAAGCCGCTGCCTTTGTGCCTCAGCTCCAGGTCCCAACGCCCGCCCCTTCCGCCGCCGCCCCGCCGTGGGAAGTACCGCGCCGCAAGACTCGCAAATCCGATTCGTTCTTCCAACTTCCGCCCACGGCACTCCTCAGCGAGCCGCCCGCCCGCTCCCAGTACGACGAGCAGGAACTCCACGAAACCGCCGCCCGCATCAAAGTAAAATTCGAAGAGTTCAACGTCACCGGCTCGGTGGTCCAAATCAACCCCGGCCCCGTCGTGACCACCTTTGAATTCAAGCCCGAAGCCGGCATTAAGGTCTCCCGGATCACCCAGCTCTCCGAGGACCTCTGCCTCGGCCTGCAAGCCGAATCGGTACTCATCGAGCGCATCCCCGGTAAATCGACGGTCGGCATCGAAGTCCCCAACCGCAAACGCGAAATCATTAGTCTGCGCCAAATTCTTGAATCCGACGAATTCCGCGATTCGCCATCGAAACTGACCATCTCCCTCGGTAAAGACATCAGCGGCCGCATCAAAGTGGCATCGCTCGAATCCATGCCGCACGTCCTCATCGCCGGCTCCACCGGTTCCGGTAAAAGCGTGATGTTAAATACGCTCATCATGTCGGTGCTGTATAAATCGACGCCGGAAGAGGTGCGCATGATCATGGTCGATCCCAAGCGCGTCGAACTCGGCGTCTATGAAGGGATCCCGCATCTCCTAACGCCCGTTATCACCGATCCCAAAAAGGCAACGTATGCCCTGCGCAATGCCGTGCTGGAAATGGAACGGCGCTTGAAGTTGCTCGCTGCGCAAGGCGTTCGAAACATCGATCAGTACAACAAGAAGATCCGCGACATTATCGCGAAACCGCGCGATTTGTTCGCCGATCCGCACGAAATCGCCGAACTCGACGAGCTTCGCCCCCTGCCCTTTATCCTTCTAATCATTGATGAATTGGCCGATCTGATGATGCTCGAACGCGCCGGTGTTGAGGAAAGCATCACGCGCCTGGCGCAAATGGCCCGCGCCGTCGGCATGCACTTGGTGCTGGCCACGCAACGGCCCTCGGTCGATGTGATCACCGGCCTGATTAAAGCGAATTTCCCCACGCGCATCAGCTTCCGGGTCGCCACCCGTGTCGACTCGCGAACCATTCTCGACGACATGGGCGCCCAGCATCTCCTGGGAAAAGGCGACATGCTCTACCGCCCGCCGGGCACTTCCCGGCTGACCCGCGTTCACGGTGCCTATGTCTCCGAGGAGGAGACCGCCGCCGTTGTCGAAAACTGGAAAGCGCAAGCCCGGCCCGATTACGATCAGAGCTTCCTGATGGCCCCGCCAAATGAAGAAACCGATGATGACGACGCCGATAACAGCGCCGCGCTCACCGGTGAGCAGGACCCCCGTTACCAGGACGCCGTGCGCGCGGTTTGCGAACTCGGCAAGGCCTCAACCAGCGTCCTGCAGCGTCGCCTGCGGCTGGGTTATGGCCGCGCCGCCCGGATATTGGACATGATGTTTCGTGACGGCATCATCGGCCCGCCCGATGGCAGCCGGCCCCGCGAGGTTT
>SHUI01000286.1 GCA_009697455.1 Bryobacterales bacterium
GCGTCATCGCGGAAGATTCGAGCCGGGAGGCGCTGGCGGACGCCATGCGCAAACGCCACACTTATGCGGCAACGTCGAACATACTCATGGATTACCGCGTGAGCGACGGCGCCAGCACCTATATTCAAGGCGATGCGTTCAAAACAACATCACTGCCGGAACTCTCCGCCAGGATCACCGGCACGGGGCCGCTGAAGAAAGTCGTGATCGTTCGCGATAACCAATACATCTACTCGCAGGAGCTGGAAGGCGAGACATTTAATTTGCGCTATCGCGAGAATTCTCTGACGCCCGGAGAGCACTACTACTACGTGCGAGTCGAACAGAAGGACGGAAATATGGCGTGGGCCTCGCCGGTGTGGGTTCAGTACACGGGCCGGTAACGTGATGCCCGAGGCTCCCGGTTTCGAGGATCTGCGCGCGCGCGTCTCTTCACTCGAAGCCGAACTGCTGCGCCTGAGAAATGTACTTGACGGCGCCTCCGTTATCGTCGCCGGTCTGAACCCCGATCGAACGGTCAATTACGTTACTCCATCCATGGAGCGGGTGCTCGGATACAAACCGGACGATCTCCTTGGTCAGGATTTCCTGTCCCTGATTCACCCCGCGGACCGGCGATTGATGGAGGCGTCCAGCGGGCATCCGCTCGAGTGCCGGGCTATTCACAAGGATGGCTCGGAACGCGTTATCGAAGCCGTCTTTAGCCAGCCGGTCCGGGGCGATGACGAAGAACGGACGGTCATCGCTCGCGACGTGACGCGGCGCGACCAGCATGCAGATGAGACCACCCACGCCGAAAGATCCGAAGCGCTCACGGGGCTCGCCGGTGGCCTCGCGCACGACTTTAACAACATCCTAACCGTCATCTCCGGATACGCGGAACTTCTGTGCGCGCGCCTCGACAAGCAGGCGCGCCTGCGCGGCTTCGCTGCTCACATTTCGAAATCTGCCGACTGCGCCTCCGCGTTGACAGGCCAACTGATCAGCTTCAGCCGCAGCCGCCTCATCCACCCGGAACTTCTTTGCCTGAACACCGTCGTGACGAACCTCCACTCCGCGCTTGCCGCCGCGTGCGGCCCGAGCGTCGAACTCCACGTGGCTCTCGGCGATGGCCTCGGTAATGTGAAAGCCGACCGCGCTCAAATGGAGGAGATCCTGCTTACTCTGGTGTCGAATGCTCGTGTACGGATGCCAGGCGGCGGCAGCATCGAGATCGAGACATCCACGCTCCCCGGCGGCGGAGGCGCGGGACGCACGGTGCGTCTTGCCGTGAGTGACAGCGGTCCTGAAATCAGCAAATTCGCCCTCGCTCGTATTTTCGAACCATTCAGCGCCGGAAAGCCGCACGTGGGGGCCTCGGGCCTTGCCCTTGCGGCCGTCTTCGGCGGCGTAAAACAGAATGGGGGTAGCATCAGCGCCGTCAGCGCCCTGAATGCGGAGCCGCGTTTGAGATCGTGTTCCCGGAACAGACTTGACCGTGACCTCGTGCGGCCGGGAGCGATGCGAATGAACATCGCGAAGGTAAGTATGGCGTTGGCCGGCCGGTATCAGGTAGACTGACGCAATGCGTTTTCATCATCGCCTCGCGGCGCTCGCCGTCCTCGCCGGTTTCCTTTCCGAGTCCAGCCTTGCGCAGCAGCGCAAGTTGCTCGTGATCTCGGTTGACGGGATGGATACGCGCTACCTCAAAGACGCCGACCGGCTCGGGCTGAAGATTCCCACGCTGCGGCGCCTGATGGCGGAGGGTACCACGGCGCAGGGCGTCGTGGGGATCGTGCCCACGGTCACATGGCCCTCCCATACGACCATCATTAGCGGCGTTCCTTCAGAAGAGCACGGAATCCTGACCAACGACCAGCCCGGTCAGCCGGGACAGCGCTGGTGGTTCACCAGTTTCCTCAAAGCGCCAACGCTTTGGAAGATCGCGCATGACAAGGGGCTCAAGACCGCTACCGTCTATTGGCCCGTGACCGTGGGCGCGACAGTGGATTTCAATTTTCCGGAGTTCTGGGTAAAGCGCTCCGAACATGAAATCGAATTCGCGCCGATCGCTGAGCGCTCGACGCCGGGCCTGTTGGATAAGGTCGCCAAGGTGTATCCGAAATTCAAGCGCGACCTTTGGGATGACGAAGCCGGAATCCTCGCCGTCCGTTATCTACTCGAATTCGAGCGGCCGGATCTAACGCTCGTGCACATCGCCGACCTCGACAGCGAAGCGCACGAGAAAGGCGCGTTCACGGCCGCCGCGCACAAGGTCTTGGAGAATCAGGACAGGCTCATCGGACAGGCTCTTGAGAAGCTGCCCGCCGGAACCATCGTCGCGGTCGTATCGGATCACGGCTTCGAGAACATCGATAAAGTCGTGCGTCCCAACGCAATGCTGAAAGCCGCGAGTCTTCCTGCCGAAGCGGTGGTCAGCAACGGTCTGATCGGCGTCAAGGACGCACGGGCCGCCGCGCATTTTCGGACGCTCGCCGGAAAACCCTCGAGCGTAATCGCGAGAGAAGTTCCAATGGCGGAAGTGCGCAAGATGGCGCCCATGCTCAAGGACTGGATTGCAGCCTTCGAGCCGTCCGCCGGTCACGTTGCCGCCGCGGCCCAGGACGGGGCTCCGATCTCGGAGGGCAATCACACCGGCACTCACGGACTGTGGCCAACGCGCGCCAATTACCGCGCCTCGTTCCTTCTGTGGGGCCCGGGCGTGAAGCGCGGCAAGCTCGGCGAAGTTTCCATGCTGGAGCTTGGCCCTACGTTCGCCGAAATTCTGGGACTCCCGTTACCCGGGGCGAAAATGGCGTCGCTGTGGCCGAAACTTCACTGAGGGCGCTCTACTTCAGCAGATTAATGGTGCCGCGGCACTTTGCCGAACCGCATTTGCAGACGACCTTCTCCACGTTTTTCGGGAAGTGGTAATCGACCGTCAGTTCCTCGCCCGCTTCGATGACGCGCTTGCTCATGTAGAGGATGTGGCCCTTGACGATCGACGTGAGCAGGTTGGGATCGCAGCAGTGATTAATGTACTCGGCACCGCTTCCGCCTTTCGATCCATCGAGGGTCCAGTAATTGTCCACCGTGAATAAATAGTTGAGATCGATCTCCGCGTCGCAGCGCCGCCGCGTTTCCCGCCGGCTGATTCTCTCGCCCGTATATTCAATTACTTTTCGGCGTTCCGGTATCCGCTCTTCGGCATAGACGCCGTAGCGATGAATGGCGGACTGACGTACGGACATCCGAAAACAGGCGAAACGTGGATTAATGGAAGGAATAACCGCCGGCGGTTTCGAAGACATGGGTCTCAAATATTCTACATGTACATGCCGCCGTTTACGGAAAGCACGTGGCCGGTAATGTAGCCGGCCTCCTCGCTCGCCAGAAAACGGACGGCCGCGGCGACATCCCCGGCTTTTCCGAAACGCCTGAGCGGAATGCCCGCGAGAACCTTCTCGCGCACTTCAGGCGTGAGCACGTTCGTCATGTCCGTCTCGATGAAGCCCGGCGTCACGGCGTTCACGGTGACGTTTCGGCTCGCCATCTCCTGCGCGAGCGATTTCGTGAGCCCGATCAATCCCGCTTTCGATGCCGCGTAGTTGACCTGCCCCGCGTTTCCCGATTCACCGACCACCGAGGAAATGTTGATAATCCGGCCCCACCGCTCGCGCATCATGCCTTGAAGAACCTGCTGGATACAGGTGAACGCGCCGGTGAGATTGGTTTCGAGCACCGCGTCCCAATCGATCCTCTTCATGCGTAACGCGAGGTTGTCGCGCGTCACGCCGGCGTTGTTGACCAGAATTCCGATCGCTCCGAAATCCTTCGACGCGGAGGCGAAGGCGGCCTTGATCGAATCCGTGGAGGAGAGATCGATCTCAACCGCGAACGCCTCGCCGCCGCCCGCGCGAATCTCCGCGGCCACCTCTTCAAGTTTCTCGCGATTGCGCGCGGCGACAACCACGCGGGCACCGGCGGCGGAAAGCGCAAGTGCGCACGCACGGCCGATCCCGCGGCTTCCTCCCGTCACAAATGCGACCCGTCCGCTCATCGGCCCGCCTGAATATCCATGCTCTGCAACTGTTCCATCGTTAGTCCCCGCTTCTCCCGGCCCGCCCCTATTAACTTCTCCACGTACTTCGCCAGAATGTCGCATTCGATGTTCACCCGGCAGCCAGGCCTGTGGGTTCCGAGAGACGTGTTTTCGTAGGTGTGCGGAATGATGGCCGCTTCAAGCAGGCCGCCATTCAGCGCGGCAATCGTGAGGCTGATGCCGTCGATTGCGACCGATCCTTTAAACACCAGATAACGTTCCACGTCAGCCGGGACACGTACGCGCAGCCACCAGTTTCCATCCCCCAGAGCGGCAAGCGACACAAGCGACCCGGTGGCGTCCACATGACCTTGCACCACGTGGCCGTCAAGTCTCCCGCCAACGCGCACCGGCCGTTCCAGGTTAACCCTCGAACCGTGACGCAGGTCTCCGAGATTCGTCCGCTTCAAGGTCTCAGGCGCAAGGTCCGCCGCAAATCCATCAGTCCGCAAATCAACTGCTGTCAGGCAAACGCCGTTGACGGCGATGCTCGCGCCCTCCGCCGCGTCCGCCAGCACGCCCGCGCAGCGCACGCGAAGCCGCGCTCCAGTGCCACGCGGTTCGAGCCCCTCCACCGCACCCAACTCTTCAATAATCCCGGTGAACATAGCCCTCCACCGCAAACTCGTCCGGTTCGATCGGGTGAATTCGTATCCGCTCCACCTGAATCGCATCCATGCGCCGCCGTTTGCCCACGCCCCCGGCCACGGGAAGCGACTCGACGCCGCCCAGTATTTTCGCGCCGAAATAGAAGAAAATCTTGTCCACCACGCCCGCCTCAAAGGCAGCCCAGTTGACCTTACTCCCCGCTTCGATCATGAGCGAGAGATACTTCCGCGCGGCCAGCCACTCGACGGCGGTGGCAAAATCCGCCCGCCCACCCGGCCCGTCACAGACCAGGACCGTCGCGCCGCGCGCCTCGAGCGCTCTTCTTCGTTCACTTGAGGCCGCCGAAGTCGCCACCACCAGGAGATCCCCGCACTCTGCCGCGCTCGTCACGATTTTCGAATCGAGCGGAATGCGAAGCTGCGAATCGAGTACGATGCGCAACAGCGGGCGGCTGCGAGGCAGTCCGGTGCGGTCGGTGAGAAGGCAGTCGTCGGCAAGCACGGTGCCGATGCCGGTGAGAATCGCGTCGGACTCGTGCCGGATCTGCTGAACGTGAAGGCGCGCCCGCTCGCTTGTGATCCAACCCCGGTTGTCGTCGGGCGCGGCGATTTTTCCGTCGAGCGTGAGCGCGGTCTTGAGCGTCACAAGAGGCCGCCCAGCGCGCATGAAGTGGATAAACGGTTCGTTGATCAAACCCGCTTCGGCCGCGAACCCGGAAGCGATTTCGGTCTCGATTCCCGCCGCGCGGAGCTTTCGAAAGCCTTCGCCCCGAACCATCGGGTTCGGGTCCTCCATTGCCGCGACTACCCGCCGCACGCCGGCCGCGATCAACGCATCGGCGCACGGTCCGGTGCGGCCCTGATGCGAACACGGCTCCAGATTGATATAGAGCGTCGCTCCACGCGCGCGTTCACCCGCCTGCTCAAGCGCGAGCGTCTCGGCGTGTTTGACGCCTTCCCATGTATGGAACCCACGCCCGGCTATTTCGCCGTCGCGCACGATCACCGCGCCAACAGCCGGATTCGGGCTGGTCCGCGCCCGGCTTTGCCGTGCAAGGTCGAGGGCTTCCCGCAAGTGGCCGCTGTCGGCCGCGCCGAGGCTCACGCGGAGGAACCCTCGAAGAGCGATGCGATGAATTTTTCCGGATCGAACGGAATCAGATCGTCTGCCTGCTCTCCGACGCCCACATAGCGGATGGGAAGGTTCAGTTCACGCGCGATCGCGACCACCACTCCCCCCTTAGCCGTGCCGTCAAGCTTCGTCAGCACGATTCCGGTGACGCCCGCCGTTTCCGTAAAGCGCCGGGCCTGTTCAAGCCCGTTCTGTCCGGTAACGGCATCAAGCACCAACAGCACCTCATGGGGCGCCGACGGAATTACTTTGGCGGCAGTGCGCCGCATTTTCTCCAGTTCC